>JAHALQ010000035.1 GCA_018362935.1 Pseudomonadota bacterium | reverse complement strand
AAGTGACCGAAGCGGAGTTGTTGAGCGCAGATAAGCGCGAAACTTACGGAGCAAGAAGAAACTGTCCAAGAACAGCCCGGGTTATTCGACATGCAGGCATGCTTATATCCCCGGCTCCCCAAACAGGAGTTGTTCTTATTTCTTGGAAGGAGTTTCTATGCTCCACTTCCGGAATACCCGAAAGCAAAGCCAGTATAAAAGACATTTCTTAATTTGCAATTAAATTTTTTTGCCCGCTGATGGCTGATAATTCGCAGATTTTCGTTGTCTGCCGCAGGGAAAACGTTTATGATAAACGCAGTTTAAAGGAGTCACCATGGCCGAGCCTAAGTTTATACATCTGCGCGTACATACTGCTTATTCATTATCCGAAGGGGCAATGAAAGTTCCGGCGCTGATTCATAAACTCCATGACATGAATGTTCCGGCCGTTGCCGTTACCGACACGGCCAACATGTTCGGCGGCAAGGCTTTTTCAAAATATGCGTCCGACGAGGGTATCAAGCCGATTTTGGGCTGCCAGTTTTATCTGCGCAATCCCGATGCCGACGATGTTCTGAAATCCAAAGGGCGCATTATCGACCCGGACAAAATTGTGCTTCTGGTACAGAACGATACCGGCTATGCCAACATAATGCACCTTATGAAACTGTCCTACCTCGATAATCCGCAAAGCAACGAAAAACCGCAGATTAAAATTTCCGATTTGGAAAATTATCATGAGGGGCTGATTGCCCTGAGCGGCGGCGTGGAAGGGCAAATCGGCCGCCTGCTGCTGGAAAACCGCACCGCCGAGGCGGAAGAAACGACGCAGAAACTTCAGCAGATTTTCGGCGACCGTTTTTATATGGAAATATCGCGCATTGGGCTGGAAACCGAACGCCAGACCGAAGACAAATTTATCGACCTCGCCTATAAATACAATATTCCGCTGGTTGCCACCAACGAGGCGTTTTTCTTTGACGTCGATATGTATGAGGCGCATGACGCGCTGGTTTGCATTGCTGCCGCCGAATATGTCGCCAATGACAACCGCAAAAAGTTTTCGCCGAATAACCGCCTGCGTTCCGAAGCCGAGATGGTCGAATTGTTCGCTGATTTGCCCGAGGCCGTGCAAAATACCGTCAATATTGCCAAACGATGCAGTTATCTTTCGACTAAAGTCAACCCGTTGCTGCCTATTTTTGAATGTCCGGGCGGTATGAGTCAGGACGATTATATCGACCAGCAGGCGCGTAAAGGGCTTGACGAACGCATGCGCGCGCATGTTTATTTTGAAGGCATGACCGACGAGCAGAAAAAAGAGCTTGACGAGAAATATTATGCCCGTCTGGAATACGAATTGAGCGTCATCAAAAAAATGGGGTTCCCCGGTTACTTCCTCATCGTTTCGGACTTTATTCAATGGTCAAAAACCCACGGCGTGCCGGTCGGCCCGGGGCGCGGTTCGGGCGCAGGCTCGATTGTCGCCTGGTCTTTGAAGATTACCGACCTTGACCCGTTGAAACTTGATTTGCTGTTTGAGCGTTTTTTGAATCCCGAACGCGTCAACATGCCCGACTTCGACGTCGACTTCTGTCAGGAAAACCGTGCCAAGACGATTGAATATGTGCAAAACAAATACGGTTTTGACCATGTGGCGCAGATTATCACTTATGGTAAGCTGCAATCCAAAGCGGTTATCCGCGACGTTGCCCGCGTTTTGCAAATGCCCTATTCGCAGGCCGACCGCATTTCCAAGATGATTCCGCCCGGCGTTCAGGGCAAAAACCCGACTTTGCAGGAAGCGCTCGACCAAGTGCCCGAGCTGGAGGAAATGCGCCGCGACGACCCGCAGGTCAACAAGCTTTTTGACATCGCCATGAAACTGGAAGGGCTGTATCGCCATTCCGGCGTGCATGCCGCCGGCGTGGTTATCGGCGACCGTCCGCTGGAACAGCTGGTGCCGCTGTATAAAGACCCGCGCGCCGATATGCCGGTTACGCAATATGACATGAAATTCGTCGAAGAAACCGGGCTGATTAAGTTTGACTTTCTGGGACTGAAAACCCTGACCGTTATCAAGCGCGCGGTTGACTGGATTAAGAAGACGCAGGGCATTGATTTGGACATTGACAAAGTGCCGCTGGATGACAGACAGACTTATGAAATGCTCCAGCGCGGCGATACTACCGCAGTCTTCCAATTTGAATCTCCGGGCATGAAAGACGTTCACAAACAAATCAAGCCCGACCGTTTTGAAGACCTTATCGCTATCGTTTCGCTGTACCGCCCCGGCCCGATGGACAATATCCCGAGCTACATTAAGCGGAAACACGGCGAAGAAGAAATTACCTACCTGCACCCCCAGCTTGAGCCTATCCTGAAAGAAACCTACGGCATTATGATTTATCAGGAACAGGTTATGAACATCGCCCGCGCGCTCGGCGGCTATACCATGGGCGGCGCCGACAAGCTGCGTAAGGTTATGGGTAAGAAAATGCGCGACGAGATTCCCAAACAGCGCAAGATGTTTATGGAAGGCGCGGTCAAAAACGGCATTGAGGAATCGGTTGCCGGAGCAATTTTCGACCAGATGGAAAAATTTGCTTCCTACGGTTTTAACAAATCACACGCCGCCGCTTATTCGCTTATCTCCTACCAAACGGCTTACCTCAAGGCGCATTATCCGGTCGAGTTTATGTGCGCGGTTATGTCTTTGGATATTACCAACGTCGACAAGCTTCTCTTTTATAAAGAGGAATGCAAGAAAATGGGCTTTAAGGTGCTGCCGCCGGACATTAACAAATCCGACGCCGATTTCTCGGTCGAAGACGGCAATATCCGCTATGCACTAGCCGCCATCAAGAGCGTCGGCGCCGCCAATATGGAAGCGATTGAAGCCGAGCGCAAAGCCCGCGGCAATTACAAAGATATTTCCGACTTTATTCACCGTATTGACGCCAAGCAGATCAACCGCCGCCAGCTCGAGCAGCTGATTAAGGCCGGCGCTTTTGACAGTATTGATAAAAACCGCGGCAAACTGTTTGCCAATATCGACACGATTGTCCAGCATATTTCCGCTGCAACCGAACTTAAGACCAGCGCCCAATCGTCATTGTTCGGCTCTGAAGAACTGCAATCCAAGGTCAAACTGGGCGAGCAGGCGGACTGGCCGGAACTGGAACGTCTCAAACTCGAAGCCGAAGCCATCGGCTTTTACCTGTCGGCGCATCCGCTTGACAGCTATGCCCGCGGTATGGAACGGCTCGGGGTTAAAAAATGCAGCGAGGTTTTTCAGGGAATCCGCACCGGCGACAACATCCGCGCCAAACTGGCAGGATGCGTCAACTCGTTCCAAAAACGCATTTCCAAAAACGGCAATAAATATGCCTTTCTGGAAATTTCCGACGGCACCAGCAATTTTGAAGGCCTGTTGTTTTCCGAAGGACTGGCGCGTTATGAAGAAACAATCAAATCCGGACTGCCGCTGCTGGTCAGCGTGACCATAGACAAGCAGAATGACGAGGGCAATCCCCGCGTGATGATTAACAGCGTCGATACGCTCGACAAAGCCATTTCCGATGTGGCCAACGGACTGGAAATCAGTATCGGAGACATCAGCGCGGTCAGCCAGCTCGGCCGGATATTAAACAAAGATAGAAACGGTAAAAATAAAATATATATCAAACCAGACAACGATAATTGGGATATCCGCATTGAACTTAAGGGCGGTTATGCCCTTTACGGCGATGTTTTGAGCCAGATACGTTCACTCGCGGGGATTACTTCAGTTAAGGAAATATAACGATGAAAACTTTGTGGTCAAAACTTAATCAATGGTATGACAAACAGCAGAATAAGGCGGACGAACCGCAGCCTGCGCCTGAACCAGAACCGGCAAAGTTTCCGGTTATCGGTCTGCTGTTCGGCCCTTATAACCTTTTTATTGACAACAGCCGCAAATTTTTTGCAACCGGCGGAATTTTCGCATTGTTAATGACGCTTATCTTCCTGATTTTGAAGCAAAATATGATGTGTCCTTTTGAAAATAACAGCCTGCCGCAAATGTGCAGCAGCAATCCGGCCGCGTATTTGGCTGCGCGCGGACTGGGGCTGTGGCTGACGGCAATGTTCAGCGTCCGGCTGTATCAGTATTGCTATGGCGGCGCCGCTTTTTCATGGAACTGGCTGCTTCGGCCGCAAAAAGCCGATTTCAAAATGATTGCGGCTTATCTGTTGTATATCTTCCTCAATCTGCTTTCGATGCTGTCGGCTTATTTGTTATACATTCGTGTGCCGAACCCCGACTGGCGGATTGAGTTGTCTTATTTTGCCGTTGTTTCTCTGGGCTTTTTGGTTCCGTTTGTGTTGCTGCGTTTTTACAGCTTGTTTCCTTTTGTCATGGAGAACAGGAAATTTCCGCCGCTGCGGCAGTTGTGGCGCAACACCTCAGGCAACGGCCTGCGCCTTTTGTCGAGTTTTGCGCTGTTGTTTTGCGTGGTTATTTTCTCATTGAATTCGGTGGTAAACAATTTTAGGCTTGTCGCTTCGGAAAATACGTTTTATATTACCATTGTTGCAGAATATGTCTTTAATCTTGTTGTCTTGCTGAATGTAATGTTCTTCGTCAATTACTGTTATCTGCAAAAAAAATTCTTATTTGGAAAGGATTAACATGACCGATACGCCAGCCGAGGTAAAACTCCCGTTAATTGAAACCGTTACCCGCAGTTTTAAATATTTTTTTGAAAATTTCAGCCTCTATGCCAGACTGGCAACGCTGGGTTTTGTTGTTGTCCTGTTTGACATGTTCACAAACTTTCCCACATTATGCGCCATGCGCGGCATTGACTGTGCCCAGACCTGGCAGCAGAGCGCGTCAACCTTTCTGCTGATGCTGATTTCAGTCGCGGCGATTATTCTTTATTGCCGCAATGTCGTTTATAAAACGACGGCCATGGGCTGGGGAAGTTTTCTGCGTTCTATGGCTTTATATATCCTGTTCAGTATTTTTATGGTGCTGTTGATTGCCGTGCCGAGCATAATTCTTATGATATTATACGGCATGATTTTTCCCGATGCCGGGAAGACAAGACTTTCAGCCTGAAAAAGGTCTTTCAGCTGGCCAAAGGCAACAGCAACCGCATTTTCTGGGGGCAGTTTTTGATGATGGTTCCCTGCGGCATATTTATTCTGCTGTTAAACTGGTTGTATAAGGTAATCGGCGTTGATAACTATTTGTTAAACGAAGTTTTTATTATCGTGGTGATTGCCGTTTCGCTGGCAGATTCCTGCCTGAAGGCGTCTTTTTACGCTCATATATACCAGTTCTTCAAATATCAGGAACAAAAGAAATAAGAATAGCCCCTCGGATGAGGGGCTTTTTTTATGTGATTAGAGATTATCATTTGTAATTTGTTATTGCTTGAATAATTAGATTTTCTCTTTTATACTGGCCTTGCTTGCGGCGGGTGGCCGCAGCGGAGTGTCGTAGCTCCTTTATAGCAAATATAAAAACTCCTCTGTTGGGGAGCTGCCGATATAAGCGTGCCTGCATGTCGAATAACCCGGGCTGTTCTTGGACAGTTTCTTCTTGCTCCGTAAGTTTCGCGCTTATCTGCGCTCAACAACTCCGCTTCGGTCACTT
>JAHALQ010000015.1 GCA_018362935.1 Pseudomonadota bacterium | reverse complement strand
TTTTAATTGGCGGATGAGGAGGGATTTGAACCCCCGATACGAGTCACCCCGTATACACGATTTCGAGTCGCGCGCATTCAGCCTCTCTGCCACTCATCCATTATATATTTTTTTCAAAATAATTTGCACAAAAGGCACCGGTAATTACCTCGGCCTTAGTATTAAAGTTTTTATTTTTATTTTGCAAGACTTTTTTTATTAATCCGATAAGTATACACCTTTAACGGCATTCCGTATGAAGGTGCTTCTATCTCTTGTTCCGGCTTAAGCTGGAGTATCGGAAAAGCCTCAGATATAACCGTGGCGCCGTTTTTTAGCCCGGCTGCCAAATCGTTTCCCCAATTGGCAAACAGTTTTTTTCCGCCGAAAATCAACACGACATCAGCATCCCCGTATTCGGCCTTGGTAAAATCCTGGCAAAACAACTGGACATTTTTAATATGCCGCGCCCGAAACGACGCAATCGAGAACGGCACCACATCCCAATCATATCCGCAAAATTCATGCTGGGGAAATTCTTTAGCCAGCGGTATAATCAGACTGCCGCTGCCGCATCCCAAATCAATAACTTTCAAAGGCTTTTCGGATTGTGCCAAAATCTCCCGCGCTTCACGCAAACAGATTTTTTTCATTCGCCCGAACGACGGAAAAAACGGCGGATATTCGCCGAAATCCGAATGTGCGTAGGCTACCACGAAGTACACTTCGGCCACGCAGGCCGAGATTCCCAAAAGCAGCAGCAGACATACGACCAAATCTATCATCATTTGTCCTTATTTCAGTTTTTCCATAAGCAGCAAAGCAGCTCCGAGCATTCCGGCATTATTCTCAAATTCGGCTTGCCTTAGGACAAACGGCGGCGTTAAAATATCCTCGTTAGCTTCCCGGTTAACTTTTTCATACTCAACAAATTGTGCCATTGAACCGGACAGCACAATCACTTCCGGATCGAACAAATTGCCCATCAAAACCAACGTGTTTTCCAGACAGGTCTGCCAGTGGTCAAAAGCCTCGCGCGCCTGTTTGTCTCCGTCTTTCAGGCCGCGGATAACGTCATAGCTGGTCATATCCTCTTTCATGTAGAGCTTTGCGTCTGTTGTCAATGCATTGCCCGAAACATAGGTTTCCAGACAATCCCACAGGCCGCAGGTACATTTGCGCTGATGCCCGAAATCAAAACGCACATGCATCTCCCCTGCCGCGCCCGATTTTCCTTTCAGCAGCTTGCCGTTAACAATAATCCCCGAACCAACTCCGGTTCCGAGCGTCAGCACCACAGCGTCTTTCGTTCCGCGCGCCGCACCGAGCTTAAACTCGGCCCATGCGGCGGAATTGGCATCGTTTTCCAACAACAGCGGCTTAGTCGTCAATTGCATAAAATCAAGCTGATTATACCCTTCCGGCAAATTGCCGACGTGGCTGATAATTTGGGTATTGTCGTTATTGACGGCTCCGGCTGTCGCAATCGACACACCGTCAATTTCATCTTCCAGCCCTTTGATAACGGTTTTAAAAAATTCAAAAATTCCCTCGGAAGTTTTAGGAGTAGTCACTTTAACAATTTCATTGGTAAAATTCCCGTTTTCATCAATTATGGCATAGGCGATTTTGGTACCGCCGATGTCAAAGGCCAAAACTTTTTTCATCTGTCGATTCTCCCTGACTTGAAGCTTATAACCAGATTATGCCCGCGAATTACTTAAAAAAGGTTAGGATTATGAATTTATTAATCAAAATCTGCTAATCTGTAACAAATTTATCATGGAGAATATTATGCTATACGCTTTATCCGGCTTTGTATTCGGACTGTTTATCCCTTATACGGCGCGCCGCTTTGCCAAATTTATGCCGGCATCTTTTGCCTTTGCGCTGTGGCAGATTGTCAAGCCTTCAAAAAACGCCCGCCGCATATTGAAATCGCCTGTTTATAAAACGTACCTGTGGCGCGCGCTACTGAGCGGCCTGCTCACAGCCGCCTTAAGTTACTTGTTTTACGACCGCTTCGGCGTCGAAAATATTTGCGTAAAGCTTGCTTTTTTATGGATTCTTCTGCTGCTGGCCGAAATTGACTGGCGGATATTCCTGTTGCCTGATCTTCTGACTATACCGCTGCTCATCCTCGGATTCTTTGCGGCAGCATGGAATATCGGCTTTACGATTGCCCCGGACAGTGCTCTCGGCGCCGCTGCGGGTTATTTTCTGCCCTCATTGGCGGCTCTTGCCTTGGTCTGGAAAAACCGCGACGCTTTTGGCGGCGGCGATATTAAACTGCTGGCCGCAATAGGCGCCTGGCTGGGGCTGGAAGGCTTGCTTTACACAATAGCACTCGCTTCGGCCGGACAATTAGTCATTGCGCTGCTCCGCCGACAAAAGGCCATTGCTTTTGGGCCGGCGCTTGCATTTGCCGCAATAATTATTGCAATCTGCTTTTTTTAAGTTACAATAGGCTAAACTTTTAATTTTGAAGGATAAAAACATGGTTGCCAAATCCAAGTCAAAATCACAGCCCCAAACTTCCAAAATCAACAAACTGGCCGGAAACATCCGTGGCCGACTGTTTTATCGTGATGACCAGCGCCGTCTTGCCAAATTGGTTACCGGCTTTAATTTTGACATGTTTATTATGAGCATCATTCTGCTTGATGCCGTCGTCATCGGTTTTCTGGCTTCCGGCAACATGGGCTTTTATTTTTCTAACGGCCTGTTTCTGCTCGACCGTTTGTTCATGGGCATTTTTATTGTCGAAATGTTCCTCAAAATCTATGCGCTCAAGAAAAACTTCTTTACTTCGGGCTGGAACATTTTTGACCTCATTATTGTTGCCGTATCTTCCGTTCCCGCAGCCAGCGCCTTTATCGTGCTCAGAACATTCCGCCTGTTCCGCCTTCTGAAATACATTCACCGTTTTTCAAAAATGCATAACATTGTCGAAGTTTTCATCGCCCTGTTGCCGACATTCGCTTCTTTTTTGGGTATTTTTGCCGTTTTCTTCTATGTTTTTGCCATTATCGCCATGAGTCTGTACGGCGATGTTTTCGGCAGCTTTGCCAGTCTCGGTTCGTCGATGTTTACTCTGCTGCAGGTCTTTACGCTGGATGGCTGGGCTTCCGGCATTGCCCGCCCGGTTATGCTGGTTTTCCCGCACGCCTGGCTGTTCTTCGGCACTGTGGTGATCTTCTCGTTCCTGCTGGTTGTCAGCTTTGTAACCAGCGCCATACTGCAAATAATGGACATGCGAAAATAATATATCCTGAAAAAAGCTCTCCGCGGAGAGCTTTTTTTGTAATTCTTTCAGAAATTTATGCACATCGGCTTGACATCGCCGATTTGAATAACTAACTAAGCAAATAGATAAAAATACTATAACCAAATGGAGTTAATAAACATGAAAGTCACACCATTACATGACCGCGTTTTGGTAAAAAGATTGGAAGAAACCACAAAGACTGCCGGCGGAATTATCATTCCCGATACGGCCAAGGAAAAACCCAGCGAAGGTATTGTTGAAGCCATTGGCAACGGCTTTCGCGCCGAAGACGGCAAGATTGTCCCGATGAGCGTCAAAGTCGGCGACAAGGTTCTGTTCGGCAAATGGTCAGGCACCGAAATCAAGCTCAACGGCGAAGAGCGCCTGATTGTCAAAGAAGCCGACATTTTAGCAATTGTAGAAGAATAAGATAGAAAGGAATAAAGTTATGGCTGCAAAAGACATTAAATTCGGTACCGACGCTCGCGCAAAAATGCTCAAAGGCGTTGAAACACTGGCCAAAACCGTCAAAGTCACCTTAGGTCCCAAAGGCCGCAACGTCATTCTCGACAAATCCTACGGCGCGCCGAAAATCACCAAAGACGGCGTTTCGGTAGCCAAAGAAGTCGAACTGGAAGACAAATTTGAAAACATGGGCGCCCAGCTGGTCAAGGAAGTCGCCCAGAAAACCGCCGACAAAGCCGGTGACGGCACCACTACCGCAACTGTTTTGGCCGAAGCCATTATCAAAGAAGGCTGCAAAGCCGTTGCCGCCGGCATGAACCCGATGGATCTGAAACGCGGCATTGACATGGCTGTCGAAGCCGTTGTTGCCGATGTCAAATCCCGCTCGGTTGCCATTAAGACTTCTGAAGAAATCGCTCAGGTCGGCACCATTTCGGCCAACGGCGATCGCACCATCGGCGAATATCTTGCCCGCGCTATGGAAAAAGTCGGCAATGAAGGCGTTATCACCGTTGAAGATGCCAAAGGCCTCGAAACTGAATTGGACGTTGTCGAAGGCATGCAGTTTGACCGCGGTTATTTGTCGCCCTACTTCATCACCAACGCCGACAAAATGACCTGCGAATATGAAGCGCCTTACATTTTGCTTTATGACCAGAAAATTTCCACACTCCAGCCGCTGATTCCGGTTCTTGAAACAATTGTCCAGTCCGGCCGCGCTCTGGTTATCGTTGCCGAAGATATTGAAGGCGAGGCTTTGGCTACTCTGGTTGTCAACCGCATCCGCGGCGGCCTTAAAGTATGCGCCGTCAAGGCTCCGGGCTTCGGCGACCGCCGCAAAGCCATGCTGGAAGACATCGCCGTTCTGACCGGCGGACAGGTTATTTCCGAAGAACTGGGCATGAAGCTGGAAAACGTCAGCCTCGATATGCTGGGTTCGGCCAAACGCGTTGAAATTTCCAAAGACGACACCACTATTATTGACGGCGCCGGCGAAAAGGATTTGATTGAAGCGCGTGCCAACCAGATTCGCAAACAGATTGAAGATACTTCATCGGACTACGACCGCGAAAAATTGCAGGAACGTCTGGCCAAATTGTCCGGCGGCGTTGCCGTCATCAAAGTCGGCGGCGCATCCGAAGTCGAAGTTAAAGAAAAGAAAGACCGCATCGATGACGCGCTGAACGCCACCCGCGCAGCGGTTAAGGAAGGCGTTGTCGCCGGCGGCGGCTGCGCGCTGCTCTATGCCGGAAAAGCCCTGGATTCCCTCAAGCCTGAGAATCAGGACCAGAAAGTCGGTATTGAAATTATCCGTAAGGCCACTCAGGCACCGATTCGCCAGATTGCCGAAAATGCGGGTGTTGACGGTGCTGTTGTTGCCGGCAAACTTCTCGAAAGTTCGGATGTTAATTACGGCTACAATGCCCAGAGCGGCGAATATACCGACATGGTCAAAGCCGGCATTATCGACCCGACCAAAGTCGTCCGCACCGCTTTGCAGGACGCGGCCTCTGTCGGCAGCCTGCTGATAACCACCGAAGCCATGGTTACCGAAGCGCCTCAGAAAGACTGCCATTGCGGCGGAGCTGCTGCTCCGGCCGGAATGCCTGGCGGAATGGGCTTCTAACCTGATAATGTTCTCCATAAAAAAATCCCTGTCTTGCGGCAGGGATTTTTTATGCTTGGAAAAAGTCAAATAACGTTTATATTAGAAAAGCTAAGACAAAAGGAGAGCAGAATGTTGGATGCCGAAAAACTCAAACAGCTCAAAGATGACGGGCATATTACCGAAGAAGAATACGTTGACGAAAAAAAGCGGCTTGCCGCCCTGATATTAAAACGCGATGACCCCGCCCATGCCAAAAACGGTATAATCTACATTGTGCTGGCTTGGTTTTTGGGAACATTGGGTTTGCATAATTTTTACGCTGGATATTGGGGGCGCGCGTTGGTTCAGCTGTCGCTGACGCTGGTATCGCCGTGGTTTTTGTATATTCCGCTGCTTATTGTGGCAGTCTGGGTCTTTGGCGAACTGCTTTTTGTTAATAACGGACCGCACCATATCCCCTTTAAAGGCAACCGCAAAATAATCATGCTGCTGCGAATAACCGCCGTTGTCGTCTTTATCGCGGTCTTGGCATACAATATCCGGCTAACCGGCAATAATAACCTCATTCCCGAAGAAATACTTTCCGTAACGGAAACCGTCACAAAATAAAGAAAAAAGTCAAAAAAAGTAGAAAAAAGTCAAAAAAAGTACTTGCATTTTTTTTGGACTATGCTATTAAGTATCTCGTTCTACCGATGCGGGCGTAGCTCAGGGGTAGAGCGCAACCTTGCCAAGGTTGATGTCGAGGGTTCGAATCCCTTCGCCCGCTCCATTAAAACACAAAAACGACCTTAACGGTCGTTTTTGTGTTTTAAAGCGGTCTGAAGGGTTCGGCCCCGGAAAGAGGGTCCGACTACAAGGCAAAGGCAGACGAAGTATGCCGGTCGGCTTAGCCGATTGCCGCAGTGAACGAAGCGCAAGCGGAGTAATCCCTTCATCATTGCTTTGCAATGATAAATCTTTCTCTATAAAGCCACCTTCACGGTGGCTTTTTTACCGCCTAAATCAACCAATTAGACACTTTTCTATTGTTTAGATAGACAAATTATGGTATACTTCAATTGTATTCCGTATTATTTTAGGCCTTTATGTAAATCATAGTTTGTTTAGTTAGAACTTTTCTTTCTTAAACGTATTGCTATTATTTACCGATTTGTCAAAGATAATATGTGATAAGTTTTAAAGAAAATACAAATTTAATAAAGTCCGCTGAGTAAAGTAGGTGGCATTAGAACTATGAAAATAAAAAAATTAATTGCGAGTGTTGCTCTGGTAAGTGTTGTCTTGGTATTCTTTGCAGCTGGCGGTTTCTGTATTACATTATTTCGCTATGTGATTGAGGAGCCGGTAGCTAAAGTGAAGATTCTGAAAATATGCCAGAAAGAAGGCGGAGAATCTCATTGGGGCGGCTACTTTGCAGGAGACTTTTTCGCCAATGTCAAGATTGTCAGTATTACTGATGATGCAGCTTTTCGGGAAACGGCACAGCGAATATCCAAGGACGGCAAAAGAGCCAATTTGGATTTTGCTCAAGGCCTTTCGGAAGTGGGTAAGGAGTACGATTGTTACGGGAAAAACTCGCTTCGCGGAAAAGGCATAGTCAGTTGGTGGTCGGGATTTGGCGATAACTGGAGGATTGCCAGTGGTATATTTACTCTCATCTGCGCACTGCTTGCCGGTGTGGTTGCGTTTTATAAAGACACGCACATCAGGTGACCGTATCTACAAACTAAATAAAAAAACATCTGAGACATTAAAATCTCAGATGTTTTTTTGTATCCTGAAGCGACCATTCAGTGTAACCCGCAGGAGTTGGCTCTGATAAACGCCCTACACACAAACCCAGTTAAACTATTAATATAAAAAAGCCACCTTCACGGTGGCTTTTTTATTAAATTAGAACCGTGCGCAAATTTCTATTTTATTCCATGGACATTCATCAACCATTTGCTATAATACCGATATAAAAAATGAGGTGCCCATGAAATACTCTATTCCTGTTCACGAATTCTCTTTCAACAAAATTAAAAACGGAACCCGCAAAATCGGCGTTCATTTACTGGACAAGAAAGCCCAACAAATCAAATTGCACGATGTCCTTGAAATGTGCAACTCATCCACATCCGAAAAACTAAATTGCGAAGTGACGGGAATTGCTGTTTTTGACAATTTTAATGACCTGGTAGATGCTTTGGGTCATCAGTCTTTGGGATATGACAATAAGGAGGAAGTCATGATTCGCCTCGCCCGCATATTCCCGCAGGAAGCACAGGCTGCGCTGAATGCCGTAGCGTTTTTCATCAAACCGCTTCACGAGCGTATGAATATCAAACAACGTACAGAAATCGAACGCGAATAATCAACAAAAACCCGGCTGAAAGCCGGGTTTTAAGTTATAATGCACGCAATATATATTCGCTAAGCTTCTCATTAAAGCGCGAAGGATTGGATACCGCCTCGCCTTCGGCAATCTTCGCCTCGTCCAGCAGCAGCCATGAAATATCCTCAACTTCCGCTTTCTTGGCATCGTCCGCCGTCATATCCGCCAGCTTGATAATCAGCGGGTGATAAGGATTGATTTCCAAAATCCGCGTGCTGGCAAAGGCCGTCTGCTGCTGGTGGCTGCGCATCAGGCGTTCCAGATGCAAACTCATCTGCCCGTCCTCAACCTTAAGGCTGACCGGCGATTTTGTCAGTTTTTCCGTAGTCACAACTTTGCCGACTTCATCCTTAAACCAGCCGCTCATCAGTTCCGTCAGTTTAGCCAGGCTGCCCTCGTCAGCCTTGTTTCCGCTGCGTTCAAAACTCATGTCCTCAGCCTGGGCAATATGTTTGACGGCAAAACCTTTATAATTCGGCAAAACCTGCGGCCAAAACTCGTCAATCGGCTCATTCATCAGCAGAACTTCAATGCCTTTCTCGGCAAAGGCTTCAAGCTGCGGATTATTGCGCAAAACGTCGATATTATCCCCGGTGATATAATAAATGGTCTTCTGCCCTTCCGGCGCGCGTGCAATATATTCGTCCAGGCTGACCAGCTTTTCTTTGTCATGCGTCGAATAAAAATAACTTAACCCGGCAATTTCCTCGCGATTGGAAAAATCTTCGTAAATGCCTTCTTTGAGAACAATTCCGAAATTTTTCCAAAACGTCATATAATCATCATAATTTTTGGCGCGTTTTTTAAGCTCTTTAAGCAGACGCGAAACCGTGCCGTGTTTAATTTTTTCAATTAACGCGCTGTGTTGCAGCATCTCGCGCGAAATATTCAGCTGCAAATCAGCCGAATCAATCACGCCGCGGACAAAGCGCAGATAATTCGGCATCAGCTCCTCAATCTTATCGCTGATAAACACCTTGTTGACATAGAGCTTCAGGCCGTTTTTCTTGTCCGGCTGAAACAAATCATACGGCGCTGATGACGGTATATACAACAGCCCGGTATATTCGATATTGCCTTCCGCCTTGAAGTGCAGCGTCAGCCACGGATCGTCAAAGTTTTTGGAAACATGATGATAAAATTCCTTATACTGGTCTTCGGTAATCTCGGATTTATGGCGCGTCCACAAAGCCGAAGCGCTGTTAACGGTTTCTTCCCCGGCTTCGCCCAGTTCCAGAACAATCGGATATTCGACATGGTCGGAATAAGTACGGATAATGTGGCGCAGATAAATCGTATCCGTATAATTGCTGTCGTCTTTTTTCAGAAACAGTTTGATATCCGTACCGTTGCCGGAGCGCTCGGCCTCGCTGATTTCAAAACCGTCGCATCCGTTGGAAACCCACTTCCAGGCTTGGTCTTCCCCGGCGCGCCGTGTTATGATTTCCACTTTGTCGGCAACCATAAACGCCGAATAGAAACCGACGCCGAACTGCCCGATTAAATCGCAGATGCTGCCGTTGTCAGCGGCATTTCTGACAAATTCGGCCGTGCCCGATTTGGCAATTGTTCCCAAATGCTTAATCAAGTCTTCTTTGTTCATGCCGATACCGTTATCCGAAACCGTCAGCGTGTTGGCCTTGGCATCCGGCGTAATTTTAATTTTCAACTGTCCGGAGTCTTTGGCAATGCCGGGATTCGTCAGCGCCAGATATTTCAGCTTGTCGCAAGCGTCGGACGCGTTGGAAATAAGCTCGCGCAAAAAAATCTGCTTTTCCGAATACAAAGAATTAACTACAATGTCGAGCATTTTGCTGACATCGGCCTGAAATGACATTTTGTCGGACATTTTGTTTCTCCAGCTTAAAATCTTTAATGTTACTGCATATTTAGAGATTCTTTTGGCCTTTTGCAAGTTTATGCTTGATTTATTTAATAATCCCGGTAAATTAAAAAAGATTTTTTACTAACTAACTTTGGAGTTACAAACATGGTTTCTGTTGTTAATGACGCTTGTGTCAAATGCAAATCCTGTGCTGATGTATGCCCGGTAGACGCTTTCCGCGAGGGTGATACCATGCTGGTTGTCGATCCCGATACCTGCATTGAATGCGGCGTTTGCATTTCCGAATGCCCGCAGGAAGCGATCACCACTGAAGATGAAGCTGACGAAAAATGGATTAAATTCAACGCCGAGAACGCCAAAAACTGGCCCAACGCCAACGAATAATTCCGTATCGAAAGATTCTGAAGGCCTCTTGTCAAAGAGGCCTTTTTTAATGATTGCACTTATTCTTTTTATGAATTAAATTAAACAGCAATATTTATTGCAAGCAATTATCCGAGGAACCTAAATGATTAACAGAATACAGGAAACCACTTACTACGACGTTGTCGGCATCGGCAACGCAATTGTCGACGTGCTGGCCAAAGTCGGCGACGGCTTTTTGAAAGAACGGAATTTGTCAAAAGGCTGCATGACCCTGCTGGACGCGGCAGATGCGGGAAAAATTTATGCCGATTTGGTTCCCGAGCGCGAAGTTCCCGGCGGCTCGGCGGCCAATACCGTTGCCGGCCTGGCCTCGTTAGGCGGAGCACCGGCATTTATCGGCAAGATTCACGATGACGAACTCGGACAGGAATTTACCCGCGACATCGGCGCCGCCGGCGTTGACTTTTTCACCAAACCGTTAACCGAAGGCCCCGTCACCGGCCGCAGCATCGTGTTGGTTACACCTGATGCCCAGCGTTCAATGTTCACATATCTCGGCGCGGCGGTTTACCTGACTGAAGACGATATTGACGAAAATGTCATCAAGGCCGGAAAAATTACTTACATTGAAGGTTATCTGTGGGATACCGACTGCTGCCGCGACGCACTGGTCAAAGCTTGTAAAATAGCTCATAAATACGGCCGGAAAATTGCCTTTACCCTTTCCGACACAACCTGCATTGAGCGCAACCGCGAAAATATTTTGGAGTTTATTCGCGAAGACGTCGACATACTGTTTGCCAACGAAGACGAAATCAAGGCTCTTTTCAGCGAAGACGATTTTTACGAAAGCCTGGATAAAATCAAGCCGCTGGTCGAAATTGCAGCCATAACCCGCGGACAGAAAGGTTCCGTCGTCGTTAATGGGCGCACCAAAACTTTTGTCGAGGCGGAAAAAGTTCCGGCGGACGATGTAATTGACACCACCGGTGCCGGAGACTTGTATGCGGCCGGTTTTCTTTACGGCATGACCCAGGAACGCAGCCTCGGCACCTGTGCCATGATTGGCTCAATTGCCGCCGCGGAAATCATTACCCACTATGGCGCCAGGCCGGAAGTCAGCCTGCGCGGTTTTGTCCGCAACAAGCTGCTGTCTTACGGCAAAAGAGCATAATCCGCCAAAACGCCGAAACGGGATTTCACACTAGATGAAATCCCGTTTTGGTATCTGTCAGCAGCGCCGACAGCGGCGTTTTTTTCGGCGGCGGACAGCGCATGCAATGCGGAACAGCCCCTCTTTGATAAACCAGGCGGCAAAGAAAGAAGCCAGCCCCCAGAACAGCATCATTCCGAGCGGCAACCCCTCAGCCCAGTTCACAACAGCTGACCAAAGAACGCTCCATGCCCAAACCATGTAAAAAATCCTTTGTTTGAATTTCCGCAAGCCCTTGCTACGCAGCCAACCGATTTCTTGCAGAATATAACCGAAGAAGCAAACCAGCCCCAGCAGATATACGCTGCCCGCAACTAATAAATGAGAATTTTCCATTTATCACAAATTTGAAGTTAAACAATAAGTTTTAAGTAAATACCTGAAGATATAAAGATTATAACCGCTTTCAGCCAAAAAGCAAATTTATTTTGTCCAAAACAAAAAAAAATACGTTTGTTCTTCACTAAATTATTGAAATTTAATTTCAAAAGTGTATTGTAAGGCGAATTTAGAAATTAAAATATCTTGCGGCACGGACGTTTTCTTTACATAATCGGCCGTGCCGAAAGCAATTTTTGCAACGCCGTGTACATAAAAGCGTACACAATGCTGCATGACGACCATTTAGGGAAGAAAACAAAAATGAATATGAGAAATATTGCCATAATAGCTCACGTTGACCACGGCAAAACCACATTGGTAGACGGACTGCTGAAACAAAGCGGCACATTCAGAGATAACCAAAAGGTTGAAACCTGCGTGATGGACAGCAACGATTTGGAAAGGGAACGCGGTATTACAATTCTTTCCAAATGTACGTCGGTCAACTGGAAAGGTACCCACATTAATATTGTCGACACGCCGGGTCACGCGGACTTCGGCGGTGAGGTTGAGCGCATTTTATCGATGGTTGACGGCGTAGTTTTGCTGGTTGATTCTTCCGAAGGGCCTATGCCGCAGACCAAATTCGTCCTCGGCAAAGCCTTGAAACTCGGCCTTTGCCCGATTGTCGTCATTAATAAGGCAGACAAAGCCGACGCCCGCTGCGACGATGTTTTGAATGAAGTTTTTGACTTGTTTGTCAGCCTCAATGCCAATGACAAACAGCTGGACTTCCCGGTTTTGTATGCTTCCGGGCGCAACGGCTGGGCTGTCAAAGAGCTGGAAGACGAGAAAAAAGACCTGTCGCCGCTGTTTGAACTGATTTGTTCCTATTTCCCCGAACCGGCCTGTAATCCGGACAAACCGTTTTCAATGCTGGCCACCACGCTGGAAGCCGACAAATTTATCGGCCGGCTGCTGACCGGAAAAATCCAGTCCGGCACGCTGCGTGTTAATGATACGGTTAAAGTTCTCAACGGCGACAGCAAGGAAATCGAGCGTGTCCGCATCAGCAAGATTTTAGCCTACCGCGGACTCAACCGCGAGTCATTGAACGAAGCCCATGCCGGCGACATTGTTGCCGTCGCGGGCGTTGTCAAAGGCACCGTTGCCGATACGCTGTGCGCTTTTGACGTCAACGAAGCCATCAAAGCTCAGCCCATCGACCCGCCGACTTTGGCAATGACGTTTTCCATCAACGATTCGCCTTTGGCCGGACGCGAAGGCGACAAAGTAACCTCCCGCATGATTTGGGATCGCCTTTGCAAAGAAGCCGAAGGCAACATTGCGCTCAAAATTTCGCGTACTGACTCTTCGGATTCATTCGAAGTTGCCGGACGCGGCGAACTGCAGCTCGGCGTCCTGATTGAAACCATGCGCCGCGAAGGGTTTGAACTTTCCATTTCACGCCCGCGCGTTTTGATGAAGCGAGACGAGAACAACCGGCTGCTGGAACCGATTGAAGAAGTCGTTGTCGACGTGGACGAAGAATTTTCCGGTACGGTCGTCGAAAAAATGGGACAGCGCCGCGCTGAAATGACCGAGATGATTCCCTCGCAGGTCGGCAACAAAGTCCGTTTGATTTTTAATGCCCCGTCACGCGGATTAATTGGCTATCACTCGGAGTTTCTGACCGATACGCGCGGCACCGGCGTTATGAACCGCATTTTCAAATGCTATGAACCTTATAAGGGCGAAATTGACAGCCGCCGCAACGGCGTGCTGATTTCCTCCGAAAGCGGTACCGCCATTGCCTATTCTCTGTGGAAACTGCAAGACCGCGGCCCGATGTTTATCGATTCCGGCGTGCCGGTTTATGTCGGCATGATTATCGGCGAGCATACCAAACCCAACGATTTGGAAGTCAATCCCTGCAAAGCCAAGCAGCTGACCAACATCCGCGCCGCCGGCAAAGACGAGGCGATTGACCTTATCCCGCCGCGCAAACTGACGCTGGAACAGGGCTTGTCTTATATTCAGGAAGACGAACTGTTGGAAGTCACACCCAAGACGCTGCGCCTGCGCAAGCGGATTCTCGACCCGATTGCCCGCCGCCGCCAAAAACCCGGCGAAATGTAATACCCAAAATCCCGGATTTTATATTCGGGATTTTTTATTTTCTATCATGCCGCCAAAAGACAACAAAAAACTCCGGAAAAATTCCGGAGTTTGAACGGTTATTTATGGAGAATAAAAACGGCTTAGCGGCTTCTGTCCGCTGTCGGCATAACGACCGCAGGCGCTTTCTTTTTGAACGGATTTATTTTGCCGAGCAAAGTTGATACTTTGCTTTTTGTGTCTTTACCCAAACCGTCAACAACCTGTGCCAAAGCCACGGCAGCTTTGCCGGTAACTGTCCGCGCTTTTCCTGATGCAATTTCTTTATTATAGTCGGCATACATCTGCCGCGCAGATTTAATGCCCTTATATGTTTCAGGCATATGCCGCTGCAAAACTTTAGACCCTTCGGCCAACTCTAAACCTTTATCGGTAATTTGGCTGACAAAAGAATCAAGGCCGTGCAGCACGCCCCCCAACCCTCTTGTTTTTTTAACTTCTTTCATTGTTTTTCTCCATAAATAAGCTTGCTTCTCTTTTGTCTATTATCGCAAAAACAATCTTTTTTGTCAACGGCAAAATGCCCTTTTTATCGGCAAATGTCAACAATTTTTGCTTTCTTTATGATAAATAATAATATACAATCCCTTAAAATCTACTTAATTATGCGATTAGGTCACAATTTATCATGAATTTATTCAAATCGATAGCCACCTTCGGGGGCTTTACGCTGCTTTCCCGATTTACCGGATTCTTCCGCGACATGGTGCTCGCCAACTATCTGGGCGCAGGGCTGGTTTCTGACGCTTTTTTTGTCGCGTTCAAGCTCCCCAACCTTTTCCGAAGCCTGTTTGCCGAAGGTGCTTTTACCTCTGCCTTTGTGCCGATGCTGTCGCAGAAACTGGTTACCGAAAACAAAGCCGACGCCATGGATTTTGCCGCCAAAGCAATTTCGGTTCTGGCCTTTTTTCTGGGAATTTTTGTTATTGTTATGGAATTCATTATGCCGTGGGTTGTGCAAATCTTGGCACCCGGTTTTGTGAACGATCCCGGAAAAATAGAACTCGCGGCCGAACTGTCGCGCATTACCTTTCCGTTTTTGCTTTTTATCTCTATCGTATCTTTTCAGTCCGGTATTCTGAACTCGCTCGGCAAATTTGCCGCGCCTGCCGCAGCCCCCGTGATTCTCAACCTGATGATGATTGCATCGGTCTTTATTTTTGTGCCGCTCGGCGATACGCCGGCTCACGGCATTGCCATCGGCGTTACTTTCGCAGGCTTTGTTGAAATTCTTTGGCTGACGTATTTTCTGCATCGCCAGCAGGTTTGGCTCAAACCGGATTTTCGCGTTTTCAGGCTTATCAAAGACAAAACAATCCGTACGCTGTTCAAGAGGATTGCCCCGGGCGTTCTCGGAGCCGGCGTTTATCAAATTAACATGGTTGTGGACACAATCCTCGTTTCGCTGGTCGGCACCGGAGCAATTTCGTGGCTGTATTATGCCAACCGTTTGCAGCAGCTGCCGCTCGGCGTTGTCGGTGCGGCTATCGGCGTTGCCGTCCTGCCGATTCTTTCCAAACATCTCAAATCAGGAAATATTGATGACGCCTGCCAAGTGCAGAACAAAGCTGTCGAATACGGCGCCATACTGTCTATTCCCGCTGCTGTTGCGCTGATTATCCTGGCCGAGCCGATTATCAACATCCTGTTTCAGCACGGCAAATTTGGCGCCTTTGAAACAGCCATGACCACCCGGGCGGTCATAGCCTATGCCGTCGGGCTTCCGGCTTACGTCATGGTCAAGGCTCTGGCACCCAACTTTTTTGCCCGCGGCGATACCAAAACCCCTGTTAAATACAGCATGATTGTCTTATTTGCCAACCTCAGCTTTTCGGTCATCCTGATGAAGCCTTTCGGCCACGTCGGCATTGCCTCGGCCACCACCATCGCGGCCTTTGTATCGCTGTACCAATACCTGCGCGGACTCAAAAAACGCTGTTTTTGGGAATTCACCAAACCGCTGGCTGTCAAAACCGTTAAAATCATTGCAGCTTCGGCAATAATGGGCGGCACACTGGAATTTGCCCAATTTGCCCTCAATATTGCCTACGTCGACTGGCTGCGGCTCGCCCTGATGCCCAAACTCGGCATATTTGCCCTGCTGTGTATTTTGGGTGTTGCAACTTTTGTATTTGCCGCTAAAATATTCGGTGTACTGGATGTCCGGGAAATTATCCGGAATATTTTCAGAAAAGGTAAGAAAGCATGCTGAAAAACAGACGGACGCAACTATTATCCCGGTTTTCGCAAAAAATCTCGGTTACGGGAATCAAAACTTTTTTCGCCAAACCGCTGGACTTTTTAAAACGGCAGGTTGATACCTGGCCGAAACTTGGGTTGTGGGGATTTGCACTCGTTGCCGTCCTTTATTACCCGCTCGGCGCTTTCCTTACCCACAGCATAGATGCCGACACGGCTTATGAAATGCCTCCGACAGACAACCAATCGGCGGCTCTCGGCACATCCGCTTATCTGATTAAACGTGAAATCAATGACAAAATCTGGACGCCGAACCTGCCGTTTTTCTTTCCGGCTTACGTCCTTGACAATATGCCCGCTTTTCAAAAAGGGCTGGTTTCTTCAATCGCTGACGTTGTTACGGCAATGTCCAAACGCATCCCCATAAAAAAAGACAGTTACCTGTACAAAGCGGCCGAACTCCTGAACTACCCGCCGACAATCTGGATGTTTTCGCCGCAGAACAAACTGCTGCCCGCACCGTCATCCAACAGTCAGTACCGCCGTGCCCGGAAATTTTTGCTTAAATACAACGACGCTCTTGCCCGCGGTGAAACGGTTTTTCTCAAACGTCCCCAGGACTTGGCTTTTATTTTGCAAAAAATCCGTTATGGACTTCAAAAAAGTTCGGATGCGCTGGAAAATCACATCCGTGAAAATTCCGGCGGTCTTTTTGACAATAAGGCCGATGACGTTTTTTATTTTCAGCAGGGAAAATTATACGGGGATTACCTTCTGCTCAAAGCCCTCAGCGCCGACTACAAAGACATTATTGTCGCCCAAAATCTTTATCAGACATGGACACGCCTTCTCAAAACGCTTGAAGACGCTTCGCATCTTTCGCCTTTAATTGTCCGCAACGGCGAATTAAATAGCTCTGTGGCGCCAAACCACCTTGCTGTCATGGGCTATTATGCCAACCGCGCAATCATAAATTTGCAGGAACTCGTTAAGAATCTGGAAAAAATGCCGCAATAAGGAATGTAAACATGATTATCGAAACCCAGTTAACCCCGGATGCCAACGTTATCAATTTTTTCGCGCCGGAACCCTTGCTGAAGTCCGGAGCAGCCGAGTTTGCCGATGCTAAATCCCTGCGCAAATCCCCTCTGGCCGAACATTTGTTTGACCTCGGCGGCATTGTCTCTGTTTTCATCAGCAACGACATGGTTTCCGTCACCAAGGAAGAAAGTGCCGGATGGGACATGCTCAAACCGCAGATAATGGCAGAAATAATGGATTACCTGTCCACCGGCGAAGAGGTTGTCGTTGCGCCCCAAAATGAAGATTCCGAAGACGAAACCGTCGGACAAATCAAAGGGCTTCTCAATGCGCGGATACGTCCGGCTGTCAAAAGGGACGGCGGCGATATTGTCTATAAGGACTATAAGGACGGCATTGTTTATGTCGAAATGCAGGGCTCATGCAAAGGCTGCCCCTATGCCATGGTCACGCTGAAAGAAGGCGTTGAAAAAATCCTTAAGGATTATATTCCTTCCATCAAAGAAGTCCGTAACATTGAAAATCCCGAATAGGAGTTGCCTTTGGCCAGATATTTATTGTTTTCCCTGCTGTTGTCCCTGAGCCTGGCGCTGCCCGCCGCCGGCGCCGAACTCCGGCTCAGGGCGCTCGACACCGCGCAGCTTCGTCAGATTTACGATATCTACGGCTATCACGGCGAAAAAGATTATCTGATGATTCCCTCATACAAATATCCGGCAATTTTTCTTTCGCATTTCCCGGATGACTTCGGCAAGATTACCGATGAAAAAGAGCGCAATGCCCTGTTCATTAAAATACTGGCGCCGCTGGCTCTCAAAATCAATCAGGAAATAAAACAAGAGCGCGACAGGCTGCTGGCTCTGAACACAAAGTTTGAAACGAACCGCAAACTGGATAAAAAAGAACAACAGGCACTGGAAGACATGGCCGCCCGCTATGACGTCTTCACCCGCCTCAAAGGCGAAGAACGGCAGCGTTTTCTGCTTCGCGAACTGCTCCTCAAGATAGACTTTATTCCGCCGTCGCTGCTGATTACCGCCGCGGCAATCGAAACCAACTGGGGAACCTCGCGGATTGTCAAACAGGGAAATTCTCTGTACAAAGCGCTGGCATGGCACACCGGCAAAGGCCTTAAGCCAATCGGTGAAACCGAAGACGACACCTACCGCATTAAAACTTACCCTGATATTTATTCGTCGATGAAAGAATTTGCACATTCCATAAATTCTGAGCTCAAATTTGCCGACATGCGCGATGTCCGCAAAGAATTCCTTTATCGCGAAAACGTGCCTTTCGGCAATATTCTCGCCCCTTATCTGATTTGGAAAAGCCCGCTGAAAAACTATGCCGGCATGTTCCAATACACCCTTGCGTACTACGAGCTTAATATAATTGACAAATCCGCATTGGATAGTACAATAAACGCGGATAAGCTGCCCAAGGCTCTAAAACGGCTGCTGATGTAACAAAAATGTCATTAGCCTTTTGTTTGATTACATATTATTATAAATTATAGGTCAAAGTTTATGAAAAGAAGCGCCATGAATAATTCAGAGCTAAATAAACAAGATGTAAAAAACCTCGCCGACAATCCCCGTGCCGGAACAAAATCGGTTGTGGCTCAAAAAATCGGCGCCTATTACAACGGCCATACCGTTACGCCCAACGGCAAAAAACTGGCCGAAGACATCTTCCGCATTATGGTTCGCGACGTTGAAACCAAAGTCCGCCAGATATTGGCAGACAGTCTGAAAAACAGCCGCAATCTGCCCGCAGACATCGTCAATGCCGTTATTAATGACGTTGACGCCATTGCCGCGCCTTTTCTGCAGTATTACACGGACTTAAGCAATGATGACCTGATTAAAATTCTCAATATGCCGAGCATTAGTAAACAGAAAGCTGTTGCCGGCCGTCTTAATCTTCCTGACGAAATTTCCGAATATATCGTTGAGAAATGCCCCGAAGAGGTTGTCGGCGTCCTGATTTCCAATGACACCGCCGAAATCAAAGAAAAAACCTTTGCTTCCATTCTTGCCAAATACCAGCAGAGCGAGGACATACAGAAACGTCTGGTCTACCGCGCCGAACTTCCGACTTCGGTCATTGAAAAGATTGCCAATTCTTTGTCGGAAGAATTGAAAAAGCGGCTCATTCTTTCTCACAATCTGCCGGCCGACCTTGCCTCCGATATCGTCGAAGAAGTCAAGGAAAAAACAACGCTGCGTATTTCCGAGGATTACAGTTCCGATAAACAGATTGAAGAACTGGTACACCAGCTCTACACATCAAACCGCCTGACGCCCAACTTGGTTGTCCGCGCGATTTGTCTGGGCGATTTGAAGTTTTTTGAATACGCGATTGTTTACCTGTCTAACACCCCCATTCTTGAAGTTCGCAAAATTTTGTTTAACACCCCGCTGGACTTCATGATTCGCAATCTGCTGCGCAAGGCCTTTATTCCCAAGGCCATGTTCCCTGCGGTTTTCAGCGCCCTCAAAATTATACGCGAAGTCAAATTTGACTGCTGCCGCACCGACCGCAAATCTTTTGCCCATAAGGTAATTGAACGGATTCTCACCCACACGCCGAATAATGAAGAACTGAGTGAAGAAGACATCCGTTATCTGGTGTCAAAAATCAGCTAGCTTTATAATTTTCTTAAACTTTTTAAGATACACTCGTTCAAAAGACAGGGAGAAAACGGGTGCACAGTACAAATGACATAATCCTCGCCAACCTTTTGGAACTAAGCCGAAGCCTCAACCAGGAACAGGATATCGGCAATATCATCCGCAAGGTTATGTCCACCGCGGCAGACGCGGCGAATGCCGACGGCAGCTTCTTTTTTGAAGTTTCTCCCGAAAAATACATGTCCCTCAACTATGCCAGCATCACCAGCCTTCAGGCCAAAAGCAGCAGCCCGTTTGAAAACGCCGTCTTTTTTCCGCCCGTATTTGTGCCGGACATCCGCGGCAAAGCAGCCAAACGTCCGGCGGAAATTTGCGCATATAACCGCGAAATTGTCAACTTTGCCAACATCGCGGCGTCTGGGCTTGATACCTCTTTTATTGCCAAGTTTGACGAAGAGCACAACTATTCGACTGTTTCCGTGTTGGCAATTCCGCTCATTGACCGCAAAGACAATCTTTTGGGCGTGGCTCAGTTTATTAATGCCAAAGACAGTTCGGGCAAAATTATTGCATTTACCAACGATATTCAAAATACTTTGATTGCCATTTGCGGCTTGATAACAATTTCGCTCGAAACCCGGATTTCCAACGCCAACTATAAACTGCTGCTGGAATCTTTTATTGAGGTTCTGGCGCGCGCCATTGACGCAAAATCCCCCTACACCGGAAGCCACTGCCAGAAAGTGCCGATTATCACCCGCCTGCTGGCCACTGCCGCCGTCGAACAAAACGAAGGCCCGCTGAAGGATTTTGAACTCAATACCGACGACTGGTATGCCCTGCACATTGCCTCATGGCTGCATGACTGCGGCAAGATTACCACGCCCGAATACATTGTCGACAAAGCGACCAAGCTCGAAACGATTAACAACCGCATTCATGAAATACGCAACCGCTTCGAAATCCTGCGGCGCGACGCGCATATCGCCTATTTGCAGAAACGGCTTGCCAATGCCGACAGCAAAGAAAACCTTCAGGCTGAATTTGTCGCCAAAGTCAAACAGCTGGAAGATGATTTTGCTTTTGTCGCCGAATGCAACAAAGGCGACGTTGAGATATCCGCCGATGACCAAAAACGGCTGGACAAGATATCCGAACAGCATTTTGTCCGCTATTTCAACCGCATGCTGGGCTTATCCTGGGCGGAACGCAACCGTGTTAAAGACCCCGATCTTTATGCCCGCCCGGCCGAAGAACTTCTGCTGCAAGACCGCCCGGACCAGCTGGTTGACCAGTATAACCGCGGCGAGCTGTACAATCTCAAAACCCCGCAGGGAACCATTACTGAAGAAGAACGCCAGAAAATCAACGAGCATATCGAAATCACCATTAACATGCTTGAGGCGCTGCCTTTCCCCAAAGAATTGTCCAACATTGTCGAATACGCCGGCTGCCACCATGAACGTGTTGACGGCAAGGGTTATCCGCGCGGCCTTAAAGGCGACCAAATGTCAATTCCCGCCAAAATAATGGCGATTGCCGACGTTTTTGAAGCGCTGACCGCCCGTGACCGGCCTTATAAAGAGCCGAAAAAACTGTCCGAAGTTTTGCACATCATGCGCGATATGAAAAACACCGGCCACCTTGATCCCGATTTATACGAAGTTTTCATCCGCAGCAAGGTTTATCTGGACTATGCCGAACAATATATTGAAAAAAATCAGATAGACGAAATCAACCCGGAGGAATATTTATAATGACGCTGCAAATATACCCGGTGCTTTGCCGCGCCGGATCTATGAACAATTACAGTTACATTTTGGTCGACAAGCCAACCAGCACAACGGCCGTCATTGACCCGTCAGAAGCGGCGCCGATTATCGCAAAGCTTGAGCAGCTTGGCTGCAAACCGCAGTATATCTTAAATACGCATCACCATTTTGACCACACCGATGGCAACCTTGCGCTCAAGGAAAAATACGGTGCCAAAGTTGTCGCCAATGAACATGACAAACATCGCATTCCCGGTTTTGACATCGGCGTCGAACCGGACGGCATATTTCAAATCGGCAACTCTGCCGCGCAGATTATAGACGTTTCCGCGCACACACAAGGACATATCTTGTGGTATTTTCCGCAAGACAAAGCCTTATTCACGGGCGACACGCTGTTTAACCTCTGCATCGGCGGCCTGTTTGAAGGCACGCCCGAACAGATGTTTCAAGCTCTGCAAAAAATAAAACAGCTGCCCGACGATACTCTGTTCTACCCCGGACACGAATACACGCCGCACGGCGCGCATGATGCCTTTGCTTTTAACAACGGCAGTCAGGAAATTCAGGATTACCTCACCCGGGCCGAAGCCAATTTGAAGCAGGGACTTCCGGCCGGTCCGTTCACGCTGGCCGAGGAAAAAAGCTGCAATCCTTATTTGCAGGCGCAAAACCTGACCGACTTTAAAAACCTGTTTTAGTTATGACAAAATATTAGACAAAACGCGATTGTTGTGATAATATTATGTCATAAACCGAACTCTGGAGAACGAACATGGCTTATCTGCTCTATCCCGCCGCTGAGAACAGCAAAAACCCCGACAAACAAAGGGAAATCAACGAATTAAACAGCTTTGTTGCCAAAAAGCCCGGGGAGTATGACGGCGGCATGACCCAAATCGTCATAAGTCATGTCATGCGCGAAACCGCCAAATTCGGCAACTGCGACTTTGCAGATATCGACAATCCCAATTCCGTTCTCCAAGCCGTCCGGGAGCAGCAGACTTCCGAAAACGATATCCTGATTTGCAGTCCGCAGCCGATAGATAAAAACAAAAAAGACACCAACCTGAAAGCCCTCGCAGCGTCTTTGCAAGCCATCAAAGCGGCTCGAAAATACAAAAAAATTCTGCTTCCGATTGCCGCCGACAATTACGGTGTCAACCATGCCATGGCTCTCTGCATCGAAGGAGACAAAGCCTATCTTTTTGAACAGCTCGGCGGTGCATCCGCCTATGGCGAGGTCAAAAAAGACCTTGCTGCCGCGCTCACAAACGCCGGCTATGCGTTTACGACAAACGCCCAGCCGCTGACTGACGGCAACCGCAGTGACTGCGCAACGGTCAGTAACGCAATCATATTTGAAGCCTTGCAGGCAGGTTCAATCGCCGATTTAAGCAAAAAAATTGCAAAAAAATCACCCTTTTTCACACATCAGGAGATTGACAAACAGCATAAAATTGATAAGGGCTTCGCCAAAGCGGCTCTGACAGACATCAATGAAGGGCATCGTGATGACCGCAATAACAGCGCCGACATCATCCTGCTGCAAAAATTACTCAAAAAATGCAGCCACAACAATCTTGAAGACGACCTGAAACTTGCAGAAGAATTCTGGAAAGCCGATGACAAAGCCAAATTTGTAGCCGAATATCAGCCGAAACAAAGTCAAGAAAACCTAGATATCGATGACAATATCGATTCTCCGGCTCATGACGACGGCTGGAAAGATGAAGTCCGCAAAGCTGCCGGCGAAGCGAAAAAAAGCGTTAAAACAACCTTTGAAGAATATCAGGATGCCGAACATCCCGAGCACTTGTGCTTCCGCGACGGCGATGACAAAATGATTTTCTCTTCGCGCAACAAAGTTGCCGTCGAAGGCGATATGCAGACATTCCGCACATTATGCGAAACCGCCCAAAATCTTGGATACAAGGCGATTAATTTTGGCAAGTTCGAAGAGCATCCCGAATACAAAGCCAAATTATACCTGGCCTGCCTTGAAAAAGACCTTAAAATGAACGGCGCGCCGCAGATTGAAGAGCTTAAGGAGTATCCGGAATATAAAGATATTATGAAAATTTATATTCCCAAACACCGCAAAGAATTGTCCGCCAATTTAAACAGCAGCCGCACAGCCTTTGACGCTGCCACCCAAAAGGCAAACAACGATCCAGAATACAAAAAACTGGAAAAAGCGGTCAATGATGCCAAAAAAGCCAAAGACTACGATGCACTTGACCGGGCAAAAGAAGCTCTTGCCGAATATCCGCTCGAAAAAGAGCGGCAAAAAGCAGCATTCACTTACAAAAAAAGTATGAAGGAATCTTTACTGTTTTATATTGAATACGGCAGCGAAAATTCCAATCCGGATGAAACGCCGGAGGCACGCCGCAAAAAAGTCGAAAAGCATTTAACAAAATATGATGCCAAAGAATTTTTCTCCAAAGAAAAAGACGGCAGCCCGCGGCACGCAAAAAAAGAAGAGATTGACAAATACGCTCCTTCCCAAAGAATAGCCAAGGAAATTATGAATATCGGCCGCAACAGATAACAGAATTTATAAAGCGGCCTGAAAAATACATGAACGTTAAACCGTCTTCCACCGGGTTTGGCGCAATGCCTCCCCGACAACCATCGTTGCGGAAACGGCAACATTAATCGAGCGGGCTTTTTCATTCATCGGAATCAACAGGCGTGCATCAGCCAAATGGTGTACCTCTTCGGGCACTCCGGCGGATTCGCGACCCATCAGGATAATGTCATTTTCCCGAAATTCAAAATTGACATACGGCTCGCTGGCATGGGTTGTCAAAAGGACAATCCGCCCGTATTCTTCGGGATGTTTGGCGCGATACTCTAAAAAATCAGCCCAGGAATCATGGCGGCGGTAATCAACCATATCCAGATAATCCATTCCGGCGCGACGCATCGCCTTGTCATTAAAAATAAAACCGCAGGGTTCGATAATATCTATCGGCAAATCGACGCAGGCACATAAACGCATCATGGTGCCGGTGTTTTGCGGAATATCGGGCTGAAACAAAGCCAAACGCATTTATTATTTCCTCCTGCTCAAAAGAAAAATTTTTTCCTATAAAACAAAAAATCTCAGACTCTTGCGGTCAGATTTTTTGTTTTATATACCATTAGGAAAGGTTGGAGAATGGTTTAGATAGAGTGATTTGAAAGGCGAAAGTACCGGAGCCTACAAAAAGGTAGGTGAGGAAACTTTCGACCTGCACAAATCGCTCTAGATGAGCCATTATACAATTTTTCCTCTTATACGTTAAATAAGAAATTCAACAAATCCCCATCCTGAACAACATACTCCTTTCCTTCGGAGCGCATTTTACCCGCTTCTTTGCAGGCCTGCTCACCGCCGAATTTGACATAATCTTCGTAGGAAATTGTTTCGGCGCGGATAAAGCCGCGTTCAAAATCGGAGTGAATGATGCCGGCACATTGCGGCGCTTTGGAACCTTTGAGGAAAGTCCAGGCGCGCACTTCTTTGGGGCCGGCCGTAAAATATGTCTGCAGCCCCAAAAGGTCATATCCGGCGCGGATAATTTTTGTCAGCCCGGTTTCGCTCAAACCGAGAGATTCCAGAAATTCCTGTTTTTCTTCTTCGGATTCGAGCTGCGCAACTTCGGATTCGATTTCGGCGGAAATAATCACCGCCTGCGCATTTTCGGCTTTGGCTTTCTCAAACACCCGTTTTGAAAATTCATTGCCCTGCGCCGCCGATTCCTCATCAACGTTGCAAACGTATAAAACCGGCTTGGATGTCAGCAGCTGAAGCATTTTATAGGCCTTGGTCGCATCTTTATTCGACGCGTCGGGCATTGCCGTGCGAGCGGGTTTTCCGGCCTTGAGCGCCGCAATAACCGGCTCCATGACGCTGACATTGACAAGAGCTTCTTTATCGCCGCCGCGGGCTTTTTTCTGCGCCTGCTCAAAACGTTTTTCCAAAGATTCCAAATCGGCAATCATCAGCTCGGTTTCGACAATTTCAGCATCGCGGATAGGGTCGACCGAACCTTCAACATGGGTAATGTTCTCGTTTTCAAAACAACGCAAGACATGGATAATCGCGTCAACTTCGCGGATGTTCGCCAAAAACTGGTTACCCAGCCCCTCGCCCTTGGACGCGCCTTTGACCAATCCGGCAATATCGACAAACTCGAGCTGCGTCGGCACCACCGACTTCGGCTGCACCATTTCGACCAGCTTGTCCAAACGCTTGTCCGGTACCGCCACGCGGCCGGTATTAGGCTCAATCGTACAAAACGGGAAATTGGCCGCCTGCGCGGCGATTGTCTGTGTCAAAGCGTTAAAAAGCGTCGATTTGCCGACATTCGGCAGGCCGACGATACCGCAGTTAAACCCCATATTATTGCTCCTTGTTTTTCTTTTGCAAATCGCCGATTTTGTTTGAAAAAGCCGCAACGCCATTTGCAATCAGAACATCTATTGTTTTGACAACTGTTTCAATATTATCCGCCAGCAGCTCCGCTTCGGCTTTGCCGAAACGCGACAGCACATGGTTAACCACCGCCTCGCCGCTGCCCTGCGGATGCCCGACCCCGATACGGATTCGGTTATAATTCGGAGTAATCGCCGCATCAATCGACTTCAAGCCGTTATGCCCTCCGGCTCCGCCGCCGAGCTTGGCTTTTATTTTGCCGACCGGTAAATCCATATCGTCATGAATCACGATTATGTTTTCAGGAAGAATCTTATAAAAATGCGCGGCTTTGACCACCGCGTTTCCGGACAGGTTCATATAAGTCTGCGGCTTGAGCAGATAAACTTTTTCACTGCCGATTCTGCCTTCAGCAACCAGCCCGTCAAACTTATCGCGAAATGCGCCGAAGTGATAAGCCTGCGCCAGCGCATCCGCCGCCATAAAACCGACATTATGGCGCGTTCCTGCATATTCTATTCCGGGGTTACCCAAACCGACGATAAGAAACATTGAACTTAAACTCTTGCATTTTCCAAGAATGCGGAGAGCGAGGCATATAAAAAGAAATAAGGGCGGCGACATCGGAGTGCACAACAAGGTACAAAGGATGCCGCCAACCCGCTATTTCTGTATTAGATGACCGCTATACGCGTTCGTCGACTACTTTCTCAAAAAATCGACGTGAATCGGCGCATCGCTTACCGGATGAAACTGAACGTCCTGGCAGGATACCTTAACTTTTTTGCCGTCCAAAACAACTTCGATATCGGCGTCATAAAAACCGACGGTATCCAAAGCCTTTTCCAACTCAACCGGATGCAGGGAAATCATAACGGTTTCCTGTTTGCCGCCGTAAATAACAGCGGGTACGCGTCCTTCACGACGACATGCACGAGCTGCCCCCTTACCTGCTTTCTCACGCTTTTCAGCATTAAATGTAATGTTTACCATAGTAAAATTCCTTTATTTAAATAAATCACGCCCGCCCGGCCTCCAGGGGTGCCGCAACAGGTGAGTCGACTCATACACCAATTTTTTTTGTTTTTCAAGGATTTTTTAAAACAGACAAGGCCTGCGGGAATATCCGGCAAGGCCTCATTTTGTTAGATTAACCACATTCTACAGACCAAAGGAGTTTCTTCGGCACCCGAAAATTCTTCAAGTCTGTATATTCTGTTTTTCTCATCGTAACCGATCACACGCGCCTTTACCCTGTCCGCAGACGGTTTTTGAGTAAAATAACCGGGATGATCTCCGCACAGGAAGAATTTACACATCCACAAACCGTCTTTACAGTTTTTGACCCGGGCAACAACGACTCTCTTTCTTCTTTTTCTGGCCTGACGAATGGCAAACGCAATTCTAAGAGCAACATAAGCCATACCAGCCGCCAGAAACAATGCCATCACGATAATAGATTTCGCTTCCATATATAATTATATTTATAGTTCTAGAAAATTAATGCTTAAAATAAACTGACAAAAGTTAAGCACTAATCTTCCGATCCGTCAATCAAAACCCGACCATATGCTCAAAAAAAACCGCTAAATTCCTTTAGCGGTTTTTTATAAAAAAGTTCGAAGAATGGTTTAGATAGAGTGATTTGAAAGGCGGAAGTACCGCAGCGTACAAAGATATGCGAGAGGAAACTTCCGACCTGAACAAATCGCTCCAGATAAGCCGTTATACGAACTTCTATTTTTCGAGGTCTTCACCGGTTTCCTGATTAACCCTCTTGGCCGACAGGCGGATTTTGCCGCGATTGTCGGAACCCATGCACTTAACCCAGATAGGGTCGCCTTCCTTATAAAATTCGGAAACGGTGGCAATGCGTTCAGGTTTAATTTCGGAAATATGAACCAGACCTTCGGTTGTACCGAGGAAACGGACAAATGCGCCGAAATCCATAATTTTGGTGACAACACCGTGATAAATCTTGCCTTCCTCAGGCTCGGCCACGATACCCATAACCCATTCGAGAGCCGCGTCGCCGTCTTCTTTTTTCATCGAAGCGATTTTAACGACGCCGTCGTCGGAAATGTCAATCTTGGTATGGGTTTTTTCGATAATCTCGCGGATAACCTTGCCGCCGGTGCCGATGACTTCGCGGATTTTGTCAACCGGAATCTTAATCGCGACAATACGCGGCGCTTTGTCAGACACATGCGGGCGAGCCTCGGAAATAGCTTTGGCCATTTCGCCGAGGATATGAATCCGGCCTTCATGAGCCTGTGCCAGAGCGGTCTTCATAATGTCCTTGGTAATGGAGGTAATTTTAATATCCATTTGCAAAGCGGTAACGCCGTCTTTGGTTCCGGCAACTTTGAAGTCCATATCGCCGAGGTGGTCTTCATCACCGAGAATATCGGTCAGAACCGCAACGCGGCCGTCATCTTCCTTAATCAGACCCATGGCAATACCGGCAACCGGTTTGGCCAGAGGAACGCCGGCAGCCTGCAAGGACATTGTCGTGCCGCAGACCGTCGCCATAGAAGACGAACCGTTGGATTCCATAATTTCTGACACAACGCGAACCGTATAGGGGAAAGCATCCTTGTCTTTGGGCATCATCGGGTGGATGGCGCGCCAGGCCAGCTTGCCGTGGCCGATTTCGCGGCGTCCGGGGCTGCCCATTCTGCCGCATTCGCCGACCGAGAACGGCGGGAAATTATAGTTAAGCATAAAGTCTTCTTTATACTCGTCCATCAAGCCGTCGACAATCTGCGCGTCTTCGCCGGTGCCCAGAGTGGTCACAACCAGAGCCTGGGTTTCGCCGCGGGTAAACAGGGCGGAACCGTGAGCCGTCGGCAAAACGTCAACCTGACATTGAATCGGGCGGACGGTTTTGGTATCGCGGCCGTCAATACGGTGGCCGGTTGTCAAAACTTTTTCGCGGACAACTTTGTGCATCAGCTGCTCGATGGCATCGCCGACATAACGCATTTCAATCTCGTTTTCCGGATCAATCGAAGCTTTGACTTCTTCAGAAGCCTGGCCGACCAGCGTACCGCGTTTGAGTTTGTCGGTTTCTTTGAAGGCTTCTTCAAATTTGGCGCCGAATTCTTTTTCGATTCGGGCATATAACGCATCGTATTCAACCGGGAATTTGGGAGCTTCCCAAGCTTCTTTGCCGGCTCCTTCTTTGAGCTCGTTAATCAGCTTGATAACACCCTGAAAGTTTTCAAAACCGAACATGACTGCGCCGAGCATGGTTTCTTCGGACAATTCCTGAGCCTCGGACTCAACCATCAAAACGCCTTCCGAGGTACCGGCAACAACCAGTTCCAAATCGGTGTCTTTGAGCTGTTCCATCGTCGGGTTCAGGATATACTCGCCGTTTTTGTATCCGACTTTGGCGCCGGCAATCGGCCCCATAAACGGAATGCCCGAAACCGCCAAAGCGGCAGAAGCGCCGATCATGGCCGGAATATCGGAGTCGCTTTCCTGATCATGCCCCAAAACGGTGCAGATAATCTGAACTTCGTTTTTGAACGCATCCGGGAAAAGCGGACGGATTGGGCGGTCAATCAGGCGCGAAACCAAAACTTCGCGCTCAGAGGGTTTGCCCTCGCGTTTCATAAAACCGCCGGGCAGTTTGCCGGTGGCATAATATTTTTCCTGATAGTTGACTGTCAAAGGAAAGAAATCCTGATCTGCTTTCATTTCTTTTGCAGCGCATACCGTTGCGATAACCTTTGTTTCACCATAGGTAACAAGGACGGCACCGGTTGCCTGTCTTGCAATTTTACCTGTTTCCAATACTAATTTGCGGCCGCCCCATTCCATTTCTTTGCGGCATTCTTTAAAATCGATCATACTTCTTTACCTTTCTTATCCATATAACCTCACCTGCCCCATGCAGGATTTTCATAAAAAGAACCGCGGAAGTTCATTCCCCGCAGTTCCAAAATCAACCTGACATTTTCATTGTCAGAAGAAGGGGCATTTTAGGCGAGCAGACAGAGTGATTTCTAACGGCGAAAAAAATTCTAGTGTACAACAAGGTACATGAATTTTTTGAGATCGTGTAAAATCGCTCTGAATGCTGCATAAAGCGCCCCGATAAATTTATTTTCTGAGATCCAATTTTTTAATCAGATCCTGATATCTGCTTTCAGATTTGCCTTTCAGATAGTCCAACAAGTGACGACGGCGGCTGACTTTTTTCATCAGGCCGAGGCGGGAGTGGGTATCTTTGGCGTGCGTTTTGAAGTGCTCAATCAGGTTGTTGATTTCAGCAGTCCAAATTGCAATCTGAACTTCCGGAGAACCGGTATCATTCGGGTTCAAACCGTAAGATTTAATTAATTCCTGTTTTTTTTCGTTCGAAATCGACATCTGTATTTTCCTTTTTTAATCAAAATTAAAAACACGAACCGGCGAGATTTTTCTCTCGTCGATTCTGACGATGGCTGTTAACTCATTCTCAAAAACGGCTGCGGCCTCTTGGCCGATAAGATTTTTGACATCCAAAGCTTTGGGCGACAGACCTTGCCCGAGTTTGAGTTTCTTAGCCTCTTCCTCCCCTACGGCGATGACCGCGATGTCGCGCAGACACGTCATGACGGGAAGTAAACTCTCCATGAGAGCTTCACCATACTCCATATTTTTTATATTTTCCAGCAAAATTTTCTGACTCAGGTCAAAATTGCCGCATTTTGTGCGGCGAAGCTCTTTCAAATGCCCGCAGCTGCCGAGCCTTCGCGCGATATCGGCGCCGAGCGTTCGCACATAAGTCCCCTTGGAACAGCGCACTCGCAGCCGCGCTGTCCGATTCGTCAGCATCTCCAGCAATTCCAGCGCATAAATATTTATCCGCCGTTCGGGAATTTGCACCTCTTTGCCCTGCCGCGCCAAATCATACGCCCGCTTTCCGTCAACCTTAATAGCGGAATAAGCCGGCGGCACCTGCGTTATCTCGCCGACAAACTGCGGCAAAACAGCTTTTATTTCAGATTCGGAGGGAATAACGTCAGACGTCGCGACAACCTGCCCTTCGGTATCCAGCGTATCGGTCTCTTCGCCGAAATAAAGGACAAACTCATATTCTTTTTCACCGTCCGTCACATAGGAAATCAGCTTGGTCGCTTCGCCGAAAGCAATAGGCAGCACGCCGGTGGCAAACGGGTCAAGCGTTCCGCAATGCCCGTTTTTCTGCGCATTAAACAGCCGCCGCGTCAGGCTGACAACCTGTGTCGACCCCATGTCGCGCGGTTTGTCGACAACCAGCCAGCCGCTGACTTTGTTTCCTTTTTTGTGTCTGGACATTGATTTTCTTTTATTTCAAATCCTGAACCACTTTCGGGTCGCGCAGCAAACGCTCAATATTGTCGACGGCTTCAAAAGTCTTGTCGACACGGAAGTTAATTTCCGGTACATAGCGCAGGCTGGTTTTGGCAGCCACTTGTTTGCGGAAGAAATTGGCCGCCAGCTGCAGGCCGCCCAAAACTTCCTGCAGATAATTGCCGTTGGTTGTCATAAACCAGACGGTACAGTATTTCAAATCAGGCGACACGGTCACTTTGGTAACGGTCACCAGCGTGTCAATGCCTTCCAGATTGCGAACCTCGCCGCGGTCGATAAAATTGACGATAATTTTGCGTATTTCCTGCGCGACACGCAATTGGCGCTGGGACGGCTCTTTGTTCTCGGCCATAATTTTTCTCCTTTAATAACGTTTATTCTTTTATAATGGCTCTTTGCAATTTTATCAATAGAAAAGCACATTCGCCCAAATCCTAGTCTCTTTCCCCGCAACGCTCTCCTCCTGCTCCCCCTCTTCTATGTCACCCCCGGACGGCATTCCTCCATTGTTATCCTCACACCCTCTTTTTCTTTTTTGTCATCCTCGGACAACATGGAATGCCTGATCCGAGTATCCAAAGACAATAAGCCTTATTACACCTGGATCCTCGTGTCTATTCCTTCGGCCTGCGGCCTTCGGGCACGAGGATGACGAGGGAGAAGAGCGGGCGGGCGCGAGGGTGGTAGAGAAACGTGTTCGGACTTTTTTAATTGCAAATTAAGAAATGTCTTTTATACTGACTCTGCTTTCGGGTGTTCCGAAAGCGGAGTGTGAGAGCTCCTCGAAGAAAAAAGAACAACTCCTGTTTGGGGAGCCGGGGATATAAGCATGCCTGCATGTCGAATAACCCGGACTGTTCTTCGACAGTTCTCAACTCCCCGCCTTAATTTTTGTTAAGGCGGTTTTGTTTTAACCATTTGAAACAAATCAGGAGTTTGAAAATGAACAACAAATTTCAATACAGATTTTTATTATCGCGCGATGACGCCAGAAAACACTGGCTTGATGTCCGCCGCAGCCTTGGCTCATGGCTCAACGAAACACGCCGCAACCAGGGGCTGAATCTCGTCGACGTGGCGGATTCTTTGTCGCTGCCGATTACCACGCTTGACGTCATGGAATCCGGCGAAGGCAAAATCAGCCTCGACCGCCTGCTTTATGTCTGCCGTTTCTACGGCGTTGCCTTGGACATCAGCCTCAAGACCTTTGACAGCGTCAATTACAACCGCGATGACGAACATACCGCCGCGCAAATATTTCGCGAAAATCTGCCCAAGGAGTATG
>JAHALQ010000034.1 GCA_018362935.1 Pseudomonadota bacterium | reverse complement strand
CAAATGCCCGACCGACAGTTCCAAAGGTAAATGCGATTTCGAAGCCTCGCCCGGCGATTTGAAATATTCTCTGCGCACTTCCGACCATAACGGCTGGCTCCTGTGTAACGGGCGCTCTTATTCTTCCTCGCAGTATCCTGAGCTTTATTCCGCTATCAGCGGCTCCTTCGGCTCTTATCTGCCCAATTACTCCGGCTATTTCCTCAAAGCCGCCGCAACTTCCTATGCCTCAAACCTTAAAACCGCACAACAGGCCGGCCTGCCCAATATCAGCGGAACTATTACCGGATTTTGGGGATATAGGCCTACTAAATCAGGAGCATTTAAAAATTCAACTTTTCCGAGCCCTCATAAAAAAACAACAGGTAATGATTCGACAATAACCGAAAATATTCAAATCAGGTTTAATGCTTCAGACTACAATTCCATATACGGGCGCTCAAGCACCGTCACACCGCAAAACTACTCTGCTAACGTCTTCATCTACGCGGGAAGAAAAAAATACTAAACATAAAAACGCCGCCTGTTATCAGGCGGCGTTTTCTTTTCAGGCAATTTGGGAATGATTTCCCCCGGCCTTTAATTTCTGTATCAGATGACCCTTATACGGCCTTTCTCAGTTCAGCGCCGAATTTGGACTTCAGCACCTGTTCCACCTTCTGCATCAGAATTTCAATATCCTGATCGCTGTATGTATTTTCAACCGGCTGGAATGTCACTGACAACGCCAGCGATTTTTTGCCTGACGGCAGATTTTCGCCTTCATAAACGTCAAAAATACGAACATCGGCAATATGGTTGCGGTCGGCCGTTTTTGCCGCAGCAATCACATCTGCCGCTTTTACGTCGCAATCCACAATAAAGGCCAAATCCTTGTCCACCGGCTGGAATGCCGACAGCTCAAGCTTTTTCTTGGCTTTGTCGCGATTCTGCCGCGGCGTCGGGATATTGTTCAAAATGACTTCAAAGGCATAAACGCGCTGCTTGATACCCAGTTTTTTGGTGACCAGCGGGTGCAGCTCGCCGAAATAAGCGATCACATTCCGCCCCAGCCGCAAAGCGCCGCTTCTGCCCGGATGATAATATTCCGGCGCATCCAGGCTGATTTGCGCGCTGTCAAACGGGCCGCTCGCGGCCGCAATCGCCGCCAAAGCATCTGCCTTCACGTCAAAAACGTCAAAACCGCGCTGCTCGCCCAGCCAGTGTTTTTTGGAAGTCTGCCCCGAGCGGATACCGGCGGCAACCAAATTCTGCTCGCCCGGTTTGCGGCCGTAAAACTCCGGCCCGACTTCAAATAAGGAAACATTCGCGTAACCGCGGGCAATATCGTTTTTCAGCCCCAACAGCAAATTCGGCAGAACCGACGGCCGCATCTCGTCCAAATCGGCGGCAATCGGATTTGAAAGCACAATTCCTTCCTTCCCTTTGCGGAACATTTCGGCAATTTTTGAATCGGTAAAACTCCAGGTCACCGTTTCATACATGCCGCGTCCGGCCAGTTCATGCTTAACCGTTGCGGCACGGCGCTGTTCCGGCGTCAAAGTCTGTTTCGGAAACTTGCTGTGCGGCAGGCTTTCCGGCTGGATATTGTCCAGACCAATCATGCGCACGACTTCTTCAACCAAGTCATGCTCGCCCTCAATATCTCCGCGCCAGGTCGGCGAAACCGCCTTAATCCGGCCGTCTTCCACAGATGTTTCAAACCCGAGATGATTGAGGATTTCCAATATTTTATCTTCGGAAACGTCCAAACCGATTAAATCTTTTATCCGCTGCGGACGCAGATAAGCGACACGCGGCTCAACGTCTTCCGACCCGGCAATGACCATATCCGAAGGTTCGCCGCCGCAAATCTCGCAAATCAGCTGCGTCGCATAGTCCGACCCCAGCACATTGGATTTCGGGTCAACCCAGCGCTCGTAACGATAACGCGAGTCCGAATCAATCTGAAAATGCCGCCCGGTACGCGCAATACAGACCGGATTGAACAAAGCGCATTCCACAAAGACATTGGTTGTTTCAGCCGAGCAGCCTTTGTTCAGACCGCCCATAATGCCGCCCAGACACTGAATCCCCTCGCTGTCGCAAATGCCGAGCGACTGATTGTCGAGCGCATACTCTTTTTCTTCCAATGAGACAAACTTTTCGCCGTCTTGAGCCATCCGCACGCAAATATCGCCGTTAAGCTTGTCTGCGTCAAAAACGTGCAGCGGGCGCGCCATATCATAATTAATGTAATTGGTCACATCCACCAGCGGCGAAATTGACCGCAGCCCGATAGCGTTGAGGCGGTCTTTCATCCATTTCGGCGTTTCGGCCTTGTTATTCACCCCGCGGATATAGCGGCCGACATAAGTCGGACAGGCTTCAAAATCTTCAATTTTTACATTAACCGGACTCTTGAATGTGCCGTTTTTCTTGGATATTTGCAAAGGCTTCAATTTTCCCAGCCCCGCAGCAGCCAAATCTCTGGCAATGCCGCGGACGCCGAGACATTCGGCGCGGTTTGGCGTAATCGCAATTTCAATAACCGGATCCGCCGGCATAATCTCGCTCGCCGGAACGCCGATTTTGGTATCTTCCGGCATAGATATAATACCGTTATGGTCCTCGCCGATGCCGAGTTCCTTTTCCGAACACATCATGCCGAAACTCTCGACGCCGCGGATTTTGCCGACTTCGATTTTCTGCCCGAAAGCCGGAATCATAACGCCGACATGCGCCAAAATGCCGACCATGCCGAGCTTGACGTTCGGCGCGCCGCAGACAATCTGCAGAACTTCTTTGCCGTCATTAACCTTCAGCACATGCAAATGGTCAGAATCCGGATGATTTTGCAAATCTTCAACTTTTGCTGTAACAAAATCTTCTAACCCTTTGGCGGGATTCACAACTTCTTCGACTTCCAGCCCGATACGCGTCAATGTCTCGGCAATCTCGTCAACACTCGCTTCGGTATCCAGATGTTCTTTTAACCAGGATAATGTAAATTTCATCGTGCCAATCCTCCGTTATTGCTTAATCCCCCTGTCATAGATGACTCGTCCAGCGGCACAAAGCCGTAATGCTTCAGCCAGCGGACATCCGATTCAAAGAAAGTCCGCAAATCCGGAATGCCGTATTTGAGCATCGCCAGGCGGTCTAATCCCAAACCAAACGCAAATCCCTGATATTCTTCGGGGTCAATGCCGCCCGCTTTCAGAACATTGGGATGAACCATGCCGCAGCCCAAAATTTCCAGCCAGTCGGTGCCGGCGCCGATTTTCAGCTCGGTCTTGGTCTTTTTGCAGCCGATATCCATTTCGGCTGAAGGCTCGGTAAACGGAAAGAAAGACGGACGGTAACGCACCGGTATTTCATCCAGTTCAAAAAAGGCCTTAATAAAGTCATACAGACAGCCTTTGAGGTGAGCCATGGTGATATTCTTGTCAATCACCAAACCCTCAATCTGGTGGAACATCGGGGTATGGGTGGCATCATAATCCGAGCGGTAAGTCCGTCCCGGCGCAATAATGCGGATAGGCGGCTGCTGTTTTTCCATGGTGCGGATTTGCACCGGCGACGTATGCGTACGGATAACATAACTGTCGTCAATATCCTTGGAGCCGTTGGCATCCTTAGGCAGATAAAAAGTATCATGCATCTGGCGCGCCGGATGATTGGCCGGAATATTCAGCGCCGTAAAGTTATGAAAATCATCCTCGATATCCGGGCCTTCGGCAACGCTAAAACCCATTTCGCCGAAAATAGCGACAACCTCTTCATAAATCTTGGACACCGGATGAATCCGCCCCTGCACTTCCGGACGAACCGGCAGGGTCACGTCGATTTTTTCCTGAACCAGACGGGCATTTAACTCGGCTTTTTCTAGTTTTTCTTTTTGCGCTTCAAGTGCCTGTTCAACTTCGGATTTCAGAATATTGAGGCCTTTGCCCATTTCTTTCTTTTCTTCCAATGAGAGCGAACCGAGGTTTTTCATCATTTCGGTAATGCTGCCTTTTTTACCCAGAACGGCAACCCGCACCTCTTCAAGGCTTTTGACATCCTGCGCGTTTGCAATATCGCCGAGGATTTGGCTCTTCAGATTTTCAATATTTTCCATTTTTCCACCATGATTTAAAATGTAAAAGAGTCTAACCTGATTTCTCAAGCAGACTCTTTGTACATAATTTTGTTTCGATAATTACTTGCTTAAAGAAGCCTTTGCCTGGTCAACCAGTTTTGCGAAAGTTTCGGGCTCTTTAACGGCGATATCGGCCAATACTTTACGATCAAGCTCAACACCGGCTAAGGCGAGCCCGTTCATAAATCGGGAATAGGTCATATCGTGCAAGCGGGTTGCAGCGTTGATGCGTTGAATCCACAAAGCGCGGAAGTTTCTTTTCTTGGCTCTTCTGTCGCGATAAGCGTACTGTAAAGCCTTTTCAACTTTTTCAACGGCAACTCTAAAAACGTTTTTATTGCGTCCTCTGTAACCTTTGGCCATCGAGAGAACTTTTTTATGACGTGCGTGAGCGGTCATACCTCTTTTCATACGAGACATCTTTTATTTCCTCTTACAAATATGGTAAAAACTTTTTGACGATTTTGACATCAACGCTGGCCAGCAAAGTAGCGCCGCGAGCCTGTCTTTTCATCTTCGGAGATTTGCAAAAGAGGCAGTGTCTCTTGAAAGCAAAGTTTCTTTTCAATTTTCCGGTACCGGTAACGCTGAAGCGTTTTTTAACGGCACTCTTGGTTTTCATTTTAGGCATTTCAATCCCTTTCAAAAATCAATTAAGTTGGATTTATGCGATTCGTCAGGCATGCCAATTAGCTCTGAACGAAACGGTTCAACGCGCTTTATACAACCAACTTTTCCAAATTGCAAGTATTTTATTTATCGCCGCATAAGTTAATCCCCGGCATTTTGCCGGGGATTAACTTACCTTAGATTTTGTCTGGCAAAGTGTTGCATCTCAAACAGGCTTTTCCGTTGCTGCACTCTGCCGCGGTACCGCAACGGTAACAGCCCGGAGTTCCGCTGGAAACAATCCCGTACGAACAGGCGCAGGCCTCGCTGTCAGACGTCTTAAATGTTCCGGACGGACAGCTGTTATCGCAGATACATTTGGTTGAATCGCTCGGGCATTTCTTTTTCGTACCCAAACATAACAGCGATGAGCAGTCGGAATAACCAAGGCAGGTGATAAGTTCTGCTTCCCCGACACATTTAAAGTAGTTGGAGTTATAAGGGCATATTTCCTTAGTTTGCCCGACTAAGCAGCCTTTAATCAGTGTATTGTTGTGATATCCGGCATTTTCGCAGCGCTGAGATGATAAATCAACAGCTTCGCCCGTGCATTTGAAATACCTTGAATCCGAAGGGCAATGTTCGACTGTTTGCCCTACCGCACAATACAGGCATGGTTCTGTAGAGCAAAAACGGGTGTATCCCAAATCCTGGCAAGAAGGTGTCGTATCCGTCCCGGAATCTCCGTTCCACCAACATTTGACAGCACCATTGCACCAATATGTTTCGAGATCGATGAAACCTGTTTTGCAAGTACCGTATTTGTAGTAATTAGTGGTATCACCG
>JAHALQ010000014.1 GCA_018362935.1 Pseudomonadota bacterium | reverse complement strand
CGTTATCGCTGCCGTCAGCGTCGTCTTGCCGTGGTCTACGTGACCGATCGTTCCGATATTGCAGTGCGGCTTATTCCGCTCAAACTTCTCTTTTGCCATTTAGATTTACTCCAAATAAAATTAGTTAATAAAAAATTTTTCTTGTCTGATTTTCGCTTTTAGAGGAGCAGATAGGGTGATTTGGAAAGTGAGAAAAATTTTAGAGTACAAAGAAGTACATGAATTTTTCGAACTGAACCAAACCGCCCTAGATGCCCTATAAAACGGAAATCCTATGCGTTTTTGGCTTTTACCTTGTCAGCCACATCCTTAGGAACTTCGGCATAATGATCGAAGACCATGGAGAACTGGGCACGGCCCTGAGATAATGAGCGCAGGGTATTGACGTAGCCAAACATATTGGCCAGCGGTACATGCGCATCAATAACGCGGGCATTGGCACGCTGATCCATGCCGTTGACTAAACCGCGGCGGGAGTTCAGATCACCAATAATATCGCCCATGTATTCTTCAGGGGTAACAACTTCAACCTTCATAATCGGCTCAAGCAGTTTCGGGCTGGCCTGACGCATACCTTCTCTGAAAGCTGCGCGGGCAGCGATTTCAAAGCACATAACGTTTGAGTCAACCTCGTGGTAAGCACCGTCATAAAGATTGCATTTAACGCCGGTTACCGGATATCCGGCAATAACACCGGCATCCATAGCCGTACGCAAACCTTTTTCGACGCCGGGGATATATTCCTTCGGAACATTACCGCCGACAACGCTGTTCTCAAATTCAAATCCGGTATAACCTTCAATCGGTTCAAACTTGATTTTGACTTTAGCAAACTGACCGGCACCACCGGACTGCTTTTTGTGCGTATATTCAATATCGCAAGGTTTGGTAATGGTTTCGCGATATGCAACCTGCGGCTCGCCGACATTGCATTCAACCTTGAATTCGCGTTTCAAACGGTCAACAATGATTTCCAAATGCAATTCGCCCATACCGCGGATAATGGTTTGGCCGCTGTCTTGGTCGGTAGAAACTTTGAAAGACGGGTCTTCCATGGCCAGACGGGACAAAGCCAGACCCATTTTCTCAACATCGGCTTTGGTTTTGGGTTCAACAGCCAGCTCAATAACCGGTTCAGGAAATACCATGTTTTCCAGAATAACCGGCTTGGAAGAATCACAAAGCGTATCGCCGGTTGTGGTATCTTTCAAACCTGCCAGAGCGACGATATCACCGGCATGAGCTTCTTTGAGGTCTTCACGTTTGTTTGAATGCATCAGCAGCATGCGGCCGACACGCTCTTTCTTATCTTTAACTGAGTTATAGATATAAGAACCGGCAGACATCGTACCCGAATAAATACGGGTAAAGGTCAGCGATCCGACAAACGGGTCATTCATGATTTTGAATGCCAGCGCCGCCAGAGGCTGATCATCGGCAGGCTTGCGGACTTCTTCGGCATCCGTATTCGGATTAATGCCTTTGACGGCAGGAATATCCAAAGGCGACGGCAGATAATCAATAACCGCATCCAACAAAGGCTGAACGCCCTTGTTTTTGAAAGCGGTACCGCAGAAGACCGGCACAAAATTCTGGGCAATGGTTCCCTTACGGATGCATTTTTTCAGAACTTCGGCAGAAACTTCCCGGCCTTCCAGATAATCTTCCATAGCCTGTTCGTCTTCTTCGACGGCCATTTCAACCAGCTGGTGGTGATACTCTTCGGCTTTTTCTTTCAAATCTGCCGGAATTTCCTGAATCTCAATCGGAGAATCAGCCGTATCGCCGGTATAAATGATGGCATTCATATTCAGCAAATCGACAACACCGCGAAATTCAGATTCGGCACCGATTGGCAGCTGCATGGCCAGAGGTTTGGCACCCAGGCGGTCAACAATCATATCCAGGCAGCGGTAGAAGTTGGCGCCGATACGATCCATCTTGTTGCAGAAACAAATACGCGGAACACAGTATTTGTCAGCCTGTCTCCAAACTGTTTCCGACTGCGGTTCAACGCCGGCAACCGAATCAAATACAGTAATCGCGCCGTCCAATACGCGCAGAGAACGTTCAACTTCGACTGTGAAGTCAACGTGTCCCGGAGTATCAATCAGGTTGATTCTGTGGCCTTTCCAAAAGCAGGTGGTAGCGGCGGAGGTAATGGTAATACCGCGCTCCTGTTCCTGCTCCATCCAGTCCATGGTCGCAGCGCCTTCGTGCACTTCACCGATTTTATGGGTTTGTCCGGTATAGTAAAGGATGCGCTCACTGGTTGTCGTTTTACCGGCATCAATGTGCGCCATAATACCGATGTTTCTATACATTTCCAATTTATGTGTACGAGCCATTGTATTTTCCTATACTATTCGGTTAAAATTTATAATGGGAGAAAGCCTTATTGGCTTCGGCCATTCTATGGGTATCCTCACGTTTCTTAACGGCGGAACCCTTATTGGCAACAGCGTCTAACAATTCGTTAGCCAGCTTCTCGGTCATTGTGGTTTCCGAACGTTTTTTGGCTGCATCGATAATCCAGCGGATAGCCAGAGCCTGACGGCGATCCGGACGGACTTCCATCGGCACCTGATATGTCGCACCGCCGACACGGCGGGACTTAACCTCAACCAGAGGCTTAACATTATCAATGGCTTCGGCAAAAACTTTCAAAGCATCCTGTTTTGATTTGGCAGCAATGATGTCAAAAGCGGAATAGACGATTTTCTCGGCAACGGCTTTCTTCCCATGCTCCATAACATTGTTAATAAATTTTGCGACTACCTTATCGCCGAATTTGGCGTCGGGCAGTACGATTCTTTTTTCAGCTGTATGACGACGTGACATCTTCTATACTCCTTATTTCGGTCTCTTGGCGCCGTACAGAGAACGACGTTGACGACGTTTAGATACACCTTGAGTATCCAAGGTACCACGAATGATATGATAACGAACACCAGGTAAGTCTTTTACACGGCCGCCTCTAATCAGTACCACTGAGTGTTCTTGAAGATTGTGACCTTCACCAGGGATATAACTGATTACTTCAAAGCCGTTTGTCAGACGAACGCGTGCCACTTTACGCAAAGCTGAGTTTGGTTTTTTCGGGGTTGTTGTATAAACCCTTGTACAAACACCGCGTTTTTGTGGGCAAGCTTTCAAAGCCGGAACTTTGTTTCTCTTCACTTTGGGTGTTCGTGATTTACGAATTAACTGATTAATTGTAGGCATCACAAATTTCCTTAAAGTTTTGTTATTATTACATTTTTACTCGATAAAGCCGTGTAACAGACATAGAAAAGCCTTACTCTTCCTTTATTGAGTCTCGGCATACTAGATTCATCTGGCCGGCAAGTCAACCATTTTTTACAAAAAAATCTTTTGAGTCCAAAAATCGCCCGCACATACAAGTATAGCACTGCGCATCGCGCCTAAGTCTTTGATTCGACTCGCGCCTGCATTTGCGTGGCGACAGTTTTTTGAGTCCATTTGAGTCTAAAAAAGATTATCCGGGCGCTCTCATACCGTCAGACAGCGCACGGACCGGCACATGAAAAGGCTGGCATAATTTTTGCATAACAGACAAATAATCCTTGCCTTTCGGGACAGAAAATAATATTTTCAACAGCATAATAACCTTTAAACTGACTGGAAATATTATGACTACTGAAAATACCGATATTTTATGCGCTCAGCGGACGATTGACCGTGAAATTGACGCGTTGCGCGTACTTGAAAAAGAACTTGGCGGTTCTCTTTCTAAAGCTCTTGACTTAATGCAGAATGCGAAAGGCCGCGTCATTGTCACCGGCATGGGTAAATCCGGGCATATCGGCCGCAAAATAGCCGCCACTCTGGCTTCTACCGGAACACCTTCTTTTTTCGTCCACCCTGCTGAAGCCAGCCACGGCGATCTCGGAATGTTCACCGAAGACGATGTCGTTCTGGCCATTTCCAACGGCGGTGAATCCCGCGAATTGTCAGACGTTCTGGTTTATTGCAAACGCTACGGCATTCCCCTGATTGCCATGACCAAAAACCCCGACAGTTCCCTTGGCAAAGCCGGTGATGTTTTGCTCAAACTGCCGGATAACGGCGAAGCCTGCCCGCTCGGTCTGGCGCCGACTTCATCCACCACTTCCACGCTGGTTCTCGGCGATGCATTGGCCGTCTGCCTGATTGAGCGCAAAGGCTTTACCAAAACCGACTATAAAAAGCGCCACCCCGGCGGCAAGCTTGGCGCGATACTGCAAAAAGTGTCCGACCTCATGCATACGGGAGCCGAAGTTCCTCTGGTTAATGAAAACGCTTCCATGCAGGAAGCCCTGTTGACCATGACCTCCAAAATGCTTGGCTGCGTCGGCATCCAAAACGGCAGCGGCGAACTGATCGGCATCATCACGGACGGTGATTTGCGCCGCTGTATGTCCACCGACATTCTTACCCGCAAAGCCTCTTCCGTCATGACTAAAAACCCCAAGGTCATCGCACCTGACGTCCTGGCTGCCGAAGCGCTCAACACCATGAACAATACCGGCAACGGCATCACCCAGCTTTTTGTGACACAAGACAAAAAGCCGGTCGGCATTATCCATATCCATGACTGCCTGCGCGTCGGGGTGGCCTGATCAGTCAGATGCTGGATTTAAAAGACATAGACGCCTATTTCAACGCCGATTCCGAACAGCCGCAAAGCAAATCGGAAATTACGCGCAGCCGACATTCGCGTTTTGTGCGGATAGCCAAATTGCTGCTTCCGAGCATAGCGGCTGTTTTGATTGGTATCTTGCTGGTTTTTCCGAGCATTCAAAATGACGTTCGTGACTTCCGCCTCGACATTACCCGCCCCAAACAGGGAGAACTGGAAAAACTGCACGTTGAAAACACCGTATTTTATATAACGGACAAGAACAACCGCGTTAACAATTTTCTTGCCGAGAAAATTGACGAAACCGAACCCGGTTCAAAACTCATAAAACTGGAAAAGCCCGAAGGGCTCCTCCCCTCCGGCACCGGCGTCTGGACCAGTATCAAGGCGCCTGTCGGCTACTATAATCAAACAACCAACATTCTGGAGCTTCAGGAAGACGTTGAGCTGTTTTACAGCGAAGGCATGACTGTCAATACGACCGAGGCCTTTTATGATTTCGGAAAATCCCGCGGCTACGGTAACCGGCCGGTTACCGGACAGGGTTTTATGGGCGATTTGTCGTCACAGGGATTTGAAATGCTTAATTCTGATTCTATCTTAGCTTTTACCGGCCATACCGAAATGACCATAAAAGAAGAAAGTCTGCAAAGGAAAAAACAATGAAAACCGCCTGCTGTGCCTTGTTAATGGTAATTTTTTCGGCTGCCGCCGCGTGCAGCGCCGATATTCATATTACGGCCGAAGAACGCGTCGAATGGCATCAGAAAGCCCAAAAGACCGTTGCTGTCGGCAATGCCGTCGCCACCAAGGACGACCTGACCGTCAAAGCTGATATTCTGACCGGCTATTATACCAGCGCCAAGGCCGACGCCAAAGGCAGCATATCTCGCGTAACCGCCGAAGGGAATGTCCGCATGTCCAGCCTCAAAGCAAAAGCTTTCGGCGACAATCTTGATTATAACCTTGCCAAAGACGAAGCGGTGCTCACCGGCAGGCCGGCCAAAATCGACACCGGTACCGAAACGATTACCGCCGAAGACAAAATCACCTACTACCCCAATCAGCAAAAAGCGATAGCTCTCGGACGGGTTGTCGCCGTAGATAAAGACAAAAACACCCTGTACGCCGACAAGATGGTCGCTTATTTTGAGAAGGGGAGCGAAAAATCGCAAAATATGACTCTCAATAAGGTCGATGTGTTTGACAACGTCAAAATCATTACCGACAACGCAACCGTTACGGCCGACAAGGGAACATACCTGCCGAAAAGCGGCCTGATAAAGCTTTATGACAATATTACCATTAACCAGCAGGGCAATATTCTTCGCGGCGACAAAGCCGAAACAGACCTCAACAGCGGCATCAGCAAACTGATATCAGCCTCGCCCAAGCAACGAGTCCGAGGCGTCTTTAAGGAAAAGAAATAACATGACAGCCAGTTTTTCCCCGGAATCCAAACTCGAAATATTTAACATCGGTAAAAAGTACAAAAACCGCCCGGTTTTGCGCAATGTTTCATTAAACGTCCGCCGCGGTGAAGCCGTCGGGCTTCTCGGCCCCAACGGCGCCGGCAAAACCACCTGTTTTTACTGTGTCACCGGTCTGATTACGCCGGACTACGGCGACGTGCACATCGACGGCCAGGACATCACCGACCTGCCGATGTACCGCCGCGCGCGTATGGGCATCGGCTATCTTCCGCAGGAAGCTTCTATTTTCCGTTCGCTGAGCGTCGAAGACAATATTAAAGCCGTTCTTGAAATCGTCATTGAGGATGAGAGCCGGCGCGAGGATATGCTTGAAGAACTTTTAAGCGAATTTTCCATCGCCCATTTGCGCAAAAGCCCGGCCATCGCCTTGTCCGGCGGCGAACGCCGGCGTCTGGAAATCGCCCGCGCCCTGGCCAGTCAGCCGCATTACATCTTGCTGGATGAACCTCTTGCCGGTATTGACCCGATTGCCGTCGGCGAAATCCGCAATCTTGTGTCGCAGCTCAAACACCGCGGCCTCGGCGTTCTGATAACCGACCACAACGTCCGCGAAACGCTGGACATTACTGACCGCGCCTACATACTTCACGGCGGAACCGTGCTGATGGAAGGCACGCCGGCGGAAATCGTTGCCAACAAAGAAGTCCGCAAAGTCTACCTCGGCGACAACTTTTCGATGTAAACATAAATCAGCTGTTAGGATATTGCGATGGCTCTCACGCCCAAGCTGGAAATGCGGCAGTCCCAATCCCTGTTAATGACGCCGCAACTGCGTCAGGCAATTAATCTGCTGCAAATGTCTAACTTGGAGCTTTCCGAAGTCATTGAACAGGAGCTCGGCAAAAACCCGCTGCTCGAACGCGAAGACGATACCTCCCGCGACGAAGAACCGCTCCCCCGCACCATTGACGATGACGGCGCAGTTGCCGGACAAGCGGAAGAAGAATTTGCGCCTGACAACATCGACTATGACTCCAATTTTGACGACTTCGGCAGCGACAGCGCCGGATACGAGGAAACCGGATACGACTGGGCGGATTACAACCGCGGCAAGAACCCGCACCTTGACGAAGACTTTGACTATTGCGAAAAAAAGCTTGCCGACACAACTTCGGTTTATACGCTGATAGAGCAGCAGATTGATCTCAGTTTTACATCCCCGCGTCATAAAATCATTGCCCGCCTGCTGAGCGAAGGGCTTGACGACGCCGGCTATTTCCGCGGCAACACGAGCGATATTGCCCAACGGCTCCGCACTTCTGAAAAAGAAGTGCGCGAAGTTTTGCAAAAAATGAAAAGCTTTGAACCGGACGGCCTTTTTGCGGAAAATCTTAAAGAGTGCCTGACCATCCAGCTTCGCGACAAAAACCGCTGCGACCCGGCCATGGCGCTGCTGTTGGACAACCTCGGGCTTCTGGCCGAACGCCGTCTGAAAGACTTGCAGAAAATCTGCGGTGTCGATGCCGAAGACCTTGACGGCATGATTGCCGAGCTCAAGACCTTAAACCCCAAACCTCTGGCCAAATACAATAACGACATCACTTCATACATAATTCCCGATGTTTTTGTAAAGCGAAACGCGGCCGGAGATTACCGTATTGAGCTGAATAATATGTCTTTGCCGCGGCTGCTCATTAATCGCGCCTATTACAGCGAAATTATCCGCCGCGATAAGTCATCCAGGCGTTTCCTCAAGGAAAACCTCAGCCATGCCAATTTTTTGATAAAGGCCATGCACCAGCGCGCCGACACCATCCTTCGCGTCAGCGAAGAAATTGTCAGACGGCAGCTCGACTTTTTTGAAAAAGGCATCGATTACCTCAAACCGTTAAGCCTCAGAGACGTCGCTTACAGCCTTGAAATGCATGAAAGCACGGTCAGCCGGGTCACTAACCGCAAATATATGCACACCCCGCGCGGCCTATTCGAGCTGAAGTTTTTCTTCTCTCAGGCGGCCGGAAGCTATATCGGCAATGAAGACACCTCAACCCTTGCCATCAAGCACAAAATCAAGCAGCTGATTGAAGCCGAAACCCCGGATAACATTCTTTCCGACGACAATATCGTCAGCCTGCTTGCCAACGAAGGCGTCAAGATTGCGCGGCGTACTGTTGCCAAATACCGCGAGGCGCTCAAACTGCCGACTTCCGCCGAGCGCAAGCGTCAAAAACGTGCGTAAACGCATTGCCGAGCTTGACTTTTATGTTGACTTTATTAAAATAAAATTGTATTTCTGTTGAACTGTTTGAATGCTTGGATTTAAGCTTATTCAAGGCTTCAAAGACTCTAAATTATATTTTGCAAGGAAGAATTATGAAAATTACATTATCTGGAAATCAAGTAGATATCGGCGAAAGACTCCGCCAGCATGTTGAAGAAAACGTTTTAAACGCTGTAAATAAATATTTCCCGGCTCCGGTCAGCTGCAACGTCGTTTTCAGCAAAGAAAAAGATAACTTTATTGCCGAAGTTACGGTTCATCCTGCGAAAAACATCATCCTCAAAGGTACCGGCACGGCCGGCGATCCTTATTCCGCATTTGATGCGGCCAATGAGCATATTGCCACCCGCCTGCGCCGCCACAAAACCAGATTAAACGACCACAAAGGCAAGGGCGGCCTGGCTGAAATTGCCAATGAAGCGGTCTTTACGATTGACGAAAACGCAGAGGAAATGGAAATTGCCGATGCTCCTCTCACCATTGCCGAACTTGAAGCCAACATTCCGGTCTGCTCGGTCTCCGAAGCCGTTATGTATATGGACCTCAACAATGAAGGCGCTTTGATGTTCAAAAACATTGCCAACAATAAGTTCAATATGGTATACCGCCGCAAGGACGGCAATATCGGCTGGGTAGAACCCAAAGAATAAATTAATTTAATAAGCAAAAGGCTTTTATTATGAACATTGCAGACATAATGACCGAGAAAAACATATTTATCGGCATTAAATCAAATTCGAAACGCGAATTTTTACAGGAACTGTCATCGCATGCCGCGGGACTGACAGGCTTGGACGAACGCACTATTTTTGATACTCTGCTCGAAAGAGAAAATCTCGGTTCCACCGGATTCGGCGGCGGAACGGCGCTCCCTCACGGCCGTTTTGAAGGCCTTGAGCGTGTTTACGCCTTTTTGGCAAAACCGGCAAGCCCGCTGGATTTTGACGCAATTGACGGCAAGCCCGTTGATTTGGTTTTTGCGCTGCTCTCGCCCGAGGGCAACGGCGCCGACCATTTGACGGCTCTGGCCAAACTGTCGCGCATTCTTAAAGACGAATCCCTGTGCCAGAAACTCCGGCAGATTTATAAGCCGGTCGAGCTGTTTGCATTGCTGAACAATGAAGACTAAATAACAAAAACCCCGCCGCAAGCGGGGTTTTTTATTGGCAAAAATATTAGGCGATTATACGAATTGACCGAAGTTTGGAGAATGGTTCAGATTGAGTGAAAATAAGAAGAGAGAAAATTCTGGCGTACAATAAATATCTGAATGAGATTACTGCAATACAAGAAAAGCCGCAGAACGAGTCATATAATAAGAAATAAAGGTGGGAAAAGCGAAGTGTACAAAATAGTACATGAGCATTTTCCCAACCTGCAATTTCTGTATTAGATGACCGCTATGTGGCTTTTATTTTAGTGGACACTGTGCGGCTCCATATCATTCTGCCTCGCCACAATGAAAGCAAAATCGCGATTATCGGTTGCCGCAATTTTCTCGCCTTCGGCGTTGCAGATGAGCCACATTTGCTTGCCGTTGTATTCGCCTTGCTTGATAAAGGCGGAGTTATCGTCATTCCATTCGCCTTCTGCGAGAAGTCCTTCAATTTCAGTCAACATATTCTTGTCTAACATTTTTCTCACTCTCTTTAACATTTAGAAACATTTTAGCAGTATAATTATTAAATATTACCTAACAAATCACCGGGGCCGCCGCCATGTTTGTGAGCATCAATAAAAAGATTATTTACAGCATTCTGTTTTTGTTTCTCATCACTTCCTTTATCTTCGTTGCCACCTTTTATACGGTTTACGGCAACAAGATCCAGGAAGAACAATTATACAGCATCCAGAGAAACCAGCAATATATAGATCTGTTATACCGCAATATCAATATGATTAAAGACTTTCGCGCTATAATCAACGCAAATCCCGGAATCAAAATTGACGAGAGCATAAAGAACACCATCTTCGCATCTGAAGAAAGCCAGATTAATGAGCTTTCAAACCGCAAAGAGCAAATGGCAAAAATCAACCAGAGCTTTGACGAGCGCTACAAAGCCATTCAAACCAGCCTGCAGATTTTCGGTATCAGTTCAATATTGCTGTTTATCACGATTATATTGGTCGGCTATCTGATCAGCCGCTGGGTTCTGACCCCGATTAACCGTATATCCAACGTTTCCGAAGCCGTATCCAAAGGCAACCTGAAAATCCGCATTGACAGTCCCAAACAGTCATATTTTCGCGATGAACTGGACAATCTGACCGGGACTTTCAACCAAATGCTCGACAATTTGGAAACCGTCATTCACGAAGTCAAAGACAAAGAGGCTTTTCTGCAGGCGTTGATTGACAGTATTCCCGACGGAATACGCGTCATTGACAAAAACTATAACATCATCATCGCCAATCAGGCTTATTACAACCAAATCGGAAACAAAGACAGAAAACTCAAATGTTACGAAGCCTCACAGCAGTTGAATCATCCCTGCAACGAACAGGCTTATCATTGCCCGCTGCGTTCTATTTTGCAAAACAAGCAAAAAAAGGTTCGCGTCGTCCAGCAATTCTGCCGGCATCCTGACCGTCATCTCTCGATTAACGCCGCGCCGCTCACCCATTATGCCTCAAAAGGCTACATTGTCGAATCAATCCGTGACCTGAGCGATGACATCAATTTTTCGCACCAGCAAAAGTTGTCTTCATTGGGCTTTTTGTCGACCTCAATTGCCCATGAGATGAAAAACCAGCTTGGCGCGCTGCGGATTATCGCTGAACATCTGCTCGCCAAGTTTTATCATGACAAACCGGATTCCGCCGAAGATAAAAAGCTGCTCAACACCATTCTCTCGGAGCTGCTTAATTGCATCAGCGTCCCTGAACGCCTGCTCAAACTGACAAGAAACGCCTCATCGGACTCTGCCGTCACCGAGTGCATTTCCAGTATCGGAGATGTTATCAGCCTGCTTGATTTCGAGGCCAAAAGCAAAGGCATAACGATTGCTTTCCGGCACCCGGAGAAGGAAATCATTATCCGCGGCAGCGAAACAGATTTTAAGATGGTTGTTATAAACCTTATTCTGAACGCGTTAAAAGCTATTGAAGGTGACGGCCGGATTGACATTGTCCTGCAAGAGAATGCCCGCAATATCGGTATTGATTTTATTGATTCCGGCATCGGAATCCCCGAACAGGACATCAACCGCATTTTTGACCCGTTTTTCTCTAACGGGAGCGACGGCGGCAGCAAAGGCAACGGATTAGGGCTTTCGATATCCAAAACCATTGTCGAGAAAGCCGGCGGCCGCATCAGCGTTAAAAGCACGGTCGGACAAGGCAGCACTTTCAGCTTGTCCTTTCCGAAAATAAAAAATCTTGCCAAATCGTGATTCTCGGTTTATTAATATGCACAAAACAACAAAACAAAGGATTTTTCTATGAGTAAAGAAGAGTTATTGGAACTCACCGGCGAAGTTGTCGAAAAGCTGCCCAATGCCATGTTCCGCGTCAAACTGGAAAACGGCGTTGAGATTTTGGCGCATACGGCCGGCAAAATGCGCAAGTTCCGCATCCGGGTTATGGTCGGCGACAAAGTGGATATTGAGATGACCCCCTATGACCTGACCAAAGGCCGGATTACATTCCGCCACAAAGATTAAAAAAAGCCCCTTGTCCGGGGCTTTTTTTTCCGACAAACCTCTCTTGTCTTATGTGATTAGTTTTTCGTGATTCGTTATTGCTTGAATAATTAAATTTTCTCTTTTATACTTCTCTTGCTTTCGGGTGTTCCGAAAGCGGAGTGTCGAAACTCCTCATTAGAAAAAGAACAACTCCTTTTCGAGGAAACTGCTGATATAAGCATATTTATATGTCGAATAAAGCAGACTGTTCTAATGCAGTTTCGAACTCCCTCGCCTTATTTTATAAGGCGAGTTTTGTTTTAACCAAGGTTCATCACACCTTCCCAGTCCTATTATTGTCATCCTCGGACATTTATTTTTACTGTCATCCTCGGACATTTATTCTTACTGTCATCCTCGGGCTTGACCCGAGGATCCAAAAAATAGACTATTTGCTTAATTTGGATTCTCGGGTCAAGCCCGAGAATGACGAAAAAAGAAAAACAAAGCCGCAGCTCAACATTCATAAAAAGAAAGCTCGGATAACGATACAGATAAAGTGAAAATAAGAAAAGAGAAAATCCATGTACCTCTTTGTACTCAGGACTTTCTCTCTTTCGTAATTTCTGTATTGATTTAAGAAAGGCCGGATAGCGTGCGTGAATAATAAGATTTTAGGGTGACGAAAGCGGAACGTACTAAAAACGTACGTGAGCATTTCGCCATCCCGCTAAATCTGTATTAGTCACCAGCTAAACGCCCTTTCCTCTATACCAGCATGGTATCGAGAAGCTCCTTGCAATAAGCCCTCATCTCGGGATCTTCCATAAGCGTCAGCTTAAGATTGGCTTTTTCAAGGTCTTTGTTGGTACCGCAGTCAAAACGGAGCGTATCGCAAAGAACGCCGGTCAGTTTCATGCCGCGCTCGGCAGCCAGCCCCATGGCATCGGCTAAATTAATCTCGCCGTTGGTGCCTTTGCGGACTTCGGGAAGAATATCCATAATTTCATTGGGCAGAATATAAGGCCCCATGCTGGCATAATTGGACGGCACGTCTTCCAGAGCCGGTTTTTCGATTTTGCCTTTGGCATGGACGATGCGGCCGTCGCGGACAGCGCCGATAAGCGCGCCGTAACGAACCATCTGCTCACGCGGAAACTCCATAATGTTCTCCACCATACCGCCTTCTTTTTCATAAACTTCCAGCAGCTGCGCCAATATTCCCTTTCCTTTGTGAATATTGACATACACGTCGTCCGGCCACATAACCACAAAGTCACGGTCGCCGACAATTTCTTTGGCCATCAGGACAGCATGACCGTTGCCTTTAGGTTCGGACTGCTCGGCAAAAGAAAACTTCATTCCTTCCGGAATAATTTCTTGGACAACTTTCAGCAAATCAAGCTTGTTCTTCTCGCGCAGATGCTTTTCAAGCCACGGATAAGGCGAAAAATGGGTTTCGAAGAGGTGCTTGCAGGACTGGTCGCTGTATATAAAAACGATTTCCTTAATTCCGATTTCCGCGCAGGCGTCGACCGCATATTGGATAATCGGCTTGCTGTGAAGCGTCAGAAAGCCTTTGTGCAGGGCTTTTGTAGCGGGAAGATTGCGGGTGGACAGGCCGGCAACGGGAAGGATACAGACTTCGGGTTTTCTAGACATTTTTTAACTCCAAATAATATTAGTTATTTTATGCCCAAAATATATCATAAAAAAAAGATTTCACAACCCTAATTAACTTTTCCCCTGCCTTTTTTCACCACATTTTCCGTACTCTGCGGCGACTTCTGGTTAACGCGTTTTTTCGGACGTGAAAAATCCAGAACCTTGACTTCTCTGTCCTCAACCATTTCTTCGGCTTTTTCAATATCTTCGATATCGCGCACAACTTCCACCACGCGCCCGCTTTTCTTGATGCTGATAGAACCTTTGTTTTCCTCCACCTTGCGTTTGACTTCGGCCTGGCGCAGCTTTTCATTATAAGCATCTTCCGCTGCTTTGACTTTTTCCTCGCCATATTTACGCATTTCGCCGAGAGTTTCTTCCATGCTGGCAACATCCGTTTTCAGGCCCTCCAGCAAATCGTCGCCGTCGCGGTTATAAGCCGTCACCTCGGCTTCGTCGGCAGACTTGAGAATTTGATTTTTTTCATCCAGCATTTTCAGGCTGTCAGCTTCAAAACCGGCGCTTTTGTCTTTGATAAAATTATCCCAGCCCTGCATATTTATGTCGTCGTCAAGGCTGTAATCGGTTTCAACGGCCGCCAGCCGCGATGAAAATCCGTCACGCACGGTATTGTACTGAAACAGTATCTGCTTAGACTTGTTGACTTCGCCGACAATCTGCGCATACACCGCTTCAATATTTTTCTTTACGTCGTCAAGGTAGGCCTTTTTGACTTCCTGTTTGAGTTTTTCCAGCTCGGCTGTGCTTTGCTGATTATACTTTTTGAGTTCGGCAATCAGCGCATCGTCCATTTGTACCGAATTGTCGAAGTTGACTTTTTCGACCAAATCGGCGGCCGCCTGCCCGGCTTTCTGGCGCAGTGCGTCATATTTGTAAGTCGTTTCCTGATTATAGACGTGTTTCGACTTTTGGGCAATATTGCCGTCAATTTCCCGGCGTATTTCAGCCACAATATTATTGGCAATGTTCTTCTGCTCCTCGGCCAAAAGCCTGATGCGGTTTTCTTCCGCCTCGCGGGCTATTCTGGCGTCATTGTCAATTTTATCCTGCCGGCTTTTGTAAAGGTTAAATAATGCGCTGACGTTCACATCGAGCAGCGGCGCATATGTCGGCCCCTTTAAACTGAAACTGTATCCGGGAAGATATTTGGCTTCGTCATATTTGACATCAAACGTCATATTCATATCCCAAGGCTCCAGCGTACCGTTTCCATATACCTTAACCTCGGCGCCGTTGCCTTTCATCACGGCGTTGCTGAAGGTATATGCGCCCTGATCCAAAACAAAACTGCCGTTAAAGGTATTGAACGCCGAATTTCCGGCCATCAGGTTCTCTTTTACCGTCTGAGCCAGCCCGTCCGCTGTTTCGCGTTTTTTGATATCCGCCCAGTTGGCCGCCAAATCCCAGCCTTTGATACTGAGGTCAGAGAAACCGAATTCTCCGCTTCCCTTAACGGTCGTTACAAATTTTTCCTGGCTTTCCGCGCTTCCTTCAAGTGACATTTTGGCATTCAGGCTGCCTTTATTGAGGCCGTAAATTTTACCGCTCCAGCCGAAAGGCGTAATATCCATATTTTTCAGCGCGGCCTGAACATTGAGCACCGGCCCGTCATACATCTTGAGGCGGCCGCCGGCTTCGACGGTTCCCTCACCGACATTGCCGCGCAGTTCCTGAACATCAAGCATTCCCTTAAGCAATGACAATCCTAAAGCCGCATTATGAAGGTGCGACCCGTAATAAGACAAATCCTGCACCGAAAATTGCCCGCTTAAATCAAACTTGTTATAAAACTCATAGTTGATTTTATCGTCACTCCAGCCCGGGCTGGCTAAAAATTCGACAATTTCAGGTTTTTCGGGTGTCACCGCGGGACGGACGGCAGCAGCATTTTTATTGAAAAAACGCTCAAATTCAAATTTATTTATGTTCATATCCGCTATAATATGCGGGCGGTCTTCAATCAGCTCATAATTGACCGAGCCGTTAAAAGCGTTATAGCCGATATTGGCTTCCTCGATATCCAGCTTGAATTGCTGCTTATTGCCGCTGATTTTTGAACGCAGGTTGAAAAGTCCCATCGCCTGCCCCTGAGGCAGATAGGGAGAACGCAAATCTTCCAGCATTTTGCCGAAATCCGGATGCCGTACCGACAAATCCCCGTTCAGGCTGAACTGCGCGTCCTCATGCGTAACCTGCCCCTGAAACTCTGCGGACAAATCTTCCAGATTGGTCTGCGAATTCAGCGCAAAGTGCCGCATATCTCCGGTAACGACGCCGCGCGCATCCAGACGGCTCATTTTCTTAAAATCCATATCCGGCATTTTCAACTCCAACTTGTTGATAAAAGCCGGCATATTGTCGGTTTTAACCGTATAGTTCAGTTCGTTGAGGTTAGGCATTTCCCCGAAGCCGGAAACCTGTCCCTGCACTTCTACCGCAGCATTTGCCACGGAATTAATCGACAGCTTGTTGATGTCCATCTTGCCGTTAAGCAGAACCGCGTCAAAATCCACTTTTTCAAACGGCATGCTTTCGTATATGCCCAAATCGACCTTGGCCGTCATCTGCATGTCAAAATCATTAAACATCCCGAGTTTTGAAAAGCGATACTGCATCCTTTCCGCCCAGGATTTGTTTTTTTCCTCGACCGGCAGCGAACTGATGTAATTGTCAAAATTAATCATATCGGCATTAAGCACCAGCATAAAGTCGGGGCGCCCCATAAGCTTGATTCCGGCTTCGCCCGAAAGTGAGCTTTTGTCAATATTGACGCTGAACGGCGATATCTGGATTTTCTCAAGCGTGCCCGATAATTTAGCCGATCCGACCGCTTTTTTGTAAGTCGAAGCCATGCTCACCACCGGGTGGATTCCCGCCCAGTTCAGTGTCTTCAGAAAATCCGTCGACTGAAACGAAACATCCAGGTTATAGAAAGGCTTGTCTTCATAAGACGAAATGCTGCCTTTGAGCTTGACGTCGGTATCGCCGGGAAGAACGGCTGAGATGTTGTTGACGGTAACAATATTCTCTATAACGTCAAAACTGGTTTCAAAATTTTTGACAGCCTGCCCGCTGTACTGAGTCCGCACCGATTTAAGATCGGCCAGAAGGTCAAACGGCAGTGAAGGATTATAAGCGCCTTCGCCGCGATAATAGCTCAAATAATTCTGAAACGTATAAACCAGCGGATCCAAATTAAAATCCGTAAAATTAAACGCCAGGTCAACGCGCGGCTTGACGCCGTCTTCTCCGGCGCCGAAAACGCCGTCGTTCAGCGGAATCTGCATGTTGCCTGCACCCTGTGTTTCGCCGTATTTAATCACGATGTTAGACAAGTTCAGCTGGCGTTCGTTTAAGGCCGTGTCAAAAGTCAGCGCCAGCGGATAATCGTATTTCTCGTCGAATTTACGCTCCGGCCAGTTGGCTTTGAAAAAGTCTTTCAGCTTCGTCGACTCAAAAATTACGTTGCCGTTAAGAACTTTGTTTTTCAACATAAAGCTTCCGTCAAAACGCACATAGCTTTTGGAAACAGGATGCGTAAACACCAGATTCAGCGATGTTGCAAAACTGTCGGACAATTTGCCCACAGACACCGCAAACCCCTGCGGGTTGCCGTCTTTAATATAATTTCCCTCAATCCGGTAAGGGCCGTACAGGCTCTGGGCAACAATTTCGCCGCTCAAATCGTCCAGCCGCAGGCTGATGTCGCGCCCGGCATCTTCAAACGAAACCGTTGCGTTCTCAAGACTGACGCTGTTAAGGGAAATTTCGGCCTTCGGAGCTTCCGTATCTTCTGCGTTTTGCCAGTTGAGGCTGCCGTCTTCCAGCAGTTCGACGTTTATCTGCGGTTGTTCCAACACCATGCGGCGGACTTCAAAAACGCCGGACAACAAGGGCCGCGTCGATAATTCTGCCACCAGTTTCTTTACTTCGACCAGCGGTTTGGCCTGCATGTCCTGCGGGTTAAGGATTTTGACATTCTCTGCCGTCAGCGACGGATAAGGCATAAACTTCAGCGACACCGGGCCGCCGAACGCAATTTTCCGCCCGGTCATTTCATAGAACTGCGCCGCCAGCTTGTCTTTATGCTCATTCCAGTCTATTGAGGATATATAAATCACCGCGCCGGCGGCTCCGGCGACAATCAGACCTAATACCAGCAAGATAACTTTCTTCACGCTTGTTCTCCTCAACAGTTATTGCATGAGCTGCAAATATGCTTTGCTTTTATCCTAAACTACAATTATTATAAAGTCATAATAATTAATAAAACTTTTAACACCCAAAGGCAAGACATGAATAATCAGCAAAAACTACTATCCCTGGCTCGGGCGGCCGCGGCCAATGCCTACTGTCCTTATTCGCGCTTTGCAGTCGGCGCCGCAATAGAAAGCGATGACGGCAGATTCTACACCGGCTGTAATGTCGAAAACATTTCATACCCGGTCGGCACCTGCGCCGAAGCCGGAGCCATTGCCGCCATGATCGCCGGCGGCAGCAAAAAAATTGCCGCCATCCTGATTTATGCGGATTCCCAATCCCTGATTTCGCCGTGCGGCGCCTGCCGCCAGCGCATTGCCGAGTTCGGCGATGAAAACACGCCGGTTTATCTGGCCGGCAAAGACGGCATAATGTCCCAAAGCACAGCCGGTGAGCTTCTGCCAGCCGGTTTCAAGGAGTTCTGACCATGACACCCGCACACCTGCTTGCCGAAGAAATAAAATCCAAGCTAAAAGGGTTTGTTCCTCAAACCGCACTGATTCTCGGCAGCGGCCTCGGCGCGCTTGCCGAAGCAATTGAAAACCCGATTGTCATCAACTATGCCGATATCAAAGGCTTTCCCAAAAGCACCGTCAGCGGGCACCAGGGGCGCCTTGTCTGCGGCAAACTCGGCGGACAGAATGTCTTATGCATGCAGGGACGTTTTCACCTTTATGAAGGGCACCCGGCGTCCGTCATTGCCGACATCATCCATGCTTATAAACTGCTCGGCGTTCACAACCTCATTGTTACCAACGCCGCCGGCTCACTCAGGTATGAGCTTAAACCCGGTTCGCTGATGCTGATTTCCGACCACATCAATTTCAGCGGCCGCAATCCGCTTATAGGTTTGAATGACGACAGCCTCGGGCCGCGTTTTCCCGACATGAGCGACGCTTACAGCAAAGAGCTGCGCCTCAAAGCCCACCGCCTTGCCCAAAAACACCTCATAGAACTTCATGACGGCGTTTACCTGTGGGTCTTAGGCCCCAATTTTGAAACCGCTGCCGAGATAAAGGCTTTTCAAATTCTCGGCGCAGACGCCGTCGGCATGTCCACCGTGCCGGAAGTTATCGCCGCCGTGCAGTCGGGCATGAAAGTCATGGGCGTATCGGTCATCACCAACTACGGCACCGGCATGCAGGCGCAGCCGCAGACCCATGCCGAAACGCTGGCGCAGGCCGACAAGGCCGCCCAAAACCTGCAAACCCTGATTCAAGCCGTTCTGGAGGATTTATAACATGACTGATACCGAAGCCGCCCAAATACTTATTCGCCTGCTTGACTTGACGTCACTGAACCACGATGACACCAAAGAAACGATTAAAGACCTTTGCCGCCGCGCCGTTACGCCGTACGGCGCAACGGCAGCCGTCTGTATTTACCCGGAATTCATCGCCGCGGCATTGCATGAGCTTAAAGACAATATAAAAATTGCCACCGTCGTCAATTTTCCGGACGGCAGCGCCGACTTAAAGCGCCTAGAAAAAGAAGTCCGGCAGGCAATCAAACTTGGCGCCGATGAAATAGACGCCGTTCTGCCGTATCGGGAACTGCTGTCCGGAAATGAAAATTTCTGCATAAGCTTTCTGAACAAAGCCCGCGAGCTTTGCGGCGATAAAACGCTCAAAATCATTATTGAGAGCGGCGAGCTTAAATCGACCGTAAACATCAAAAAAGCTGCCCGTATGGCCATAGAAGCCGGCGCGGACTTTGTCAAAACCTCCACCGGAAAAACGCCGATATCGGCCACGCCGGAAGCTGCCAATGCCATTCTTGAAGAAATCAAAGCCAGCGGCAAAGAGGTCGGTTTCAAAGCCAGCGGCGGAATAAAAACTTTGGAAGACGCCAAGAAATATCTGTCGCTTGCCGTATCAATCATGGGGCCGGACTGGATTAATGCCAAGCATTTCCGTATCGGCGCCAGCTCGGTTCTGAACAATTTGCTTGAACATCTCAACAAAGGATACTGATATGCTGCCACAGGAAATTATCCGCAAAAAACGCCACGCGCAAGCTTTGTCCAAAGAAGAAATCGACTTTTTCATCAAAGGCGTAACCGACGGTTCAATTGTCGACGCACAGACCGCCGCTTTGACCATGGCTGTTTTTCTCAACGGCATGAATGTTGAAGAAACCGCCAATCTCACAATGGCCATGCGCGATTCCGGCGACGTCCTCCGCTGGGAAGATATTGACGGCCCGGTTGTCGACAAACATTCCTCCGGCGGCGTCGGCGACAAAGTCAGCCTGATGCTCGCGCCGATGATTGCCGCCTGCGGCGGTTATGTGCCGATGATTTCGGGACGCGGCCTCGGCCACACCGGCGGCACGCTTGACAAATTTGATTCCATTCCCGGCTATCAGACCGTTCCTTCAAATGAGTTGTTCCGCAAAGTTGTCAAAGAAATCGGCTGCGCCATTATCGGCCAAACCGGCAACCTTGCGCCGGCCGACAAAAAAATCTACGCTATCCGCGATGTCTGTGCTACAGTTGAATCCGTACAATTGATTACCGCCTCGATTCTATCCAAAAAGCTGGCTGCCGGGCTGGACTGCCTGGTAATGGACTTGAAATGCGGCAACGGCGCGTTCATGGACAGTTTGGAACGCGGCCGCGAACTGGCGCGCTCAATTGTCAATGTCGCCAACGCCGCCGGTACCAAGACCAAAGCCGTGCTGACCGATATGAATCAGGTTTTGGGATATAACGTCGGCAACGCGCTGGAAGTTGCCGAAGCCGTCGAATACCTGAACGGCAGCCGCCGCGACCCGCGCCTGCATAATATCACGCTTGAACTCTGCGGCGAGCTGCTGCTCTCTGCCAATCTTGCCGCGTCATTGCCCGAAGCCCGCGATAAATTGCAGCACGCGCTCGATTCCGGCAAAGCGCTGGAAATTTTTGCGCGCATGGTTTCTGCGCTCGGCGGCCCGGCTGATTTCTGCGACAACCCGTGGAAATATCTCCCCCGAGCGGCTGTCATCCGCCCGGTATACGCGCCGTCCGCCGGCTATGTCAGCGGCATGGTCACCCGCGGTATCGGACTGAGCATTATCGAAATGAAAGGCGGGCGCACCACGCCGCAGCAAAATCTTGATTATGCGACCGGATACAGCGACTTCTGCCAAACCGGCGAATATGTCGACAGCCAAAAACCGTTGGCCGTTATCCATGCCCAAAGTGAAGAACAGTTTGAACAAGCCGCAGCCAGCTTGCGCAGCCTGATTAAAATCGGCGATGCCAAACCGCAGCCGCTGCCGGATATTATCGAAAAAATATCCTGACAAAAAGTAAAAAACCGCCGGAGCTCACGCTCGGGCGGTTCTTTTTTAAGGTTAACGTCAGATTGGTCAGAGCAAATTGCAGTGGGCGGCAAAAGCCCTGAACTGCTTAATGTCTTTCCATAGATATTGATATCCGTATAAATATCTTTTTTCGAGTTCCGGATTGCTGACATAAATCAGCTTGGGATTAACGGATGCCAAAACCTTGCGGGCGTTCTTGTTTAACTCCGGTTCGGTTCGCGCTTCAAAAATGATGTCCATAAGCATCAAAAGCTGCAAAACCGATAACGGCTGCCCCTGCTTCACCGCTTCCGCAATATATTGCAGAACCAAAACGGAAAAATCGGTGTACCGGAAGTGGCACAAGGTTATATCGCCGAAACGACGGACGGCATGCCGGCCGATAAAATCAAGTATTTCGACACAGCGCAGCGGCGCTTCTTCTTTATGAAGTTCAAGAACTTCGTTGATACGAACCCAGAAAAGTTCTTGTTCCTCAAAAAAAACTTCTGAGAAAATAACTCCGTCCACTTCTGCTTCCATGTTTTTCCATGGAAACTTCTCTGCCAATTGGGCAGCAAAATTTATCAACTGACACATATATCTAAAAAAATTAGTTTGACATAAACGTATGAAATGATACCGGCAAAATACACGATATCGCTCCGTGAGTCAAATAAATTTTTCGGAAAATTTTGTACAAACACAGCTATTGGCAAAAAAATCTCCGAACAGGCATAATACTTTAATCCGGAGATTTTTCACAATATCATTGACTGTATGTTCTACGGCAACAAAGGACTCCATGCCGGATCCGAACCGTCCGCCGGCGTCAGAATCTGCCGTTCGTTATATCCCGTCAGATCAATTGAATAAAGCTTAACCGGCGCGGTTGAACTGCGGCCGCCTTTTTCCTGACGGAAATACATCAGCACGCGGCCGTTAGGTGACCATGTCGGGCCTTCGACCAGATAACCGCTGGCCAGCAGGCGCTCACCGGTACCGTCTGGATACATTACACCGATATAAAACTGTCCGCCGGCCATTTTAGTAAAAGCAATATAATCGCCGCGCGGCGACCATACCGGGGTCGCGTAGCGCCCAGAGCCGAAGCTAATGCGTTTGACATCAGAACCGTCGGCATTCATAACATACAGCTGCTGGTTTCCGCCGCGGTCAGAGTTAAACACAATCTGTGAACCGTCGGGCGAATAACTTGCCGAGGTATCAATCGCGCTGCCGTAAGTCAGTTGTTTGCTGGTGCGCTTTTTCAAATCCATTTCATAAATATTCGTCTTACCGCGCGAAGCAAAGCTCAGCAAAACTTTTGAACTGTCAGGCGAAAAGCGCGGCGCAAAAGTCATGCCCGGAAAATTGCCCAGCAGCTCCTGCTTGCCGGTTTCAATATCCAATATATAAACCCTCGGAGAACTGCCGCTGTAAGACATATAGGTAATTTTTTGAAGATTCGGCGAAAAACGGGGCGTCAGCGCCATCGAAGCTCCAGAAGTCAAAAATTTGTGATTTTCGCCGTCCTGATCCATAATTGCCAGCCTTTTAACACGGCGCGTGGCCGGGCCGGTTTCCGAAACATAGACGATACGGGTGTCAAAATAACCCTTCTCGCCGGTCAGACGTTCATAAATTGCGTCGGCCATGACATGCGCGACCCGCCGCCAGTTGTCTTTTGTAGTCGTAAAAGACTGCCCCTTCATCTGATTTTCCGCAAAAACGTCCCACAGACGAAATTCCACGCGCAGATTATTGGCGTCAATTTCTTTTATCGCCGACTGGATAAGAGCCGTTGCGTTAATTGCCTTCCAGTTGACAAAGGCAGGTTCCTGCTCCATCGAGGAAAACTCCTGAATATAACTGCGCGGGTCGATAAATTTAAACAAGCCCGAACGCTCCAAATCGGCAATGACCACATCGCGGATTTTATTACCGTACTGGCCGACAAAAAAGCCGTCATGAATCATCTCCGGAAAAGCCACCGGCATTGGTTCGCGCATGGCGCCATTAACGTCTATGCTGAGTTCGGCTTTGGCAATCCCGCACATCATAAAACTCAGGATTAACCCCAGTAAGAATCTGCTTTTCATGTTTTCTCTCTTTGCTAAATAAAAATATTGTCCTCATATTAACGGCTGATTCTTAAAAATCAATTAGCAAGGCGCAAAAAAGCCGTATAACTTTCGGTTATACGGCTCTTTTGGTTAACTGACTCAAATTTTGAGTCAGGCGCAGACCTCTTTGCGGAATACGGCGTCCTGAAGCGAACGCAGATGACGGATTTCGCAGCCGAGCATTTCATCGGTAATTTCTTCCAGCTTCTCAACGTCAACGCTCGCAAACATCTGATGCCGACAGCATAATCCTTGACAGGGCTGCAAAATCTTCTAAACTGTCAGCCAAGAGGGGAAAAAATAATGGAATTAGCGGAATTCAAAGCGCAAATTAAACCGCACACCGCGATTTTGGGATTTGATTACGGTGAAAAACGTCTCGGCGTTGCCGTATCTGATTTGCTGTGGATGGTTGCCACGCCCGGCAAAACAATTTTCCGGACAGAATTGAAACAAGACGTCGCCGCAATAAAAAAACTGGTTGACGAGCGCGAAATCGGCGCCTTTGTCTACGGCCTGCCGCTGTTGATGAACGGGCAGGAAGGCGAAACCGCCGCCGCCGTCCGCAAATTTGCCGCCGAAGTTTATAAACGCATCCCGCTTCCCTATGCTTTTTGGGATGAGCGCCTGTCCTCCAAAGCGATGGAAAATTTTCTGATAAAAGAAGCCGACATGTCGCGCGCCAAGCGCAAACAGGTGCTCGACAGTTCTTCCGCCGCCTATATTTTGCAAGGCCTGCTTGACTGGCTCAAGTTCTGAAACTGTAAGCCACGGCTTTAAGTATCTGCAAAAACTTTTCTTCCCGCATAAAATCAAAGCATGTCGGCAAAATATTTTCAACCAAATGATAAACATCTACATCAACCGTCACATACTGCGGCGCAAAATGCCGGCAGAAAGCATAGGCCGAAGCTTTGACGGCATCTTCGCTGCGGGTATCATAACCGATAATGCTTAATAAGGCGGCAACGTCGGTTTCTGCCATTTTTGCGGCGTTTTTAGGCTGATACCACAGGCCGATGCCTTCTTTGGCCAGTCTTTTCCAAGGAAACGCCATTCCCGGATCAGGCTTTCGTTGCGGCGCGATATCCGAATGCCCGACAATATTCTGCGGCGCAATCTTATATTTGCGGATAAGCTTCTGGCAGAAAGGTATGAGTTTTTCAATCTGCGCTTCGGCAAAAGGTTCCTGCCCCAAACTCGGCGAACATATTTCAATACCGATAGAATGGGAATTCAAATCAGCGTCAACCCCGCGCCAATAACCAACGCCGGCATGCCACGCGCGGTTTTGCTCATCTACCAGCTTACACAACTCGCCCTCGACCGTTAAAACGTAATGCGCGCTTAATTTCAGATTGTCCAGGCATTGCACGGCCTCAATGCCCTGATGCGCCGTTGCGTGAAACACCAGCATGTCTGTCGGCGTTTGGCGATCGTCATAATGCGGCAGCAAAAATTCTTTCATCTCACTCCCCTGAATTTCATAAGTTCCTGATAGGCATAATTAATTTCGGCCATTTTGGCAGTCGTCGCTTTGATTTCTTTTTCGCTGGCACCCTGTGACTGCAGCCGGTCGGGATGATACAGCACAATCAGTTCTTTCCAGCGGCTGCGGATTTCAACATCCGTCGCACTGCACACGACGCCGAGAATTTCATAGCACTTCTGAAGTTTTTTATCTTTGGCTTTGGGGATATACAATTTTTTAATGACTTCAAAATTGCCGGCCGGCAGCCCGATGGCTGCGGCGATTTTTGCCAGCAGTTCCAGTTCTTCGGGTTTAATTTCATTATCAGCGCGCGCAATCTGAAACAGGTTGTCTATAATGCTTTCTTTCAGTTCCAAACGTCCGTCCGCAATTTTGCGCAGCTGTCGGCAATACATGTCATAGCCTTTGGACGTTTTCTTAGCCTCGTTAAACACTTTTGCAACCACCGGATTTTCATATTCTCTGATTTCAAACAATTTGCGAAAGACCCGGATTTCGTTCTCACTGACAATTCCGTCAGCTTTGGCAACTTTGGCTGCCAGCCCGGCTGTCGCCCGAATATATGCGCGGTGTCGCGCCTCACGGGAATACTTCCACAAACGCAGAGGATTCCAGCCCGTCCATACCTGCCCGAGTTTGCGCCACGGCATCAGCGCCGCATTTTCCAAACGCATATAGTCGGCAAAAAAACCGATAATCACGCCGCAAAACAAAATGATGTCGCTGCGGCACACAAAACCGGCAATGCCGCCGGCCAGTTTTCCCCAGTGGGCATCCCAGAAATTGTCAAAACATTGGCGAAACCGGCGCGCATGGCGGCTGTCCGGCGTGTCAAAAACAAAATGTCCGGCCACAAACAGCAAAATAAACCCATGCCAGCCGAACAGCACCGTTCCCAGCAAAGCGCCCCAGACTTTGCCCCAGAAATGCCCTTCTATCTGGTTGTAAATATGGTAATATTTATAAGGCAAAAGCAAGCGGATGTTATCGTCGATAATGCCGAGCCGACGCTGCAAAGAAACAATCAAATGGGTTCGGTCAACCGCAAAATGCCCAAGCAGCATACCGATAAAAAAGCCGTCCGCCCCCCACAGGCGAAGCCCTATAACAGCTAATGTAAATTTTCCGAGCGGTGACATAAAATTCCTTTACAACACGATTGCCGACAATTCGGTCGGAAAACATTTGGGCTTTTTAATCAGGTTCTGGTGCGTAAAACGGCGGAAACTGTAATATCTATTGGCCAAAGCATAAGTGTCCAGCCCCGATACGCTGATATCGGCAATCCCCTTATTCTCCAAACAGCTCTTGCAAAAAGCCTCCAAATCAAATTGAAAATGCCCCGGCTTTCCGGCTGCAAAAAAGCGCCCGAAAGAAATGTCTTTTCCAACAAACTGGTGGTAAAAGCCTTCATCAACCTCATAGGAATTCTGCCCGATGCACGGCCCCACCGCCGCGGCAATATTTTCAAGCTTCGCGCCTTTGGCCGTCATCAGGTCTATCGTATTTTCAATGACGCCGGACAACGCGCCGCGCCAGCCGGCATGCGCCGCCCCGATAACGCCGTGTTCATAATCCGCCAGCAGTACCGGCGCGCAGTCGGCCGTGCGGATACACAAAATTATATCCGGTCTATCCGTTACGACACCGTCAGCCCGCATAATATCCTGCGTCGGCTCGTCAACATATTCCACATCGGCAGACACGCCCTGATTTAACAGGTGCAGACGGCTGCTGTCCAGCCTGAAAAAAGATGCCGCTTCATCCAGATTAAACGCCAGATTGTCTTTATCGTCATCGCTTTTGGTGTTGACGTTCAGCCCGTTATAGAATCCTTCGGAACAACCGCCCTCAGATCCGAAAAAACAATGTTTCCGGCGCGGCAGATTCGGCGCATGATAACTCATCTGATATCCTTCCAAAAGGATGTGCCGTATTCAAAAGGCTCCAGCTTGAACATTTCGGCCAGAGTTTGGGCAATATCGGCAAACGAGTTGCGCTGCCCCAGATTCCCCGGTTTTATTTTTTTGCCGAACACCAGAACCGGCACCTGCTCGCGCGTATGGTCGGTGCCTTCCCAGGTCGGGTCATTGCCGTGGTCGGCGGTAATAATCACTATGTCATCGGCTTTCAGATGTTTTTCAATCTCCGGCAGCCTGCGGTCAAAAGCTTCCAATGCGCGGGCATAGCCTTTAACGTCCCTGCGATGACCGTACAGCATGTCAAAATCCACAAAGTTGGTAAAGACGATTGATTTGTCAGGCGCCTCGCCGAGAGTTTCTATTGTTTTGTTCCACAACTCGTCATGCCCGGCCGCTTTAATTTTTTTGGTAATTCCGCATCCGGCATAAATGTCGCTGATTTTACCGATACCATAGACTTCGCCGCCGGCAGCCTTCATCTTGTCGAGAACTGTCGGCGCAAATGGTTTGACCGAGTAGTCGTGGCGGTTTTTGGTGCGGACAAACTCGCCGGGCTTTTCGCCGACAAACGGCCGCGCAATAATACGGGCAATCCGGTAAGGCGCCACCTGCTTAAAAGCAATTTCACAGAGGTCATACAGACGCTGCAAACCGAAATGTTCTTCATGCGCGGCAATTTGCAGACAGCTGTCGGCTGAAGTGTAAAAAATCGGCTTTCCGGTTTTGATGTGCTTAACACCGAGTTCTTCAATAATCTGCGTGCCGGAAGCCGCGCGGTCGCCGAGTATGCCTTCAATCCCGGCTTCATCGCAGATGGCTTTGACCAGCTCTTTTGGAAAAGACGGATAATCCGGTTTGAAATAGCCCCATTCTTTGAGAACAGGCACCCCGGCCATTTCCCAGTGGCCGGATGTCGTGTCTTTGGCTTTGCTGATTTCTCTGGCATGGCCGTAACAGCCGGGCAGAGTCAATTTGGCAACATCCTGAATCCCCAAAGGCGGCTCGGAAATAGCGGCTTCTTTGGCAGCCTTGGCCAGCCCCAGATAAACCAGATTGGGAATATTCAGCCCCAGATTGACTTTGGCAATATTGCCCAGCGTATTGGCGCCGTCATTATTAAACATGCAGGCATCCGGCGCGCCGCCGATACCAAAGGAATCCATCATCAGAATGATTGCTCTTGCCATAAATCCGCCTCCTGTAAAATCCTTGATAAGTGATTTTAACACAGCTGAAATTAAAATCCATTAAAAAGCGGAATTTATAGCAAAGAAACTGCCGCATACCTTATATTATACAAAAACGCGGATAGCGTGCGCAGATAAAGTAATTTCTAGCAGCGGGAAAATTTTTAGCGTACATAGACGTACGTGAATTTTTCCTGACTGCGTAAAATTGCTTTAGCTGCCAGCTAGACAAAAACGCGTTAAAGGCCGATGCTGCGACGATTAAGGCGAGCGACGTGTACAAAAGAAGTACACGAGCGAACCGCAATCAAGCATGATCGGCCTTTAACGCGTTTTTTTAATCTTCGGACATACGCAGTGCCTCAATAAACGCCGATTGCGGAACTTCGACTTTGCCGAACTGGCGCATGCGGAGCTTGCCTTTTTTCTGTTTGTCCAGAAGTTTGCGCTTGCGGGTCACGTCGCCGCCGTAGCATTTGGCGGTAACATCTTTGCGCAGGGCGGATATGGTTTCACGGGCAACAACGCGGCCGCCGATAGCTGCTTGAATCGGAATCTTAAATAAATGCCGTGGAATCAGGTCTTTGAGGCGTTCGCAAATCTGCCGGCCGCGGGATTCGGCTTCGCTCTTGTGGCAGAGAAATGCCAATGCGTCTACCGGCTCTTCGTTAATCAGAATTTGGACTTTAACCAGTTCGGACTCCTGATATCCGATAAGCTCATAGTCAAAACTGGCATAGCCGCTGGTAATGGATTTGAGGCGGTCATAGAAGTCAAACACGATTTCATTAAGGGGAATTCTGTAAACGACCATGGCGCGTGACCCGACATAAGTCAGCTCTTCCTGTTCACCGCGGCGTTCGGTGCAAAGCTTGAGTACGGCGCCGAGATAGGTATCCGGCACCAGGATAGTCGCCTTGACCATCGGTTCTTCAATAGATTTTATCTGCGTCGGCTCGGGCATATCGGCCGGATTATGCAGCGTAATATTTTCGCCGTTGGTCAGATGGATTTTATAGGCCACCGACGGCGCCGTCGTAATCAAATCGAGGTCAAATTCGCGTCCCAGACGCTCCTGGATGATTTCCATATGCAAAAGGCCGAGAAACCCGCAGCGGAAACCCAGCCCCAGCGCCGCCGAATTTTCGTTTTGATAATCAATGCTTGCGTCATTAAGCTTCAGCTTGGCAAGCGCGTCTTTCAAAAGGTCATACTGGCTGGAATCAACCGGAAAAATCGAACAGAACACCACCGGCACCGAAGGCTTGAAACCGCGCAGCGGCTCGGCGCTCGGACGTTTGTTGTCGGTAATCGTGTCACCGACGCTGCAATCGCCGACGCTTTTAATGCTGGCGGTGATATAACCGACTTCACCCGGATACAGCGCGTCAACTTCGGTCATCTTGGGCGAAAACACGCCGACGCGGTCAACCAGATAGGTTGCGTTGTTGGACATCATGCGGATTTGCGTTTTCTTGCGCAATATGCCGTCATGAACGCGCACCAGAATAATCACACCGAGATAACTGTCATACCAGCTGTCAATAAGCAGCGCCTTGAGCGGGGCGTTTTCATCCCCTTTGGGCGCCGGCAGCCGCGTAACGATGGCTTCCAGCAGTTCCGGCACGCCAAGCCCGGTCTTGCCCGATGTTTCTATGGCGTCGGAAGCGTCCAGCCCGATAACGTCTTCAATCTGAGCTTTGACACGTTCCGGTTCGGCCGACGGCAAATCAATCTTATTGAGAACAGGCACAATCTCGTGGTTATTGTCAATCGCCAGATAGACATTGGCCAGCGTCTGGGCTTCCACCCCCTGCGTCGCATCGACCACCAGAATGGAACCTTCGCACGAGGCCAGCGAACGTGAAACCTCATAAGAAAAATCGACATGTCCCGGCGTGTCAATCAGGTTCAGCTGATAGGTATTGCCGTCCTTGGCCTGATATTTCAGGCGAACTGTCTGTGCCTTAATGGTAATGCCGCGTTCTTTTTCAATATCCATATTATCCAAAACCTGCTCGGTCATCTCGCGTTTTTCCAGACCGTTACAAGCCTCAATCAAACGGTCGGCCAGCGTCGATTTTCCATGGTCGATATGGGCAATAATCGCAAAGTTTCTGATTAAATCCAGATTATGGCTGTTCATTTATTTTTTATTCCCTAAAATTCTTAATGAGTACGAAAATACTAGATTTTGCAAAAAGCGCAACCCCAAAATGCAGATTGGAAAAAATCTATATAGATTGACTAGATATAGAAAAAGGGCTATCATCAATCTATATATTATTAAGATAAAGGAGGCCGCCATGAGAAAGATTATTGACATAGATTTCGGGTCAACCCGTTACGATGAGCTGGTTCAGCTGCGCTATAAAATTCTGCTTGAACCGCTGGGGTTGAAGTTTTTGGATTCCCACCGACAGCAGGAGATGAATTATCTGCATATCGGATGTATTGAATGCCTGGATGACAAGTTAATCGGCGGCCTGATTCTTGCTCCTCTTGACAATGACACAATCCGCCTCATGCAAGTGGCTGTCGACTCCAGATATCAGCGCGAAGGCATCGGCCGCGATTTGGTTGATTACGCCGAAAAGCGCGCCAAAGAAGCCGGCTATAAAAAGATTGTCATGCACGCCATGTTAAGCGTCGTAAACTTTTACGAAAAGAACGGCTTTCATCAGGAAGGCGAAATTTTTGAAGAAAAAGGCATAACTTTTGCCCGCATGGCCAAGAACCTCTGAAAATCAGACAACAAAAAACCCGCTTGAAGACCGCGGGTTTTTTAAAACTTGTTTTCAGACACCAACAACTAGCCCTGGCGAGCTTTTAACTTCGGGTTCTTTTTATTGATGACATAGACGCGGCCTTTGCGGCGAACGACTTTGCAGTCTTTATCGCGTACTTTTTTGCTTTTCAGCGAGCTGTAAACTTTCATTTCCGTATCCTTATTGTCAAAAGTTATCCGCAACTTATGCTAAATAATACGCTTTGTCAACTCAAAATTTTTAAATTTGGTAAATTTTTAAGATAGCTTTTGCTTTTTGAAACAGATTCTGTATAATTCTTTCAGATTCATTTATAAGGACGGAAAATGAGAAAAGGTCTGGCTTTTTTAATCTGCTTATTATTTGCCGCGCAGGCACGCGCGCAAATGCCCTATATTGAAGAAGTCCGCGCCCTCGGTGCCATTGCCGGGCAAGGGCTGGCCTGCGGTTCGGCCAAATATGACACTTTTGAGCTGCTGGCGCGCGCCATTCTGCTCACCAAATCGCCGTCTGACAAATTGCAGACAGACGCCATTTACGCCTATTCCGAAGAAAAGGCCAACGCATATATTTCCAAGGAAATGGACGGTTTTTACGAATGCGCCGCCATCAACCGCCGTTTTGACAATCAGGATATTTTTAAAGCCGTGCTCTATGCCGACGGCACCATCAAAATGCCGGACGGGCAGATTCTCACGCCGCGCCGCCCCTATGACGCCCGCATGATTTATAAGGAAAAACCAGACAGCCGCAGGGAAGCCAAAGCCATTTACAATGGCCGCGAAGCCAAAATCCTCAAAGTCGATGTCAAGGATGACACGCTGGCTTCCATGCAGCGCGCCAAAACCAATCAGCCGCAGGTTCAGCTGCCAAGCACCGTCGGCCGCATTTCCCGCCGCCGCTGAAAATAAAGCCTTGCAATTTCCGCAACGGCCTATATAGTCAATCCCGACCATTACTTTATTTAGGAGATTCATATAAAATGGCTTCTGTTCAATATGTCTACGTTATGCAAAACCTCACCAAAGTATTTCCCGGCGGCAAAGAGCTTTTCAAAGGGATTACTCTGTCGTTTCTGCCCGGCGCCAAAATCGGCGTTTTGGGTGTCAACGGCGCCGGCAAATCCACCCTGCTGAAGATTATGGCCGGAGTCGACAAGGAATTTAACGGCGAAGCATGGGCGGCTGACGGCATTAAAGTCGGCTATCTCGAACAGGAACCAAAACTCGACCCGTCCAAAAACGTTATGGAAAACATCATGGACGGCCTCGGCGAAACGCGCGATTTGCTCAAAAAGTTTGAAGAAGTTTCCATGCGTTTCGGCGAAGAGCTGACCGATGACGAGATGAATGACCTCATTAACGAACAGGCCGAATTGCAGGAAAAAATCGACGCCTGCAACGGCTGGGATTTGGAACGGACGATTGAAATCGCCATGGACGCGCTGCGCTGCCCGCCGGCCGACGCCGATGTAACCAAACTTTCCGGCGGCGAAAAACGCCGCGTCGCTTTGTGCCGCCTGCTGCTGTCCAAACCCGACATGCTGCTGCTGGATGAGCCGACCAACCACCTTGATGCTGAGTCCGTCGCCTGGCTGGAAAACCACCTCAAGGAATATACCGGCACCGTCGTTATGGTCACGCACGACCGCTACTTCCTCGACAATGTCACCGGCTGGATACTGGAGCTTGACCGCGGCCAGGGCATCCCCTATGAAGGCAACTACTCTTCTTGGCTGGAGCAAAAACAGAAACGTTTGGAACAGGAATCCCGCGAAGAAACCGCCCGCCAGAAAACTTTGGCAAACGAACTGGAATGGATTCAGAAAAACCCCAAAGCCCGCCAGGCCAAATCCAAAGCGCGTATTAACGCTTATGACGAATTGCTGGCGCAGTCGACAAAAGATAAAATTCTCACCGCCAATATCAATATCCCGATGACCGAGCGCCTCGGCGATTTGGTCATTGAAGCGAATCACATCAGCAAAGCCTACGGCGGCCGCGTGCTGATTGACGATTTGTCGTTCAAAATTCCCAAAGGCGCGATTGTCGGCATTATCGGCCCCAACGGCGCCGGCAAGACTACGCTGTTCCGCATGATTACCGGACAGGAAAAACCTGATTCCGGCGAGATACGCCTCGGCGAAACCGTTGACCTCGGCTATGTCGACCAAAGCCGCGACGAGCTTGATGCCAACAAAAACGTCTGGGAAGAAATTTCCGACGGTCTGGACATGATTCAGCTCGGCAAACGCGAATTTCCGTCCCGCGCCTATGTCGGGCAGTTTAATTTCAAAGGTTCCGACCAACAGAAAAAAGTCGGCCAGCTATCCGGCGGCGAACGCAACCGCGTCCACCTTGCCAAAATGCTTAAAAAAGGCGCCAATGTCATCCTGCTGGACGAACCGACCAACGATTTGGATGTCGATACCCTGCGCTCGCTGGAAGAGGGCATTATGGAATACCCGGGCTGCGTTTTGGTCACCTCGCACGACCGCTGGTTCCTCGACCGTCTGGCCACCCACATCATTGCTTATGAAGACGACGGCCATGTCGAATGGTTTGAAGGAAACTTTGAAGAGTATGAGAAAGACAAAATCCGCCGCCTGGGCGAAGAAGCCGTGCGCCCGCACCGTGTCCGTTACAAAAAGCTTGAACGTTAGATAATAAAGTTTAGACGGCTTTAATCGGCAGATTTACTGATTATATAAACTCCTGTTCTCCCCATGCGGGATAACGGGAGTTTTTCTGTTTATATTGAAAGGTTACATCCATGGCAAAAGGTACTGTAAAATGGTTCAACACTAAAAAAGGTTATGGCTTTATTGTTCCCGAGGCAGGCGAACGCGATGTTTTTGTGCATATCACCCAGCTGGAAAGACTGGGACTGCGCAGCCTGGAAGAAGGCCAGAAAATATCGTATGAACTTTATGCCGACCGCAACGGCCGCGCAGCAGCCGGAAATTTAAACGTTTTATAAGCTAATGGCACTTAACTCCTAAAAAACGCGGGGAACTCCCCGCGTTTTTTTAATTGCTTTTTAAGTAAAGTGCCCTATACTGCTCTTGCTTTCGGGTGTTCCGAAAGCGGAGTGTCATAACTCCTTTGAAACAAACAACTCCTCTTTTGGGGAGCTGCCGATATAAGCGTGCCTGCACGACGAATAAGGCAGACTGTCGTTTCAACAGTTATGAACTCCCCTCCTTGATTTTGTGTCAAGGAGGTTTCTTTTAACAAAGAACAGGGAGTTTAAACCGTGCACCTCACATCTAACTTGCTTTTACGGCAATATCTCGCGCCTTTACTGCGGCAGGAACGTCTCAAGCGCGGGCTGACAACAAGCCAAGTGGCTATCGTCTGCGACTTGTCCGCTGACACAATCGAACAGATTGAAAAAGGTATCGGCGTTTCAATCCGAAAATATATTCACTTGTTGCATTATTACGGCAAAAATATGAAAATCGAACTCATCGACAGATAAAACATAAAACCCCGCTCTTTCGAGCGGGGTTTGCTATTCCTAAGCACCAACTCAAGAAAGGCTGGATGGCGTGTGTGAATAATAAGATTTTAGGGCGGCGAAAGCGGAGTTTACTATAAGCGTAAATGAGCATTTCGCCGTCCCGCTAAATCTGTATTAGTCACCAGCCAGACAGTCTTTCCCAAGAAAGTTCGGAGAATGGTTTAGATAAAGTGAAAATAAGAAGGCTGAAAATTCTAGTGTACTTTGAAAGTACATACGGCCGAAAGAAAAAGCGCATGATTGCGCTTTTTCTGAGGAGACGCAATGAGACTTATCTGGCAAAAGCTGTGACAGCAGCTTTTGCCAGAT
>JAHALQ010000033.1 GCA_018362935.1 Pseudomonadota bacterium | reverse complement strand
AGAACCATGGCAAATACTGTTCCCAATCCTGTCAATCTGCTCTTTCCCATGGCTGCCTCCGTTTTGTCAATTCATATCCTGTAATTGATAGTTAACTATTATCAGAATAACAAATTTGCATATCAGAGTCAACTCATATTCAAACGCAAAAAAAATCCTCCGGAAATTCTTTCGGAGGATTTTAGACAAACGGCAGATTTTATTCGGACAAAGCTTTAAGCTTGGCATTCAGCCGTTCAATACTGGCTTTGGCATTGGCAATCGCTTCCTGCTTTTCCGCCGATTTGGCATCGCCATCGGACTGCCATTTTTCAATTTTTGCTTTAAGGTCTTTGATTTTTTCTTCAAGCTGCAGTTTATAACTTTCGGACTTGGCATTGTTTTTGAGCTTGGCTTCGTCAATCTTGGCACTTGCCTCGTCCGCCGCTTTCTGAACTTTGGTCGCGGCCGTAGTTACGTCCCAGGCCATGGCATTGGCAGCCGCAAAGGCACCCGAAGCAATGACCAGCGCGCTTAACAATTTTTTCATTTCAATAATCTCCTTGTGAAACAGGGTAAATTTGTCCCTGACAATATTATTATTTTATACGGCGCCGGTTGTAAAGAAAATTATCCGCACGCTGCAAAACCAGTAAGTATTAATCAGTTATAAAACGGCTGGTTAAAAACACTTTTTTGCTGGTCTTTAAAAATTTTATATGCTATAAAACGCGCAGAAAGATTCTAATCTGGATAACCCCGGCTGCCAGGGGGCGTTTTTTTGCCTTGGCGCCAATTTTTAACTAATAAGGATATTTATATGTCAGACGTAAAAATGAAAATGATGGACGGTAACGAAGCTGCTGCTTCCGTAGCCCACCGCATGAATGAAGTCTGCGTCATCTACCCGATTACCCCGTCGTCTCCGATGGGCGAATGGGCTGATGCGTGGTCTGCCGCAAAACAAAAAAATATTTGGGGCGTTGTTCCCGAGGTTCAGGAAATGCAGTCTGAAGCCGGTGCCGCCGGCGCTTGCCACGGTTCAATCCAGGCCGGTGCGCTGACCACCACCTTTACCGCTTCTCAAGGCTTGCTGCTGATGATTCCCAACATGTATAAAATTGCCGGCGAATTGTCTCCCTTTGTCATGCACGTTGCCGCCCGTTCTCTGGCTTATCACGCCCTGTCGATTTTCGGCGACCACACTGACGTCATGAGCTGCCGCCAGACCGGTTTTGCGATGCTGGCATCGAATTCCGTACAGGAAGCGCACGACATGGCCGCGATTGCCCAGACTTCTACGCTGCGCACACGCGTTCCGTTCATGCACTTCTTTGACGGTTTCCGCACGTCGCATGAAATCAAAAAAATCAAGCTGCTCTCTGACGATGATCTGAAAGCCATGCTTGAAGGCGTCGACTACACTTTCAACGCCAAAAATGCCCTGCGTCCGGAAGCCCCGGTTATCCGCGGTACGGCTCAGAACCCTGACGTCTTCTTCCAGGGTCGCGAAGCTTCCAATCCTTTCTACAAAAAAGTAGAAGGCATCGTTCAGGAAGAAATGGACAAGTTCGCCAAGATTTCCGGCCGCCAGTATCATGTTGTTGACTACTTTGGCGCAGCCGATGCCGAACAGGTTATCGTTATTATGGGCTCGGGTGCCGAAACGGTTGAAGAAGCCATCACCTACCTCAATGCCAACGGCGCCAAACTGGGCGTGATGAAAGTTCACCTCTATCGTCCCTTCCCGGAAAAATCTTTCCTCAAAGCTTTGCCCAAGACCGTCAAAACCGTATCTGTCCTTGACAGAACCAAAGAATCCGGCTCTACCGGCGAACCTTTGTACCTTGATGTTGTCGCCACTTTGAGTCAGGCATTTGCCCGCGGCGAACTGCCTTCTATGCCGAAAATCGTCGGCGGCCGTTACGGTTTGTCTTCCAAGGAATTCACACCGGGAATGGTTAAGGCCGTGTTTGAAAACGGCGCGTCTGCCAATGCCATCAACGGCTTCTCGGTCGGCATCAATGACGACGTCAACAACACTTCCCTGCCTTTCGACGATTCGATTGACACCGAACCCAAAGACGTTGTCCGCGCCGTATTCTTCGGCCTGGGTGCTGACGGTACGGTCGGCGCCAACAAAAACTCGATTAAGATTATCGCCGAAGACGCCGGAAAATACGGTCAGGGTTACTTCGTTTACGATTCCCGCAAATCCGGTTCTATGACAACTTCTCACCTGCGTTTCTCGGACAATCCGATTAAATCGGCTTACCTGATTAACAAGGCTGACTTCGTTGCCTGCCACCAGTTCCCGTTTATGAACAAGGTAGACATTCTGAAGATTGCCAAACCCGGCGCGACTTTCCTGCTGAACGCCCCTTATAAGGCGGAAGAAGTCTGGAATCACCTGCCGATTGAAGTTCAGGAAGAAATCATCAACAAAAAGCTCAACTTCTACACCATCAACGCGGTTGAAGTTGCCCGCGAAACCGGCATGGGCCAGCGCATCAACACCATCATGCAGGCCTGTTTCTTCGCCATTTCCAACATTTTGCCGAAAGACGAAGCAATTGCCCAGATTAAAAACGCGATTAAGAAGACTTACAGCAAAAAAGGCGACGCCATTGTTCAAAAGAACTTTGTCGCGGTTGACGCTTCTCTGGAACACCTGCACAAGGTTGAATATCCTTCAGCCGTAACCTCGCAGTTCCGCCGTTTGCCTCCTGTACCGGCCAATGCTCCGGAATTCGTTCAGAAGCTGACTGGCGAAATCATTGCTGACCGCGGCAACGAGCTGCCGGTATCGGCCTTTGAAAAAGTCGTTGACGGCACCTGGCCGACAGCAACAACCCAGTATGAAAAACGCTGCATCGCCACCGAAATCCCGGTTTGGGATCCGGAAACCTGCATCCAGTGCGGCAAATGCTCTCTGGTCTGCCCGCACGGCGTTATCCGCATGAAAGTTGCCACCGAGGAAGAACTTAAGAATGCTCCGGCAACGCTCAAACGCGCTCCGTATAAAGGCAAGGAATTTGCCGGCAAACAGTTCATCCTGCAAATTTCTCCGGAAGATTGCACCGGCTGCGGCATCTGCACTTCTGCCTGCCCGGCCAAAAACAAGGCTGATCCGGAACTCAAGGCCATCAATATGGATCATATTGAAAACCATCTTGAAGCCGAAGTTGCCAACTGGAAATTCTTCGAAACTCTGCCTTATGTCAAGAGAACCGAAGTTGCCAAAAACCTGCCCAAAACCACCCAGATGATTCAGCCTTTGTTTGAATTCTCGGGTGCCTGCGCAGGCTGCGGCGAAACCCCGTATATTAAATTGCTGACCCAGTTGTTCGGCGACCGCATGGTCGTTGCCAACGCAACCGGCTGTTCTTCAATTTACTCGGGCAACCTGCCGACCACGCCTTATGCCAAAGATGATAAAGGCCATGGTCCGGCATGGGCAAACTCTTTGTTCGAAGACAATGCCGAATTCGGCTTGGGCATGAGATTCTCGATTGACCAGCAGACTTCTTTTGCCAAACAGCTTCTCACCAACCTGAAAGACCAGATTGGCGCCGAACTGGTTGACAAGCTGCTGAACAATCCGCAGGCCACAGATATTGAAATCGACGACCAGCGCGCTCTGGTCAAACAGCTGCGCGACAAGCTGGCCGGCATCAGCTCGCCTGAAGCCAAACACCTTGACAAACTGGCTGACTACCTGATTAAGAAGTCAGTCTGGATTCTCGGCGGCGACGGCTGGGCTTACGATATCGGCTTCGGCGGTCTGGATCACGCGATTGCTTCCGGCAAAAATATCAATATTCTGGTAATGGATACGGGTGTTTATTCCAACACCGGCGGCCAGCAGTCCAAAGCGACCCCGATGGGCGCATCGGCCAAATTCGCAACGGCCGGTAAAGCACTGCCCAAGAAAGATTTGGCCATGATTGCCATGTCTTACGGCAATGTCTATGTGGCTCAGGTTGCGTTCGGCGCCAATGACTCCCAGGTCATCAAAGCCATGAACGAAGCCGAAGCCTTTGACGGCCCGTCCATCATTATCGCCTACTCGCATTGTATCGCGCAGGGCTTCAACCTCGCCAACGGCCTGGAACACCAGAAAGCCGCCGTTGAAACAGGTTCTTGGCCGCTGTTCCGTTATAATCCGGAAAATGTTGCTCAGGGCAAAGCTCCGCTGACACTGGATTCCAAAGCTCCGAGCAAACCTCTGGCTGAATACATGGCGAATGAAACCCGCTTCCAGATTGTGAACAAAGCCAACCCCGAGCGTTATGAAACTTTGTTGAATAAGGCTCAGGAACTGGCAAACGAAAAACGTTCTCTGCTGGAACACATGGCTGAATTCAAAACGGCTGAATAAGCTGTTTTAAGCCACAAAAAAACGCCCCGCCGCAAGACGGGGCATTTTTTGTGCATTATTGAAAAATCTGCTCGCCAATAATATATTGTATCTTCATAATAACAGACAGGTACTATTTCAGCGGAGTCTAAAGCGATGGCAACATATCATCTTAACCCTGAACACGTTTCCGGTTTGTATCAGCAGGAATATCTGCACAAAGCCAGAATGAGCGAAAAATTCAACAGCCTGGACGGAGCCTTGCGCCGCGCCGTCATTGAAGAGGCGCTGATTGAAACCGAGGCCATGAAGCTATCCCGGACTTATGGAGAAGAAGCTTCAAAAAACGAAACCGGCTTTTATGAAAAATACACCGAATTTTATGCTTATCAGGCAGCACAGAATCCTGACAAATTCCGCGAAAAAGATTCGCGTTTTCTGTCTGCCCATGTGATGAAAAAAGATCGTGATCTGGCACGCGCAATTGCCATAACCGAGCGCGCCCAAAGAATTGATTTCTTCAAATCCGGACTCAACGTCACCCGGATAATATCGTCTGCCGCCCGTGGCAAATAGTCAAGCCTCTGCACAATATTTTTATATTGCCGTAATTTTACTCTTGACAAAATTAGCCTAAAAATTTTACACTTGCTTCATAATCAGTTATATTATGAACAAATTAAATTTAGTGTTATGCAAGCATTATCAATCCCTGACCTCGAATGTCGCTTTTACGACTATTCGCAGGCTGCAGCTTATTTCAAGGAAATCGGCTGTAAAAATGACCCGCAGCTGGGCATTCTGGAATATCACAGCGGTTCAGAAACATTCCGCACAATCGGTTGGTGCAGCGAAGAAAATGACATGTATCAAGATGTGCCGGCTTTCAAATCTTTTGAAGACAGCGAAGAATTTGAAAAGGTCATATTTGTTCCCATGGACGAGCACGAAGTTTTTCTTATCGACGGAAGGTTGTACATAACGGTTTCTGTCGCAGGAGGCCTCGGAATCAGGCGGATTAACCTTTTGTTTGATGAGAGCATCATTAATGCGCTCAACAGCATCCGCGGAATGCCGGACATGGAATATAAGCTGTGCAAGATATACTCAATTGAGCGGGAGCGCCAGCTTCTCGGCTATTACTGGATTGGAAGATGGGATGCGGACACAGAAACCGATCTTCCGTACATGATTATAGCTCCCGTATTCGGCGGTGAGGAAAACATTCTTGACACACATAATATTTCCGAACTTGACATTGTCGAAGTTGAGCCAAAGGAAACGATTATTAAGAACGCCACCTTGTGGCAGGTGACCCGCAGCAAACAATACGGAATCACGCTTATCCGTATTATGGAAATTTACAGCGGAGATGCCAGCGGCATGAGCATGCTTAACTAAGCTTTTTGTATTATCTTGAAACTTATCCTATAATAACAATATCCGACAGCGTTATCCTTTGCGGGATGACGCTGTTTTGCTATGCAGATTTTGTCAATCTTACCCTTAATTTATAGTTGACTCTTTTCGGGAAATGTCCGATAATAAGAATAGTCTTATATTCTTGTTTGAGGTACTTCGCCATGAACTATTACCGCCTTCTCTTATCCCTTTCCGTTCTTACGCCTGGACTTGTCTGGACCGTTTTCGACGCCCGCGCCCAGACCTGTTCCCAGGCGCCTTCCTGTTCCCAACTCGGTTTTACCAAAACCGTATCGCAATGTGCCGGAAAAAACATGATTAA
>JAHALQ010000032.1 GCA_018362935.1 Pseudomonadota bacterium | reverse complement strand
CTTTCGCCGGTAATCAGCGCCGAAGCGGTGTATTTGTCCCGGCATTTGTCCGTCATGACCAGCCGGCCGGCATCGTCGGAATAAATCAACGTATCCGACAATCTGGCCAGATGATTGAGAACCTTTTCGATTTTGTCAGTAGACGAGACGGCAAACACCGGCAAAACAACGTCGTTGGTGCTTTGATTGACAAACTCTACCGGATAGCCGGAAACCAGCTGGCTGACGACGTCGGCAGCCTTTTGTCTGGTAAAATAAAAGCCTTTGCCGACGGAAGCCTTGACCATTCGCCCCGCATAAGTGTTGACTTTGACGGACAGGGACGGCTTTTTGTTCATATATCCGCAGTCAACCGCCGCCACATAGCCGGTCAATGCCAGTTCGTCGTCGATTAAAACAGTGACGTCCATATCCTTTTTTAACGCCTGTTTAATGGTGCTTAAATCTTTATAGTCTTTGTCATAAGCGGCAAAAAACGCGCAGTTGGCCAGCTGATAAACCGATTTGACGATACGGTTAAAGCTGAAATTGCTGATGCCTAAATTCGGGGTGCGGAGTTCGATTTTATACATCTAGGCCTCCTCAACTTCCAAATCGACACCGGCTGGCATAAACAGGGCATTGGCAATGCCGTTGCGGGTCTGGATGTCGGCCGCCCGGGCTTCCAGATTGTCGGAACCATACAGGCGGTGTGCAATCACGCAGGCCGGAAAGCTCTTGTTGTAGCTTTTAACCGTTGTGTTGACGACATGCTTTTGTTTAATCAGGCCGACGCCGATATTTAAGATATTGTTAATTTGGGTCTGAATTTCCCGGTTGTCAGTGGCAATGGCCACGCTCAGCGCCGTATCTATTAAGGTTTCAATCGTTTCGGTCAAGTCCGCCGCATTCTTATATTCTTTATGATAAACAGCCTCATCGACCGCCTCAATGATTGCCTCTTGGTTTATCAGCTCTTCAGAAGCTTTGCCGTTTTGGTAAATCTGGTCGGAAGCCTCGGCCGAAACGTCCGGTTTCTTGACGTCAGACTTAATGCCGGCCATGCTGATATAAGTGTCAAAATAATCTTTATCGGTCAACTCGCCGAACAAATCACGCAATTTGGCATAACTCATAATTGCCGCGCCGATGCCGCCGGCGCTGGCAGCCAGAATATCCAGACTGCCGCTGATTGGATTGGTAATCTGACCAATCAGGTTATTGGCCGACAGTTTTGATATTTTATTGGTTATGCTGATAAGGTTGTCATAACTTTGCAGTTTGACAAATCCGGGAAAGCCTTCAAAGGTAAACTTCTCGTCAAACTCGGCCAAAAAGCTTTTTTCCGCTTCAGCGGTAGCTTTGGCAAACTTTTCATCGTCTAATTCCTGCAGCTCAATAATTTTTAGGGAAAGGCTGTCGCTGTCAATTTTCTTGAAACTGAAATCAAGATCATACTTGTCGTCAGCCTCTTCAGACTTGCTGATATGCCAACCATCTTCGATTTTTACCTGGGCGCTGCGGCCGTCAGGCATAACCAGCAGGCCCTGGCGTTTTTCAAGGGCTTTTTCGAGTTTTATTCTGGTTTCTTCAACTTTTTTACCGTAAATATAACCTTCAACATGAAAATCCATGTTATCCAGCTTGCTGTCCTGGCTGTCAGAATCTATTCCCAAAAAATCAGCTTCTGCCGGTTTGTTGTTGCGGCCATAGGTAAACGTTTTAACATTAAATTCTACATTGCGGAATTTAAGGAGCATAACTGCGACCTCCCAAACTCATGTCAATACGAGTTATATTGTTTTCCGGGCTGTTATCTTCAATTTTCCGCAGGGTTACGTCGGCACCGGGAGAGTTGATGTCGAGATGAATTTTTGTGTCGCTCTGTGATTTCAAGACATTCAAAGCGTGCTCGCTTTCCAGGGCTTTAGCATTTTCTTCCGGTAGTTTGTCAAACAGTCCGCCGATTTTTTCGCCTAAATAATTGCCGATATAAGCTCCGGCGACCATTCCGAGCGGCCCGCCGATGGAACCGATTAAACCACCGGCTATCGTTCCGATACTTCCGCCGAGCTGCGTGCTGTTTTGTGCTTGGGTCAATTCATAGGCAGAATAAGCCATGCCGGCAACGCCAAGCGCCTTGCCGCCGTATTTTAAGGCTTTGCCGCCATATTGAACAGCTTTTGCCAATCCGCGGTGCCGTGCCAGAAATCGTCCTACTTTGCCGGACTTTCCGCCGCCGAACATATCCATTCCGTCAGCCAGTCCAGCTGTGCTTAATGCACCGCCATTAACGACATAAACCGGAATTGGACGTCCGTTTGCCGCTAAAGCACCCAAAGCTGAAGAAACGCCGCCTTTTTTACCCGCGCTGAAAAAGTCCATAACCCCAAGAGCTCCGCGCCGAACTTTATTTGCAACGGCCAAAGCGCCGACTGTTACGGCGATTTTACTGGCTGTTTTAAGCCACTTGTCCAGCTGCTCCGGCTTAATACGGTTTAAGGCATTGGCCAGTTTTTGGATCGGTTCGGCCAAGTTGCGGTTGGCAAAACCCGTCCAGGCGCTTTTTAATGAAGTGATGCTGCTTTCCAGCGTGGCGGCCATACGGGCGGAATCTGACATAATGCTGGCGCCGTCGCTGTTAACACTCATCAACTCATTCATGGCCTTAAAAGCCTCGGCAGCGCTTTTTCCCTCTTTTTTGGCCTGATTATACGCAATGGCAATAGGATTGACGGCACGTTTTGCAAAATCTCCGAAAATTGCGCCGATTTTTGAAGTATCGCCATCAACTTTAACAATAATGTCTTGAACTATGTCCGGTAATGCACGGAAATTACCATTAACATCTTTAATGGCAATACCCATGCTTTTTAAGCCTTTTATTAATCTCGGACTGGTCAATTCGCTTACCATGGATTCAAAAGCCGTGGCGGATTGTTCAGTCGAGCCGGTGCCTTTTCGGGCAAGCTGCATCATCGTTCCCATTTCAAGCGCAGCTTCTTTTCCGGTTCTGCCCATGGCGGCATAAGCGGAAATAATCCGCTCGCCCTGAGTCGCCAAATCGCGCAATTCAAAAGCGCCCATTTTGCCCTGATTGGCTAAGGCGTCGATGATTTCCAACATTTCTCTGGAATCTTTGACGTTAAACTTTTCAAAAATGTTGGAAAACAGGGAGCCGACGTCTTCGCCGCCGGCGCCAGTGGCCGAGATAACCATGGCAATATTTTCCAAATTGTCTTCGGCAACGCTCAATTCGCCGGTTTTGGCGGTAATCTGTTCAACCGCGCTTAAAAGTTGCGAAGGGTCAATGTTAATATTGCGCTTTTGAGACACCCGGTAAATCTGCTCGTTAAGCTGCTGCATTTCGGTTTTTGAACGGTCGGCGACAATTCCCAACTGTTCAAGACGGGTTTCCATGGCAGCAGCTCCCTTAACAGCCATAATTCCGCCGGCGCCGGTAATAAAGCCGGTATAACGATTAGCCAGTTTGTCAAGCCCAGTTTCAGCAGCCTGAAGACCTTTGGATAAAAACAAAGCACCGCGGCTGCCGGTCTGTCCCATGCGGGACAGCCGGTTAGCTAGTTGCTGGCTTTTACCGAACAGATTGCCGGTTAAATCCAGTCGAAACGATGCTTTTAAGTCTTTTACTGCCATTTATATTTGTCTCTCAATTTGTTCAAACGGTCAAAATACCGAATTATGCGGGAAAGCGGCATTTCCATGATGTCGCTTTCCGGGAAATGCAGGGTTCGAGCCGCTACCAACACCAAATCCAGCGTGTCATTATAGCGGCTGATTATCTCGCCCCAGGGCGTCCAGGTTGGACTTCTCCCGCATTTCAATGTATTTTTCGGCCAAAAAGTCAAAGTCGGCCGCCGAAAGCTTGTTAAATTCCGCAGGACTCAACGGCATTTTAAGGCTGCCGAGTTTGGTAATAATGCGGCAAAGCATATTTCTGACAACTTTGTCTGTCGGACACATCAGCACAGGCCCCTGCGGCGTCAGGAAAACTTCCCGGCTTTTCTCGTTTGCTTCAATAATGTCGCCGGCCGTAATGTCCCGCAATTCTACTTCTTTGTGAACTTCGGAACCGATTTCCAGACCGTTGGGCAATGTAAATGAAACTTTAGACATGGGTTAAGCTCCTGTTACGACTTCATTGGCTTTTTTGAAATTGAACTGGACTTCGAAGCCTCCGGAAACGACTTCAATGCTGCCGTTCTGCCAAGCGTGAGCCGCCGTATAGGTCTGGCCGGTATCGGTATCCCAAACCACGGTTACGTCATCCATGGCTTTAAGTTTTTCAATGGACATGCCGGGGCAAAGCTCAACCGTACCTTTGACATAACCGCCTTTGGTTTGGGTGGTATAACCTTGGCCGTTGTCAGTTTCGCTGCGCTCCGGGCCGTTCAGCGAATAACTTATTTTTGTCATGCCGAAGGTTTCTCCGTCCGCTTTCAGCGTTCCTTCGCCATATTTCATGTTAGGATTAGTCATTTAACCTCCTTTATTGAATAAATTGCAGTTTACCGGCGACAATGCGCAGGTTATTCATGGGATTGGGCTGCAGCAGCTGATTTAAGCGTTCGGTGTCGTTAGCATCAAGCATTGTGAGAATGGTATTTTTGAAGCCGCTGATGTCTTCAATCAAACCGGCTGCCAGCCAGTCTTCGGCCAGCGCGATGATTTCGCCGGTCAAAACTTTCGGCGTAACCACTTTCTGGCCGGGCTGGACTTCGTAATCGTCATCCGCCAGTTTGTAACGCTGGAATTTCTGCTGGATGCGCTCTTTCCAGGAATAACGCAGATAAATGACGGTCTGGGTGGTGGTCATGTCAAAATAGCTGTTGTCTGCAGCGCCCGCGCTGTTTTTGCGGTAAGTGGTCGCTTCGCGCTCAATCGCGGTGTTGCCGCTGGCATTGACAATAACCGTGGCAATGCCGGCCTCCAGCAGCATATTGCGTTCTTCTGCCCGCAGCTCTTCTTTGGCCGGCAGGTCTCCGACCAGTTCCAGACCGGCAATCTGCCGCGCCGGGTCTTTCTGAAATTCGATAGCCGAAACGGCAGCGTAAGCGCTCGCGCGTTCTTCCGGCATATTCGGGCTTTTATAGTCCATCATGATGCTGAAACACTGATTGTTAACGTTTTCAACTTTGGTCAACATCTCGTTTAAAGTGCCTTTAAACACCATGTAAACAGAGCTTTCGTTGTTGACCATAGCCCCGAAACGGCGCGTGATTTCCTCTTTCAACAGCCGGATATTGGCAGCATCAACATAGGAACTGGCGATTGTCGGCGCATAAAAATCGCCGAGAGCAGCGATTGTATCGGCCAGGCTGGCATTGCCGGCGCCTTTGGTCGACTGGGTAATGGTCAGCTCCAGACCGGGGGCGGTTGTTTCGCCGTCATAATAGTTTAAGCTGACATCAATAAAATTTCCGGCTTCGCCTTTATGCTTGGCAGTCAGGTTGATTTCCGTGTCTTTCTCGGAAACGGCGGCAGCGGTAACCGGCAGCATGATATTGGCGTTGATTTTGGCAATCAGCGCGCTGGTAATGTCGGCGGCGGTGTCGTCCTCGTTGATTGTCAGCTGAACTTCTCGGCCGCCGATCATCAAATTCAGCATACCGGCCTGTACTTTGGTTGCGGTAATTGCCAAATGATAAACGGCTGCGGTGCCTTCCGTCTGTTCAACGGCTATAATATAGAGCTTGCTTTGCTTGTTGTTCTTAAACCATGCCGTGGCCATGCGATGCAGTTCCGAACCTTCGCCAGCCAGCGGAATGACCTGGTCGGCACTGGTAATCAGTCCGGAAATTTTGTTATATTCCAGCAAACCTTCCAGTTTCTGGCCAATTAACAGACCGGCGGACGGCTTGCCCGACAAGCCCTGATTGGCCAGGCTGTTGTCGATTTCGCAATAAGCGCCAGGAACCCGGGTCAGTGTAATTTCATTAAAATCAAATTGAGACATTTTAGTTTCCTTTTTTCGAGGGTTTGACTTTTTCAATGACAACCTCGTTGTCACGTTTGCGGCGGTGCCAGTAGATTTCATCCTCTACGATTTCGCCCTTGGCGGAAAGGACGGTCATGTCCGGTTTGCGAACTTTCAGGCCGTCTTTTGCCGGTTTTACAAAAATTTTTGACATGAGTTACTCCTTGTTAACGTTAAATGAAACTTCATGCGAAGCCTGTCCGATTGTCCATGCGCCTTTGACTCGCAGAAAATCGTCCAGTTTCGAATAGGGTTTGCCGGAAGCCGGCTGGGTATAAAGTGTTTTGAAGCGCAGCCCGAACATGGTCGTATAATATTTTTCGAGCCGGGCGTTGAGAATCGGTTTGGCTTCAATGAAAGAAAAAGGTTCAATCGGCAGTCCTAAGACCTGTTTAATCAGTAATTTTTTAATATAGTTAATCAGCTGATACGCGCCGGCGTGATTAAGGGAACCCTCACGGGCGGCGTTTTCCGATTTGTTGTTGCGGACGTAGACAATCAGCGAAAAATAAGCGTTAACGTCTTTGCTGCTGCCGTCAGCTGCGTCTTCGCCGCTGTAAGCAACCCAGACTGCCGGGCTGCGGGTTTTTAAGAGATGCGGAATGTCGTCATCGCCTTCGCCGGAATAAGAAGCGATGACCGGGATTTTATAACCCAGAACGCCGCTGTTTACGGCCTTTTGCAAACGTTCGATAATTGCCTTTTCAATGGTTAAAATCGGGTTTTCAAAACTCATGACAATGCTCCGTTAAGAAAATTCTCTACTTCCCGGCAGATATCGGCTTCATCTTGCTTAGACAGTCCCAGATACGGGCGTGCCGGAATCGTAACGGCTTTTTTACTGGCCCAGCGTCCGCCGACGTTAAACTTTAAGAAGTTTTTAACTTTGGCTTTGATGGTGCCGCCGTATTGATGAATGGCCGCATAAACCATCGCTGAACCGACTTCGGCATAATCTTTGGTCGCTTGTCCGATAATGCTGCCGCAAAGGTAGCCGTGCAGGGTCAGAACCCGGCCGCCGCGCAGATTGGGCTTCCACTTTTTGCCGTCGGGATCATGTTCTTCTTCAAAACGCTGAACCGTGCTGCTTTCCAAAACGCCGGCAATATTGTCGTTAAGCTCCTCACGGGCTTTGTCATCTAAGCCTTTGAGATTTTCAATATGCTTGTCCAGCTCTTCAAATTTTGCTCTGACGCCCATTTCAGAAGCCTTTCAACTGATTTTGCGAAAAATGGCGAGCGGCGCTGCCGGAAAAAATAACGTCGCCCGCTTGTTCGGGGGGTTGTCCTGTGTCGGGGTCGCCCAGGGTAACGACGCCTTTGGCTATATCCTTCAAAA
>JAHALQ010000013.1 GCA_018362935.1 Pseudomonadota bacterium | reverse complement strand
TCTGGGTTTTACCGATACGATTTCCGAATGCCCCGGCTCTTATGTCAAATGCCCGACCGACAGTTCCAAAGGTAAATGCGATTTCGAAGCCTCGCCCGGAGATTTAAAATATTCTCTGCGCACATCCGACCATAACGGCTGGCTCCTGTGCAACGGGCGCTCTTATTCTTCCTCACAGTATCCCGAGCTTTATTCCGCTATCAGCAGCTCATTCGGCTCTTATCTGCCCAATTACTCCGGATACTTCCTCAAAGCCGCCGCAACTTCTTCCGCTTATTCGCTCAAAACTAAACAGGAGGCCGGGTTGCCCAATATTTACGCATCTTGGCGAGCCGCTTATGAAGACGAAGGCTTCGGCAGCTGCACCGGCGCTATGAGCTGTACGGAATACGCCAATTCATGGCCGAATCAGGAAATTCCCAAAAGCTCCGGCGCAGGCCACTTGTATCGTTCTTTTGACGCCTCGCGCTCCAACTCCATTTACGGCCGTTCATCCACCGTCACCCCGCAGAATTATTCAGCTAACGTCTTCATCTACGCCGGGCGCAAAAAGTACTAAATTTATAAAAACATTACAAATCTTAAAGAAAAGCCGAATAGTGATGCAAATAAAGCGATTTCTAGGAATGAAAAAATTTTTAGTGTACAAAGAAGTACATGAATTTTTTCCATTTCCGTAAAATCGCTTTAGGTGCGCGCTAGGCGGCTTTTCCCTCAGTGGAATAAAAACTTGTTTAATACCCTGATACCAAAAGCCGTTGCGCCTTTGGGACACAGGTCAGTGTCTTTTTCCAGTCTGTCAACCCCTGCAATATCCAAATGCGCCCACTTGACGCCGTCTTTGACAAAGCGTTGCAAAAAGCAAGCTGCGGTACTGCCTCCGGCATTGGCGCCGCCCAGATTTTTCATGTCCGCAACCGGAGAATCAATCATCTTGTCATAAGCCTTGTTAACCGGCAGACGCCACAGTTCTTCCCCGCTCTCTTCGCCGGCTTTGATTAACTCGCAGCACAGCTTGTCATCATTCGAAAAAATACCCGCGTATTCGCTGCCCAAAGCGCGCATCGTCGCTCCGGTCAGCGTCGCAATGTCAACTATCTTCCTGACGTTAAACTTATCCTGAATATACGTCAGGCAATCGCCTAAAACCAGCCTGCCTTCGGCATCGGTATTAAGCACTTCGACCGTTTGCCCGGAAAGCGAGGTAAGAATATCGCCCGGGCGGATAGCACTGCCGGAAGGCATATTTTCCACCAACCCTGCTATACCGACCACATTGACCGGCGCCGCCTGCAAAGCCAAAGCCTTAAGGCTGGCAACAACCACCGCCGCTCCGGTCATGTCGCCTTTCATATCGCTCATGCCCGCGCCCGGCTTAATCGAAATGCCGCCGGAATCAAAGGTAACGCCTTTGCCGACCAGCGCAATGTCAAAATCTTCCTGCCCGGCCTTGCCTTTCCATTGCAGAACCGCGACTTTCGGCTCATTCACAGACCCTTGCGCCACACCGAGCAGCAAACCGAACCCTTTTTCCTGCAATTCTTTTTTATCAAGAATTTCAATTTCCAGCCCCAGATATTTAAGCCGTTCAATATCTTCGGAAAAGACCTGCGGCGTCAGATAATTGGCCGGTTCATTGCACAAATCGCGTCCATAGCGCACCGCGTTAGCCAAAGCCGCATATTTCTTAAAAGCCTCAGACGCGGCTTCGGCTTCTTTCAGCTGAAACACCACTTGCTCCAAAGCCGGATATTCATCAGCTTTTTTCTTGGTAAAATATTTGTCAAAACGATAGCCGCCGAGCATCAATCCGAACGCAACATTGCAGGCAATTTCCGGCGCACTGAATTTGCAGCCCTTGATATTTTCGACGACAAAACAGGCAACGCTGTCCTTAAACAGCGGCTTAACCAAACTCCCGCCAAGCTTTTGCAAAGCAATGGCATCGGGATTTCTGCCGGCGCCGGCAACAATAATTTTGCTGCGGCATCCGGAAACGACGGCAATTTGTCCGCTTTTGCCCTCAAATTTTTGCTGTTTCAGCGCCCTGCGCACCAAATCCTGCGTATCTTTGGGCAAAGAATTCAATTCCGGGCGCGCATTTTCGGCACAGCAGAATATCCGCACGGCATCCGCACCGACTTTTCCTCTTGTAAAAACGACTTCCAACATAATCTTACCCTCCGTAATTAATTTAATATCATTTTGCCTGAAAATAATAAATTTTTTGCTAAGTTTTCTCCACATCCCTTTTTTTATTCTGGACTCGGTGTTATCTAACATTTATAGTTATTATAGACAAAAAAATATGAGCAGAAGCATGAGCAAAGCCCAAAACGACAGAAGATACAAAGTTGAAAAAAAGCTTGTCGCCGCTATTCGTGATAAAATGGATGCCCTTGCTCACGCCCAATTTCTCAAAGACCGCGACGGCAAATCAAAAAATCCCTCACATAAATATTCACATTTATCCCGCGCCGACCGCGCGCGCATACGCCGGAGCAAAATTCAGTATCTGCGCAATGAAATTCATCTGATTCTCTGCGCCAACGGTTTTACGCCCCATGTTCGCGACCCGCGTATCCCCAAAGCCACAGTTGCAGAAAATCTGGCGATTCGTTTTGATTTTGACGGCATTATCCACCGTCCCGAAAGCGGCCAGCTTTCCGATCCCTACCGCAGCGCCAAACAGGCCTATTTGGAAACAATCCGGCAGGAGGGCGCCGTTTCCGAGCCGGAGTATCCATTCAAAAGCTATTGCCTGAATACCTCTCCGGTCTGGCAGGGCTTAAGCCGGTTTGCCAATTTCCGGCGGTTAAATTCAAAAATAATTGCGCAGCTGCAAAAAAAACGCATTCCGCCTTCTGCCGTGCAGACCATGAATTATTATGACTTTGTCGACGCGATATCCGAAAGCTGCAAAGAATCCCGCGCCCGCCCTTTTGAAGGCGCCCGCTCCAAAAACCTCAAAATGTTTGCCAGCTGCTACGGCGACGAATTTTTCCGGATAATGACATCCCTGCGCTATGAAGCCTCGGCCGTCCACAAAATGCTGCGCCAGATGCGCAACGGCACAACGCCCGAAATAATTGACCTGCATCATAAAACCAACGTTACCAATTTCCGCGAACTCGAAAAACCCGAAGAAATTAACCTTTTTCCCAACATGCTGCTGACATTCATCCACCCGCATCATCGTTCGCTGCATTTCGACAAAGGCTACGACATTGATAAAAACCTTGTATTTTTCGGCGGTTATGACCCGCTGTTTCAAATCCGCCGCGACCCCGAAAAAGAACGCCAGTATTTACTCAAGACAGGACAATTAGCAAAAAATGCAAAAACTCGTTGAACAGCTTAACGGTTTTTCCGAAGCCAGCGCCGGCAGACCGGTTGAAGCCGCGCAGATTATCCGCTGCCAAAAGGAACTCCGCCAAAATGACATTACCGCCATACCGGAAGATTATCTTGATTTCCTGCACAAATTTAACGGCTTTGCCTGGAACGGGAGTTTTTTGTTCGGTATCGCGCCGTTTAAAGACTTTTTTCTTGACATTCTGCGCGAGAACCTCTTTATCTGCCATCCCCGGAGCGACGAGGTAATTATTCTCGGTTTTAATGAATATGACTATCTGGCATACAATGCGTCACTGTCCTGTTATCAAATAATTGACAAAGCAGAATTCATGGTGCTAAATACATACACCGGCTGCGCCCATGCCGTCCGGCATATTTTGAAGATTGAAGATGACGACCAATATATATAGCCACACGCCTGATAATATCAAAAAAGCAGCCAATGTCCTCCTTGACGGCGGGCTGGTCGCTTTTCCGACAGATACGGTCTACGGCCTCGGCGCAGATGTTTATAATCCCCAAGCCGTTGCGGCAATCTTTGAAGCCAAAGGGCGCCCAACCTTTGACCCGCTGATTTCGCATATAGCCGAGATTGACTTTTTACCGGAATATGCCCATACGGACGAACGTGTCATGGCGCTGGCCAGACATTTCTGGCCCGGACCGCTGACCTTTGTCCTCAAACGCAGGGAGCATAACCCCTCGCTGGATTTAGTCTGTTCCGGACTGCCGCATATTGCCGTGCGCATGCCCAACCACCCGCTCGCGCTGGAGCTGATAAAAGCCGCCGGCGTTCCGATAGCTGCCCCCTCGGCCAACAAATTTAAATGCATTTCGCCGACTACTGCCCGCCATGTTGCCGACAGCCTTGGCGATAAGGTTGATATGATTCTTGATGGCGGCCCTTGCAAAATCGGCGTTGAAACAACCATAATCGATTTGACCACGCCGGAGATTGTCATGCTCCGCGCCGGCGGTTTAAGCAAAGAAGACATTGAAGCTTTCACCGGCGAAAAAGTCGTCATTTCTCACGGCGACCCCAACAAGCCGAGCGCCCCCGGACAATTGCTCAAACATTACGCGCCGCGCATGCCGATGCGTATTAACGTCGCCGAAGACGATGTCCGCCCCGATGAATTTTACATCGGTTTCGGCCAGGTCAAAAACGCGCAGCTCAACCTCAGCCCTTCCGGCAGCCTAAGCGAAGCTGCCGCCAACTTGTTCGCCTATATGCGCGAAGCCGAAACCCACAGCGAATATAACGGCATCGCCATGTCGCCGATTCCCGAAACCGGCCTCGGCTTGGCGATTAACGACCGCATCCGCCGCGCCTCCTACAAATAACTCACACCGTTCAAACTGCTGCCGTAATTTATTTGCCGCTTCAGACGCGCAAATCCGTCGCCGATATTTTTTAAATTTATTCGCGTACGCTTATTGACAGAATTTTCCAAAATTGGTATCTTATAACCCTAATCACTAAATTTTACAAATTATGAAAACTTTAATTATTTTACTCGCTGTGATAGTCGTTTTTTTAGGTTTTATCGGCATGATGATGTGCGGTATCTTTTCCCTGCTGCATGACCTCAAAAAACTCTTTAAAAAAGAAATCGATTCCGAAAACGAAGAAATCTGACACGCCAGCCTCCTTATGTTAATCATAACGTTCCTCTTGGCCGTCTGCATGCTCTCCGGCTCGGCCAAACTCCGGCGGAAAATTCTTCGTGGGTTCGTTAAACTGAAAAAGCTCTGGCCTTTCTAAGGTTCCAGAGCTTTTCTGTTTTCATATTCAGTTATTTATTGAAATAATCCAGCAAATAGCTGCGCAAATCAGCCGTATTGACGCGAGTCTGCTCCATCGTGTCGCGGTCGCGGACAGTTACCGATTCCGGCTGGTTTTCAATTGTTTCAAAATCCACCGTAATGCAAAGCGGCGTGCCGACCTCGTCATGGCGGCGGTAGGCCTTGCCGATGTTTCCGGTATTCTCAAGCGCCACGCGGCCGATGCCGAGCTTAAGCAGATTTTTCTTAATTTCATGGCATTTGGCCATGATTTGCTCATTGTTTTTCTTAAGCGGAATCACGGCAACTTTAATCGGTGCCAAATGCTTTTTGAGTTTCAAAACAATACGGCTGTTGCCTTCTCCCAAATCTTCTTCGGTATAAGCTTCGGTCATCACCGCCAACACGCCGCGGTCAACGCCCATAGAAGGCTCAATCACAAACGGCACCACCCATTTGTTATTATCATCCATGATGCACAGTTTTTGTGTCGAATCCGGGTTCGCATGGCAGTGCGATGTCAGGTTCATTTCATTCTGCGCTTTGGTGTGGTTGCCCAAATCATAATCGGTACGGTTGGCAATGCCTTCCAGTTCTTCCATGCCGTGCGGGAATTGGTATTCAATGTCGTAACAGGCTTTCGCATAATGTGCCAGATCGTCTTTCGGCGTGGTATAGATATTGATATTTTCGCGTTTCAGCCCCTGCTCTTCCCACCATTTGATACGTTCTTCTTTCCATGTTTCATGCCATTTTTCGTCTTCGCCCGGCTCGACAAAAAATTCCAGTTCAGCCTGTTCAAATTCGCGCACGCGGAAAATAAAATTGCGCGGCGTGATTTCATTGCGGAAAGACTTGCCGATTTGCGCAATGCCGAAAGGCAGCTTGCGCGAGGTTGCGTCGACCACATTGCGGAACTGCGTAAAAATCGCCTGCGCGGTTTCCGGCCGCAGATAGCCGAAAGAAGAACCGTCGTCAACCGGACCTATATTGGTTTTGAACATCAGATTAAACGGCCGCGGCTCGGTCATATCGGTCGATCCGCAGTTTGGGCACTTGCCGTCTTTGATATGATCGGCTCTGAAACGCCCTTTGCACTTGCGGCAGTCGGTCATCGGATCGGAAAACGTGTCTTCATGGCCGGAATAATGCAATACTTTCTGATTGGTCAAAATGGCGGCATCCAGTCCTTCAACATCGTCGCGTTCATAAACCATGGAGCGCCACCATGCCGCCTTAAGGTTGTTTTTCAGCTCGACACCCAGCGGACCGTAATCATAAACCCCCTGCAAACCGCCGTATATATCAGAATTCTGAAAAATAAACCCGCGCCGTTTGCACAAAGAAACCAACTGATCCATAGATGTCGCTGCCATTTTAACTTCCTCATTAAAATATGTAGTAAAAAATTAACCTATTCTTTGTATAATAACTCATTCCAAAAAGCAAGCGGAGATATGGAAAATGAGCAAAAAAGCCACAAAAGTCGCCATGATTTACGACTTTGACGAAACCCTGAGCGTTACCTATATGCAGGATTACATTCTCATCCCCTCGCTGGGCATGAAACCCGGCACTTTTTGGAAAAAAGCCAACCAATGGTCGCATGATAACTGTGCCGATCAAATCACCGGCAGCATGTATTACTTTTTTAAAACCGCCAAAGAAAAAGGCATACGCCTGACCAGGCAGTTTTTCTGCGACGCCGCCAAAAGCATCACTTATTTTGAAGGCGTTGAAGAGTGGTTTGACCGCATCAACGAATACGGCAAAAACCTCGGGTTGCAGATTGAGCATTATATTGTTTCTTCCGGATATGAAGAAATCATCGCCGGCGCTTCAATCCGCAGGCATTTTACCGATGTTTTCGGCTGTTCTTATGCTTTCGGCGAAGACGGCACGCCTGTCTGGCCGGCGCGGGTTGTCAACTACTCAACCAAAACCCAGTATTTGTCAAAAATCAATAAAGGGCTGGGCAAACTCGAAGACCGCGCCGTTAATGAATTTATGCCGGATGAAGAACGCCCGATTCCTTTCCGTCGTATGATATACTTCGGCGACGGCATGACCGACATTCCGTCCATGAAACTGACAAAAGAACGCGGCGGCAATGCGATTGCCGTATACCAGCCTAAAAGCCGTCACAAAAAAACGGCCATCAAACTGTTGAGCGATGACCGGGTCAACTTTGCGCTCCCGGCAGATTACAGAGAAAACTCTCAAATTGACTGCGTTGTCAAAACCATTCTCGACAAGCTGGCAACCGAACGTGACCTTGAAGAATTGCAGGCCAAAGAAGACAAAAAGAAAATCAAGCTGTCTTTCAAATAATCAGATTTCAAGAACCATACCGTCATAAGCCAGTTCAAAACCGGCCGGAAGTACGGCGGTTGTTTCGTCATAGTCGACACGCCCGGACAAATGCGTCAGCACCACGCGTTCCGCATCAACGGCAGCGGCAATTTTCTTAACATTTTCCAAATCGCTGTGTCCGTTTTTCTCAGGATACAAACCATTGTTGCATTCAATAACCAGCAATTTGACCCCTTGCAAAATAGCTAAACCTGCGTCCGGAATTTCCTCCCAGTCCGTCACATAGGCAAAATCGCCGCAGCGAAAAGCCGAACAATGCAGGCGGTGGTGCGGCACCTGAAACGTCTGCATATTAACGCCGCAAATTTCAAAATTGCCGACATCCGGCAAACGCCGCCAATGCAAACCGCAGCCTTCTTTTTCCTCGCCGTTGAACAAAAAACCGAAACAGGTCCGAAGTTCCCGTTCAGTTTCCTCGCTCGACCAAATCTCTATCGGATGTTCCAAAGTCGAGCATGCCCGTGACAATTCGGGAACAGAAGCTATGTGATCATAATGCCCGTGCGTCACCAAAACCCCGTCCAAGCCGTCTATTCCGCATTTGTTCATCTCCAGGCGAAATTCCGGCCCGCAGTCAATCACAAATTTTTTGCCTTCTGTTTCAAAATAAAGAGATGCACGGTTGCGGACATTCAGAGGATTATCCGGATTTGTATTGCGCCATTTGTTAAAAACCATCGGATTGCCATAAGCGGATCCCGAACCCAGAATCACTATCTTCATATATTTCCCTTCCCGTTCACTTGCCCCCGGACATAATTAAACAAAGGTGTCAGAATTTTGTTGTTCAAACGCTGGGGCGAAGTCTTTTCATCCGAAAGCGTATCGACAAAAACCTTTACGCCTTTGTCCTGCCGGGCTCTTTCGCGTTTTGACAACAGCAGCAGGCAGTCAACCAATGCGTCGCGATCCTTAAAATCAACATTAGCCAACATTAACTCAAGCAGCTCTTTTTGAGAAGTACAATCTTGAAGTTTATCACAATTCTGAAAAGTTTCGTTGTTAAAAAGTTTATGAATATCCGGAAATGCCTGAGCAAAAATATTTTGTTCCGCCGTATTTTTAACATAGGATTTGCGGTCTTTGGTACGTTTCAGACTGGCCGCCAAACGCGACAGGCAGCGAACTTTGTCCTGCGGAATATAGGGATACCCGGCTTCAAAAGCCTGATTAATCTGATTAATCGCTTCTTGGTTCACGCCGCCTGTGGAAATATCAAGATTGTATTTTCCGGAAACCGCCAGAAAACGTCGCAGAATGTTATACGCTCCCTCTTTTTCCGGCGTGGACGAAAGCCGGATTTTTCCAATGCGCATACTGTCCACCGCGCCGTATTTGTCAATGACTTCATTTTCGATAACGCCGTTTTTCCGAACAAAACGGGCATATATTTTTTCGACATTAAAAATACCGTTGTCTTCGGGATCCATACAAGAAAAATCAATCTGACCCAACTGCGGATGCTGCACAACCACATAGATATTGTGCGTCCGCATAACCTCGGAAAAAGGAACATTTTGTTTCTCAAGATTTTGCAGGGCTTCGTAGAAAGTGTCCTCGCTTTTGACACACATATCATAATCATTAATCTTGGCGTCATCCCGGATAAGCGGATCAAGCACCGCGCCGCCGAATAAAAATGCCTCGTTCAGGCCGGCATCCTGCATAAATTTTTGTACATCATCGGAAACTTTTTTTGCGCATTTCATTAGTAAAGTCCTCTGCAAAATGAATGATGCGCTTCAAATTATAATAAAAACCCGAAGCTGTCTAGACAAAAATGCACAAAATTTAAAAAATTTTATTTATTCAGAATATGCAGTAAAAAAGACTTGCCAAACAAAAAAAAATATCATAAACGTTATAACAACTTCGGCCGGCGGATAACCGTCACATAATCCGATCCGGAAATCCCGTGCAGCAGGCGCAATCCGCCCGCGGACACAGCATTTAAACACCGTACGGCTGAAATGAGAAAATATAATTATTGGGGTGTCGCCAAGTGGTAAGGCAACGGTTTTTGGTATCGTCATTCGTTGGTTCGAATCCAGCCACCCCAGCCAAACTTGACAAGAGCCTATTTTAGCCAGTGCTAAGATAGGCTTTCTTATTGAAATATCTACATTTTTACCGTCTAATAAAATTTCCGAACAAAGTAATTTTAAAACCTGCTGTTTTTTCTCAAAGTTCAGAAAATTCCATATCTGGTCTGACATCAAAAGCAAGCCAGCCAAGTATTTGAGCGTTATTAGACCTTGCTTAGTCAGATGACTATAGTCGGTTAATCGCCCTTCCAGTTTTTTCTTATCCTGTCTGTACTCGGTTAGTTTTTTGGTATATAAATCCTGTGTAATACTGCCTCCCGTAAACAAGTCTATCAATCGGCTTTCCTTTTCGGCAAAACCGGCAATCTGCCTGTCCAATGCTTTCTTGGCTTCTATTTCCATTTTATGGTCTTTGTAAATTTCTTCATCCAAACAGGCAACCAATTTTTCGACAACGCTTTTAGGCATGTTTTTAAGCGTTTTTAATGCCTCTCTCACTTTTTCAACCCCATTTTCCTCTCTCGTCCGATAGCCGCCGCATTGCGGACAAAAAAGGTATTTATAAACGATTTTTTCTCCGCCCTTCTTTTTCGCCGAATGTACATTGATGTCGGTTGAAACAACACCACCGCAGTTTTTACAACGAACCAGTCCTTTAAATACATATTCATGCTTCTGCACCTTATGATTTGCCTTGCCTTCTAAAATTTCCTGACACCGTTCAAACGTATAACTGTCCGTCAGCCGCGGATAACAATGCGGATAATATTGTCCGCCGCTATACATTTCCCCAATATAAAAACGGTTGCTTAATATTCCGCGGATAGTTTGTTTATGAAGCTTCTTACTGCTCTTCATCTTAAGCCCGAAATCTGCGGCTTTCCGCGTTATTTGCTCAAGATTATAGGTGCCAATCGAAAATTCCTTAAACAACCGCGTAATGATGAAATGGTTGTCCTCATCCAACACAATATCGCTGTTACCATTGGCATCCCTTACATTTTTATAGCCGACTGGTGCATGATGTGCCCATTTTCCTTTTTTTCGCATTTCCTCCAGACTTCGGCAAACGTTATCCGAAATATTATTAGTGTAGCTTTCTGCCATCATCACAAAACATTGATATGACATAATTTGAGAACTATTTGACTTTGCGTTGAGCATCTGTCCTTCCGTTACAAAATGCAGTTCAATTTTTCTGCTCTTGCGTAATTCTTCTAAAACAGGTACTTCTCTGAAACTACGCTGTAATCGGTCAACCTTGTCGCAAACGAGGGCTATACAGCTTTTCTGTCTTTTAACAAAATTAATCATCTCATAAAACTGCTCTCGGGTACCTCTGGTGCTGCTCTCAACAATTTCAAATACCGCCAAAATCTCAAGCCCCTTAGCCCGGCAGTATGTCGTCGAGCGGTCTTTTTGTGCATCCAGCGAATATCCTTCTTCTTGCTCTCTGCTGGAAACACGTGTCCAAATAACGGCTTTCTTGGCCGCTTCATTGTCTATCGCTTTTACTATTTTTCTTCCCATCTTCTTACCTTTCTATATTAAAAATTATGCTTTATTTTAAGATTCATCATTCTGACAGGTCAAGGAAGGCCGGATTTCTTATCCAGCCTTCGCTGGCCTAATTTGCTTTATGCCGCTACCTGCACCTCCGTTTCCTTATTGGCAACTTTGCCTAATTCCCAGTCCAATTTTTTTTGAACCGCATTAAAAATCATATCGTTAACCAAGCAATGATATTTGTGGTCATAAAAACGTCCCCTACTAAAAAATCTACCACAGTAGAATTCTCTTTTAAGTAATGCAACCAACGTTTTGCGACTAACAAGTTTTCCACGAGTGGTTCTTAAATTCATTACCTGTGCTACCGCCAATAATTTTTTTATATCCATTTCTGGGATTAAATATATCTCAAATAAATGAGAAACTTTGGCAGCCTGCGTGTCAGGATAAATCCATTTTACACCGTCCATTTCGCAGTTTGTATAACCTATCGGTGCTTCTCTGGTATAAATTCCCTGTTCGTTTAGCCATTCAATACGGGCTTTTGTTGTCTCAGAAATTTTTGCCGAATAGTATTTTGCTTCAGCAACTTTATTTTCAAACATCAATACATCTTCGGGCGTTGAGTTAACTGTCAAAGACAAGTTATCTTCAACAAAATGAAGTTCAAGCTTACCGGTCTCTCGCAATTTATTCAGTCTATCCAAGAAGCAAAATGATCGTAAAAGACGGTCAACAGAAGTTACAACAAGAGCCACTGGCACCCCATGATGTCGCTCCAGACAACCTAAAATACTTTCAAAACCAGGACGCCTTCTTTTATAAGCGGTTTCAATCATTCCATACGCTCCTAAAATTGACAGCCCTTTATTTTGGCAGTACTTTTCACACACTGCATATTGATGTTCTCCCGAACTATGAAAGTCCTGATTTACGGATGATACCCGGTTGAAGATAATAGCATGTTCTGCTTGTTGATACACTTTAGTCATTTTTATTTCCTTTCATTAAAGTTATGATTTGATTTTCATTAATAGCTACGGTTATGCCGTCCAAATCCGACTGCAGCCAATTGTTTTGCGGTTCAAGCTGATTAATCAGCCGAAACAGTTCGTAAATAGCAGGTGAAAAAGAGTTCCCCGCATGCAGCCGCAGTTCTCGTTTGCCCATCGTCTTCAGTATCGTTACCAAACCGACAATCTGCAGGACTTTTAGAAACTTATATTTGGCATCCAGCAGGCGTTTGAATAAATCTGCCGCATTTTCTTCGCTTAACTGCTGATATCTTACTGCCGCCAAAATTTCATTCCAATAAACCAGCGTAACAGCTCGGCAAATTTGGCTGCTGAAAAGATTTTGGAATGTCAGCTCCGGAACTGGAAGCCCCGCTTTGCTGATGGCTTGACGTATATTCTCAGAATTGCCCAACTGAATTTCAACCCGTAAGTATTGGTTTAAGCCTAGGGCTGCCATATCAATTGTCTGGGCATTTTCGGAACTGACAGCCCGACTTTTGCAATACCGGGCTTTTTGAATATCTTTGAGTTTATCGTAAATAACGACATTCCGATGTTGGGCTAAAAAATGCAGCGAATGCCCTTCATTTCGGTATGACACCTTGGTACAATCGAGCCGACGGCTGATGTCAGCTTTGTTCAAGTATTGTAAAATCACACAGGGTGCAACTTTAACCAAGACATTCTTACCAAAGTCAATCCTTACAACTTGTGCCGACCGCAGCACTTGCGGCGAAACCTCAACACCCATCTCGTGAAGCCGTAATACCAAAATACTGATGACATCTTCAAAGTCGGCATCGCAAACTTCTTCCAGATTGTTGGGCGGATAATGCAGCAGCTTTGGTGCGGAAAACTCAATTTTCAACTTAACGCTGAAACCACCGTGCCGCAGTACGCTGCTTAATGACAGCCTAGGGTAGTAATGCTGTTGCTGCTCTTCACGCGTTGCGAAGTTATAGCAGATCACTGCCTCCGCCCCTTGCATATCCCAAAGGATTTGCGGATTAGGCTTAAAACGCCCAAGCTCTGTTATTGTGATGTCCGTGTAATCGACCAGCAAAACGCAGGTATCACAGACGTTTTTCTTGTTATTTGTGCTCATTTAAAAATCTCCTTTTATTTGAGCTGAAATTAATGTTTGTAATTCAGGATTTTCCTGAACGGCCTCGTGTAATATCTTCAACAGAGCAACAAGACTTTTGCCTGCATCGACGGCTTCATCCGCCGTCAAGTCAGGACAACACTTCAAAATCTCATTATTTAGCGCTTGGTAATTCAAGACAGAGCTCTCCGTTGATGTTAATTACGGGGGCTCTTTTACGTTTTTTATTTTGCTAAAGACTTTTAAAGAAAAAAAAGTAAAAAATTATTTTTTAATAAATTGAAATTATTTATTTTTTTTGATTTATTTTAGTATTAAAATTTTGTAATTTTTATTTATTAAAATAAATAATTAGAAAATACAAAAAAAGAGGCTTTAATTTTTATGAAAATTAAAGCCTCTACCTGTGGTAAAACACTGCATCCAAAAATTTCTAATTATAAATAAAGTTTATGAAGCTTATTTAAAAGAAGGCCAAGAAGAAGGAATGTCAGAACAACTTTCCGTTGGAAGTGGATTTGAGGTTCTTTTTAAATTCATATAGTCAAATATCTTTTTTTGGGCTTTAAACAAACGATAATAAATTTCAACTTGATCTATACTCGCTCTTCTCATCTCCTTTATTAATACATCCACTTTTTGTTGGCATTTCATATTCATTGGCTCAAAAAACTCTGAAAGACTAATATTAAAAACAGAAACTATTGACTTCAATGTAAGTAAACTTAAATCAACATCTCCCCTCTCTATTTTGTATATAGTATTAGGGCTAACATGTGCTTTCTTGGCCAATTCTTCCAAGCTCATACCATTTATTTCTCTTCTTTTTTTTATATTTTTAGCTACCACCCACAAAAAATTCTCACAATATTGTCGCCTATATTCCCTTTGTTTTGATTTATACTTGACTGTCATTTTATTACCTGTCTTTATGTTTATAAAGAACAGCTAATACCGATTTGCTTTCAAAGTCAAATTATTAGAAATATTTCTCACAAAAAAACAGCCCCGAATAAAAAATATCCGAGGCTGTTTTGTTTTGGCGGTTTAACGCTTAAAATTTATATTTAGCGTTAATCAATCCTGTATGGTCTTGGTAAACCACCTCAGATTTGAGGTGGTTACAACATTAATATACTAATTCACTGCTGCCACACAGGGTATCAGACATATAAACAGCTCCTAAGACACTTCGATTGGTATAATCTTGATTATCCGAGGAATTATTTTCATTTTTGCTGTAATATTCAGTCGGCACCAACTTACCATCTCGTTGCTCAAAATTGATTCTAAAAATATCCGACACTTTAATTATTAATGCATTGCCTTCAACCGAAAATGAATAATTTTCTTGTTTACTAAATCTGTTATCTGCCATTGATAATAATGACATACCGATAATGACATTCTCAATTTTGCAGTCCTTTTTAACCAAACTCTCAACTGGCATTCCAATCATAGATGGCACAGACTTTTTAAATCTGCCATACAATTTCGACTTATTAAAAGTTTTCATAAACTCAGCTTTCTGTTTTGTGTAAATCTGCTCAATTTTAAGTTTATGTCGAAGATTTCCGGCCATCCAGGCCTTAATCTCTCCATGTGCCCAATAGTTCTTTAACTTTGTTGTTTTTTCCCTGTCTTGAATAAAATCATTTTTTAAGCAAAAATCGGCAACTTCATTCAATATTCCATAACTATCATGAGTTTCGCCATCCCTTTCGCTCAAGTCTTTCATTTTCTTATCGCGATAAAAAACAGAGGGCATTTCAAGATAACTATTGATTACTAAATTAGCCTGCGGGATATTGACTGACGACAAATCATTCCTTGTTTTAAGCTTTTCATTTATATTTAGAATTTCCGTTTCCAGCTTTATAAGTTTATCCCAGTCATAATTCTCCACATATTTGCTTTCAAAACTTTTGCATCTTCCCACTCCCAATAAATTTTTTGTAGGAATGCTAAATTTACTAAAGTAGTCTCCCTGCTTTTGGTCATTAATTATTGCACAACCACCAAGCATCAATATCATAATTAAAATTTTTTTCATGGCTCGCTCCCGAAATTATTCATAATCTTCAACACCATTATCAGTCATTCGATAATACATGACGCCATTTTTTGCTTTGCCATCAACATCCCAAAATAAAGCTTCAATACCTGCGCAACTCGTTGCTTCTAAATCTAAATCGTCTCCGATTTCTACTCTTTGTTTATCTCCATTATTGGCATCTTCAATAAACTCTCTTAAAACAAACTGGACACTTCTGGTTCCTTTGGGAAAGCAAAACCTTCTGTAGACAGTCGTTTTATAGATATCTCTTATTGAATAAACATCGGTTATTATCTCCGCATAAATTGGCTTATCATTCCTTACACCATCCATTTTTGTACATTGTGTTTTAATACTGGACACAACCTCTTTACCGTCACATGCGGAAATATAATTAGATTCTGGAATTTCAAATCCGTATTGATTTTTATAAGAGCCATATACAGCAATTACTATTACCATTATCCCACTAAAATAAAGAAATTTATGCCAAAGATATTTTAGTTTTTCCATTTAGTTTCTCCCTTTTTCTAATTTTAACAAAATAAAAGTCGCCACAGTTTCGGGCGACCGGGAGTTAGTAACTGCACTATAACAGCATGATGCTTTTGGCAAAATGCTTGGACATAACATCATCTCCCGGTCATAAAAACCGGAAGAAGTGTTTTTGATTTCGGTCTGCCTTCTAAAATCTCAGACCGTATAGTGAAGAGGTTACTACGCCCCAGTCCGACAATCGAACCAGCTCTATATTAGGTTAAACTGGGAAAAAAAGTCAAAGAGTTTTTTTAATATTCAAATTTATCAACTCATTATATAATATATTTTTTATAATGAGTCCTTATTTTTCAAGCATTGCAAGACTTTGAGCCTGGACTTTTATTTTATACTCATTATAATTTATTACATAGATTCAATAATATAATGAGTTAAGGATAAAATGGCACTTAATAAACAGGCAAAAATTCTTACACCGAAACAGCAGGAACTGGCATTAAGCTATTTGGAACGGACGAGATATCCGCTCCGCAATAAAATTATTTTTATGCTCAGTTACAAGGCCGGATTGCGGGCAAAGGAAATTGCGAATCTAAGCTGGTTGATGGTTTGCGACTCGCAAGGACAATTAATCCGTGAAATTAACCTTATTAATAAGGCATCCAAGGGCAAGCAATCCGGCCGAGTTATTCCTCTGCATAAAGATTTGGCAGTTTTATTGGCGGAACTTCTAGCCGAACAGCAGAAGGATGAGCATTTTGTTTTGACAAATCGGATTATTACGACAGAACGTAACAATAAGACCAGTCCGCAGGCAATCGTTAATTTCTTTTATAATTTATATAAAGAAATCGGTTTTGAAGGTTGTTCCTCGCATAGCGGCCGCAGAACCTTCATTACCACCGCCGCTAAAAACATCAGTCTTGCCGGCGGAACCTTAAACGACATCCGCATGCTGGCCGGACATTCCACCCTTGCCACCACCCAACGCTATATTGAATACAACACCGATGCGCAGAAGAAAATAGTAGAGATGGTCTAGATTTCAAGATTTTTTATTTTATTGTCAGAACCTAATTCGTTAACTTCAATGCCCAACTTTTCTGCAAAACTTCTGTTACGCATTTCAGCCCTTGTACCTATAGTAGAAAAAGGAATAATTTCCTGATACAAATCAGCTATAGGAAAATCTGTCTCTAAATCTTTGATAGTCTCACTCGGATTAAACCAATAGCCACTATATACTGCTCTATTATAACGATCCGGAATATCTAATCTATTAATGTTCTCTCCGATTAAATAGCCATAAAATTGTGTAATTTTCTTTTTTGAGTAATTAGCGATAAGTTTAGCGTATTTAGGAAGCTGGTCTAAATGCAAACTTACATCAACACCGGGGGCTTTAAATTCTATTAATATACATTTTCCTTCCTCGGGAAATAAGAAAATATCTGGTCGTTTTTCCAACCTATGTCCAATATCCAATCCAACACTGGTGAAGGCATCTTCAATATTTATATCTTCCCTAATTAGCTTTTCTCCTTTACACTCAATCTCGTTTAAAGGAATATCAGAACATCCATTAAAATGAACAAATTCTTCATTTAATATCCAAAGGTCATTTGGGCCATTTATGGATTTTCGTTTAAAAATAATATCATGTATTAAGCCTTCCTGGTCTTCCCGTACAGTTTCTCCTGCTGCTTTTTTCTTCTTCCACTCCAACTGTTTTACCAATTCATTTTTTAATGCCAACTTAAGTAACCGTACAACCATATCTCTTCTAATTACATATCTTGCTAACTCATCTTTATTTTGCTGAGGTATTAAATCTAAAAGTTTCCTTGAAGTTTCTCTGAATTTCGTTTCATATTCCTCATCAGACGGATCAAATTCCTTTGTTTCCAATTCAACAAGTTCTTCATATGTATTTTGAATAGTAATACTTTGTTCTGCTAGCTGTTTTGCTTGTACTTCAAATAATTTCTTTGTTATATCTTCATCGGAATCATTCAAACCTATTTTGGTTTTAGAAATCACATCTTCTGAAATTCCGTATTTAGCGGCAATTTCTTGAACACTTTTATTTTTTTCTTCTTTTAAGCTTTTTACATCTGAGTACATATTTTCCAGCTGATTTCCAACTTTTTCTTTAATTTCATCAAAAAATATATATTCATTACCTCGAGTAAATAAATCACCTTGCTTGATATTATTTTCTACATCTTTTTTTAAGGGAAAAGTAAAACCATCTATTGATTGATTAACGTTTCTTTCATCATCTAAAATGCTTCCGCTTACACTTGTAATATAGCGATAACCATCAAAATTTGTATTTTTTCTTAAAATGGAAAATGGAAATTTTTTAACCTGTACATTTTTACTACACAAAAAGACACCATTCTCATCTATATCATCAACAGATAATTTAAAACGTCGAACGCATAATTCATTATCGCTATTAACGATATCCCATTCAATATTGCTATTTGAATCAGAATTATTTTTTATATCTGCAAGTCTTACCGTATTAATCTTAACTTTTTCTTCTTTATCAGGCTCCGGAATATCTGTGGAACAAATTTCATCTTGAGCTTTCAATTCATTATCTATATAGACTTTGAGCTTTATTAAAAGTCCTGAGTCTTTCTCCGAATATAAGCGTAATAACAATAATCGAATAAATTCTCTTTTTAAATTAACACAATTCGAGCTAAAATTATTTAAATATTGTTTTTCCTCATCATTGCCATAAAATCTACTTAATTTGACGGTTGTTTTTTGTTCTATATCTTCTTCTATTTCTTCAACCTTATTTTCCTCATTATCATTTATGCTATAAGAAGCTTCACGACGCCATTTTTTGCCATCCTCTCTAAATATGCTGCTTATTTCCATACTTTCAAAACGGTGGAAAATTTGTATTTTACCAGTACCCCTATTATTTAAATTTTTACTTTTATCTCCCAATCGTAAAAATCTTTCATAATTTTCTGTAGTAAAGCCTTTCCCATTATCTTCAACTTCGCATGATGCTATACTTATATTGGTATTCCCTAACAAATCTTTAGAAACCTGAAAAAATAATGAAATGCCAATTTCAGGATTGAAACTATCACCCTCTGTTTTTCTTTTTTCAATTGAATCAAGAGAATTCATTACAGCCTCACTTAATGGGGCCATTGGATTCGAAGATTTTCCAACAATATTAAAAGATTCCTTAATACCAATGGTTTGTTTTCTTATAGGCATACCGACTCTCCTTTATAATAAATCAGGTTAAAGCCTAAAAACATATTTTGCAAACACTATTAACATTTTTTTAATAATTAAATTATTTATGATGTAGAGTTATCTGCTCGTTCAAAAACAGCTCCTAGTACTTCAAGATTTTTAATCGTAGCCTTTAGTATCTTATTTTGCATTGCCCGGAGCGTATAGAAATTTTTGCTTTTGTTTGATTCCATTGTTTTGACAATCATTTCAACTTCCAAGCCTGTATAGCAACGCATTATTCGCGTAAACGGATTGCTGAAATGCTTCAGCGCATAATTTAATGCCGTATTGTCCAGACAAATATAAAAGTCCTTAATCATTTTTATTATTTCCTTCTGATGTTGGTTATATAATAAAAATATTGAGCACTAGCCTTTTTCTACCGTTATCATTTGCCGTAAATCGTCATCCATGCCGTTAATAATAAGATACATTTCCGCTAATTCCTGCTCATATTTTTTCCTAAGGTCATAAACCTTGGTCAGCCACAACGTGCAAAGGACTTAAATCGAAATTTAAGTCCTTGTTTTTTAATAAAAATATTGAGTTCGAATGTTATATTTTTAATGAGGCTCTTTTTTCAAGCACACCCGAACTAATTTCTTCAAGTATCTTTGTTTTTCAATATCTTAATAAACACTCGGCTAGATACTCGTTTCGGGAAAAATTTCTCTCATAAACCAAGAAAAATTGAACCTGTGCAAAAATAAACACAGGCTGAGATTCTATATTTTCGAGATTGGGATTAATAAACAATTTTAATTAAAGATTGATTTATAAACTTTGTGCCAAGTATCGTTAATTTTATTTTGTGCTTTTCCTAGAGCTGGCGTTTCATCTGATTGAGTCCTTTCAACTGTAAAATCGCCTAAATCTTCGCTGGTAACTAATGATTTTCATCCTCGCTAGATAACGCCAATATCGTCAATTTGCGACATTAGTTGGCTGGTCAGATACAAAGCATTGATAATTTTTTGATAATGGCGGATATCATCAAATGAAAGTTCCTTACTTTTACGATCTTTAAGCCATTTTTGAGCCGGTTGATATCCGCCGATATAAAAGTTCCAAGCAATTTCAGGAACATTATCAAAATATTGCGTTTCATTGATATAGACTTTGCCATCATCAAACTTTGGTTTCTCGACAACATTATTACCACTTATTGGATAACCGATTGATATTGTATTGAGCTTCTCGCTTTCTAACAAATGAATTTGGCGAATTTGCGAACCAAGCTTAACCAGTTCCCAAAATTTAGTTTTATCTGTCGGATAAGGGACTTTCGGAAAATCAATTTTCAAAAACTCTTTATATGTCTCTCGATATTTGGGAGAATGTAAAACCGCATAAATATAATCCAAAACATCTATAGGAGCAAAAGTCCCTTCCTCATCTGACTTTTCTGCAACAAATTTAAGTTTTACATTATCTGCAAATTTTTGAATAAGCTCTTTATCAAAATTCGGATGCCGCGAATTATCAATATCTTCGTAGAGATAGAGAGGAAATGTGTAAGTGTGGTTTGTTATAGAATCTCTGCAAACTAAATCACGAGTAATTAAACATTCAATTCCTTTATCTTTTGATTGTTTAACTGCATTGAATCCTAAATTGCTGTTATCATACAAATAATGTTTCATAATTCTAAATCTTGCTCTTTGAAGTTTTTCAGTGTCATATAAAACATACCTAAAATCAAAAGGTCTATAATAAAATCTCCTAATTTTATTAAAATTTACTTCTGAAAACTCATTTTTATCATACGATACATACTGTTCATCATTTCCCGTTGCTATACCCATATTTTTTAGCACAAATATATCATTTACAGAAAACCCATTTTCATATCTTACTGATAATCCAAAATCTTTCTTTATAAAGAAATAATGAGGGGCATGATTTTCTAATTTACTAAAATCTATATTATCTAAACTATGTTCTGACAAAAATTCATACTTACTTTCTCTTTTACCATACAAGTCATAATGATAAACTTCAGCTAATTGATTTTTTCTCTTTTTGTTGGTTTTAACAAACAAATTGATAGAGACACCTTGCATAATGTCAAATATGTTCTCATCTTTTGAACCATCAGGACAAACTTCATTTTTCCTAGAGTTGCCGTGTAAATCAATAATGTATATCTTATCAAAAGTTTCTAATAAAGAGTACCTCATTTGACGATGAATAATACCATCAATAAAGCTATTGTTTGAAATATAAGCTAAAACACCTTCACCGTTTTTATCAACATAATACTGTCCATATCTGATAAATTTGATATAATCATCAGACAATGGCTGAATATTACGCTCATTTAGCTCTTTTTTGTAATCATTACATAAATTTGTAATCCATTCACCTTTATTAGAGCTGCTCACACTATATGGCGGATTGCCAAGAACGACCATAACAGGAACATCTCGCTTAACCTCATTGGCTTCAGTGGCTTCTTCTGATAACCAAGTCGCAAACAATGTATTTGTATCAGGATGAGGTTCTTCCAAACTATTGGTTAAATACACTTTTAAGCGGTCATTTTTAGTGCTGTTATAACCGGTTTCCTTCAACATTAAATCAAGTTTTAAATGTGCCATTGCATAGGAAGCCATTAGAAGCTCGAAACCATGCAATCTTTGCAACAAGTGGTTTTCAACATATCCTTGCCACATTCCTTGCATAGGAATAAATTTTTCGTGGATTTGACGAATGACCTCAGCTAAAAACGTTCCGGTACCAGTTGCTGGATCTAACAGCTGTATTCGGTGCACTTCTTTTTCAATCTCTGCCGAACTTTTACCACGTTTTGCATTACCATATTGAGTATCTTTTATTTTTATTTTGATTTTTGAAATATCTGCCAAACCATCAGCTAAGCCGAACTCATCTTTGAGAATATCATCAACCGCACGCACTATAAAGTTAACCACTGGCTGTGGCGTATACCAAACACCTCTGCTTTTGCGAAGTTTGGGGTCATATTCGCTTAAAAAGGTTTCATAAAAATGGATTATCGGGTCTTGCGTCTTGGTTGCTTTACCAAAATCTTTCAAAATATCATGCAAATCCACCGCGACAAATATATCAGCTAAATCATCTACCACCCATTTAATACGGTCGTCAATGTCTGGTCCTGCAATATAGCCAAACAGTTTTCTCAAGAATGGATTAGATTTTGGGATACATTCGCAAGCTTCTGTTCTCGAAAAATTTCCCAAACTGCTATCATTCAGACGCCCGGCAAACATACCATAGGCAATAGTTTGCGAATAAACATCTGAGAATTCTTCTTTAGTGATGTCACTAATCAAAATCTTTTGAAAGGCTTGCAGTTGTTGTTGTAAGGTTTTATTATCATAATTATCATCATCACCATCCAGAGCCTTTTTGATAATATCAGCCAAAAGCCGTGCCTTACCAGCCATCATTTTTGCCAACTTTGAAGCGGAACGAATGGTTTGCCCTTTGTGTGCACAAAAGCTAACAATTAAATCATTAAAAGTTTGAAAATTCTCTTGGTTTGCAACCACTTTGCCATTTTCAATATGTCCAATACGGATTGCTGTAACTTTTTCACCATCACGGTAAAATCTAAACTCAAGGTAATTAGTGATAATCAAGTTGTTTAAGCTATTACGATAACGGTCAAATTGTTCTTTATGATTTTTGTTATCCAAATCATCATCAATATCTTTTGCTTCAATATATCCAAGGGGAATATCTTTTTTTGTAATTACATAATCCGGTGCTCCGCAATTTATACGAGCTGGCTCATTTGTAGCAATAACTCCCGATACCATTGTTTCAATAAGGGTCTGCAAATCTCCGCGATAGGAATGCTCTCTGGAAATTCCTGTCTTGAAACGTTTGTTTATCTCATTTATGTAATTAGCTATCGGCATCATGGCTCTCTCGCATTGGCTGTAAACATGAATATTAGGTTACTTCATATCGCAAAAAATACAAGAAAAGTATTAAAGTTGTTGAATGCTATAATAAAAATTTATTATTTAATCTCTATAAAATTCAACTCAGGTTAACGTCGAAACAAATAAAATAAGCTCAAATACCGCAAGACGTCTCCAGCCACAACGTGCAATGGGCTTAAATTTAGGATTAAGCTATTGTTTTTAATTACAATTTTGAGTTCTGCTGAATTATATGAAAGAAACCGTATCTTTATTGAAACATCCTATAGATTAAAATATCCAATCAATGATAAAACCATTGAACTATCTGCTTTTTCAAGTTCGTATTGTTGTTTATAGTATTCGGCGTTGCTTTGGCAGTTTAGGACTTATCGGGCTTGGATGCGTTTGTCTATGTTGCCTAAATCTACGCAAGAGATGGTTAAGTAGGGTTTGCCGGAGAGGTTTAGTGCTCTGCGGCCATGTGTATCCGTGGATTTTAGAAAGCGTCCCTCACGGATAATTTCATTTACCACCTCTTTGGCGGAATTAACCGTCAATCCAAGGGCGACGGCGATTTTATCGTTTCCCATGAAAAATGTATGATTATTGTTGGTTTTATATTTAATGAAGGGGCTTATATACATAATTACTTTAAAATGCAATCGGTTTAATCAAACAATACAATGCGAAAGCATGAAACACCCGCTGAAATAATCAATTTGGTTATTTAAAACGGAAGGAATTTTTATCCGCCTGTTTTTGCATACCTGCTAATACCTCTCTAAAATCGTCCGCCTGCTCCACCGCCGCCGAAACCGCCGCCGCCTCCCCAAAAGCCTCCGCCGGAGCCGCCGCGTCTGAAAAAGCCGCCTCTGGCCAGTCCCGGATGCATTCGTCCCGTCAACACCAAATAAACTACAATCAGAGCAATCAGAGTTGACAAAGCGTCGCCGAAAGGTTCTTCCGCGTCAGCCATACCGTCTTTTAGTTTTCCGCCGTTCAGGACTGTCATAACCGCATAGGCCCCGTTTAACGCCGCTTCGCCGTAATCAAGATTGCGCTTTAGCGGCGGAAACACCGCCTCGCGCAAAATCCGCCCGGCCAGGCTGTCCGGCAGCGTGCCTTCCAAACCGTAACCGACCTCTATTCCGGCATAGCGGTCTTTGACCGAAAACAAAATCAGCACGCCGTTATCTTTGCCTTTTTGACCAAGCTGCCAGCGGCGCGCCAGTTCCACGCCGTATTCCCGCCCGTTTTGCCCGCGCAAATCCTTAAGTATGACCACCGCAACCTGATTATCTTTATCTGTAGAAAGAATCTGCTTAATCCGCGACTTTTCTTCGGGCGTCAACACGCCGGCCTCATCCACAACCTGCCCGCTCAGCGGCGGAAAATCAACCTCCGCCGCAAAGACAGGCAAAGCAATCAGCCACAAAAATAACACCCGGAAAACAATATTTTTCATTTGTCACCCGCTAAAAAGCCACAACAGGTGCTCTTTGCGCATCTGCCGCAGCGTCAAACACCGGTTTGGCACGCAAGCCGGAAACCATCGCCCAGATTATCCCCGGAAAAGTCCGCACATTCTGATTAAATCCCCTGACGACGGCAATATAATCCTTCCGCGCCACGGCAATACGGTTTTCTGTTCCCTCAAGCTGATCCTGCAACGCCAGAAAATTCTGGTTGGCCTTGAGGTTGGGATAATTTTCCGATACCGCCAGCAGGCGTGAAAGCGCCGAACTCAGCCCGCTCTGCGCGTTCATATATTCTTGGAATTGTTTGGCATTGTCCAGATTAACCGAAACCTTGGTGGCGTTGGCACGTGCTTCAATAACCGCCTGCAGCGTTTCTTTTTCGTGTGAGGCATAACCTTTGACGGTTGACACCAGATTGGGAATTAAATCCATACGGCGCTGATACTGGTTTTGAACCTGCGCCCAGGCCGCATTGACTTCCTCATCCTGGCGCACCAGGCTGTTAACCCCGCCCACGCCCCAATACAACAGCAAAGCGGCAAAAGCAACAATCGGAATCCAGAATTTCATTGGCATCATCCTTTCTAATTAAATTGCGTATTAATCAGAAATGATATAAGCGCATTTTGACAGATTATAAGGAGAAAAAAGCAGCGGCCGCCTGAATCAGGCCTTTGAAACATCAATTCCCAGCGTACGGAACAATCTTTTTATGCGGTGCAGCATCAACTGCCGCGCGAGCGGAATCAGAACTTTTTCCAATTTAAGAAAAGTCCAGGACTTATAATTGTTGTAGCTTTTCAAGTCAGTATAACGCAGCAGTTTATGCCCGTCCTTGATCTGAACGACAAAATTCTGCAAATTAAAATCATAAAAAAATAAATCATGCTCTGCCAGACAGTAACTGAAATGCCACATCTGAGCAATAAGTTCTTCATCAACCGCCCCGGCCGCCAGATAAGACCCCAGCGTTTGGGAACAATTGCCGTCATCATCGCGCAGCAAGTCGCACACCAGGCCTTTCCCCAGATTTGTCTTAACAATCCGGGGTTCGTAACGCGGCAGATATTCGCTCAAATACCCCTTGACCAAAGAATACACCTGAAGCTCTCTGAAAAGCTGCCGCTCATTTTTAGAACGCGCCATAACTTTGACACATTTATCCGAACATAGCGGATGCTCAAAGCAGATGCGCGTTGCACCTTTTCCGATAAATTTGCTCAAAATCAGCATACATTCCTCTTTCCGTTCCCGGCATATGTCGGGCTTAAAATACATGTAATTATAATTACATTTAAAACTAAATTGTCAACAAATAATGTAGAGGCATGAATAGAGAAGACGCGGAAAAATTATCCCAAAGAGTAGTTGAAATTCTGGAACAAGAACGGATTAAGCGCAAAATTACCAAATTGCGCATATCCAAAGAGACCGGAATCAGCCGCACGGCAATTACTCTTCTGGTCAAAAAACAAAACAGCCCGACATTACGCACGTTAATGATGGTAGCGTCTGCCGTCGGTATTGACCTCAAAGAAGTCATCCGCAGAGCCGAAACCGACATAAAATCATAAAAAGGCTGTACCTGCCCTTTATTTTCCTTTTTTACATACCGCCATACGTCTGCCGGTCATACTTCATTTGTAAATAACGCTTTTAATGCCTAAAAGTATTATTTAAAGCCGGCCTGAAATGATTATTTTCTCATGAGTAACAATTGTTAAGGAGAGTACGATGAGTACAACAACACGATACGTATTTTACGCGGCTCTGATTATCATTCTTGCTTTAATCGGCATTGCCTTTTTTGACAATACCGGCACTCCGTCAGGAACAATCAATCAGGATGCCGGGGCAGCGCGAACCGGAGCTGCCGATAACGTACAAACAAACAACAACGCCCGCCGCACTCCGGCAGCCTCTTCCAATCAGGGCGCTTTTAATTTAAATCATGGAGAATTAAAGATGGCAGACAACAATACATACAGCAACAGTGACACCTCTTGGAATGAAACCAAACAGGCCGGCAGCAATGCTTGGGAATCAACCAAAGACACCGCTTCCAAAGCCGGCGATACCATAGCTGAAAAATCAGGCGACGCCTGGGAAGCAACCAAAGATGCGTCAGGCAAAGCCTGGGACAAAACCAAAGAAGTCAGCAGCGATGCCTGGGAAGCCACTAAAGACGGAGCTTCCAAAGCCTGGGATAAAACCAAGGAAGTCAGCAGCGACGCCTGGGAAGCGACCAAAGACGCTGCCGGAAATGCAGCCGACGCTGTTACCGAAGAAGACGATGAAGAAATTGAAATTGATGTCGATGACAATGACGGCAATTATAATCCACAATACAACCGTGACGCCGCCCGCCGCGAAAATCGCGCCGGTTATTAATTATTTATCTGTCCACAATTCCCTCCATCAACCGATGAAGGGAATTTTTTTATCCGGAAAACCTGCGAAATTTTAAATTAAAAAAATGCTTGACTTAAAGCTAGCTCTAAAGTTTATGATATCCCTAATTCGATTCGTTATAACAGACAGGAGATACCATGACCTACCTCGACAAAATTAATTCACCGGCAGATATAAAGAATTTTAAGCTTCCCGAACTGGAGGCTTTGTCCGATGAAATCCGTGCGGCAATTCTCAACCGCGACAGCAAAATCGGCGGACATGTCGGCCCCAACCTCGGCATTGTCGAAACCACCGTTGCTCTGCATTATGTTTTTGATTCTCCGCGTGACAAGATTGTCTACGATGTTTCGCACCAATGCTACCCGCATAAAATCTTGACCGGCCGCAAAGACGGCTTCATTAATGGTGAAAAATTTTCCGAGATTTCCGGTTATACCAATCCGGCCGAAAGCGAACATGACTTTTTTATCGTTGGCCATACTTCGACGTCGGTCAGCCTTGCCTGCGGATTAGCCAAAGCCCGCGACCTCAAAAATGAAAAAAACAATATTATTGCCCTTATCGGCGACGGTTCGCTGTCCGGCGGCGAAGCGCTTGAAGGCCTCAGCAATGCGGCTGTCCTCAACAGCAACATAATTATCATCGTCAATGACAACGAAATGTCGATTGCCGAAAATCACGGCGGCATATACGCCAACCTGCACCTGTTGCGCCAAACCGGCGGCAAAGCCGAATGTAATATGTTCAAGGTGCTCGGTTTTGATTATCTCTATGTTGAGGAAGGTAATTCCGTCGCCCGCATGGTTGAAACTTTGTCACAGGTCAAAGACACGCCGCGCCCAACCGTTGTCCATATTCATACCCAAAAAGGCAAAGGCTGGCAGCCGGCTGAAGACAACAGGGAAAAATGGCACTGGAATTTGCCCTTTGACATCAAAACCGGTGAAAATACCGTAACTTTTGACAACAGTGAGAATTATAACGATATTACTTTTAATTATCTGAACAACAGACTCAAGAGCGATAAGGACATTGTCGTCATCTCCGCCGGAACACCGGGCGCTTTTGGCTTTACGCCGGAAAAAAGGCGTCAGCTTGGGCAAAATTACGTAGACGTCGGCATTGCCGAAGAACACGCCGTCGCCTTTAGCTCGGCGTTGGCCAAGGGCGGATGCAAACCGGTTTTCTGCGTCTGGAGTTCCTTTGTTCAGAGAACCTACGACCAGCTCTCGCAGGATTTGGCAATCAATAACAATCCGGCGGTCATTCTGGTATTTTCCGGCGGTATCTCCGGCATGGATGCCACGCATCTCGGCTGTTTTGACATTCCGTTAATTTCAAATATTCCCAATATTGTCTACCTTGCTCCGGCCACCAAACAGGAATATCTTTCCATGCTCGAATGGGGGCTTGAACAAACAAAACATCCCGTCGTTATCCGCGTTCCGGCGACGGTCATTTCGGCATCTGAAAAAGTTGACACGAATTATGATAAGCTCAATACTTCTCAAATTGTCCGCCAAGGCAGCGAAGTTGCAATTCTTGCTTTGGGCAGCTTCTTCAGCCTTGGACAACAGGTTGCGGACAGCCTGCGTTTGCACGGCATTGAGGCAACCCTTGTCAATCCGCGTTACATCACCGGACTGGATGAACAGCTCCTCAACCGCCTTAAGCAAGACCACCGCATTGTCGTTACTCTGGAAGACGGCGTCCTGGACGGCGGTTTTGGAGAAAAAGTTGCCCGTTTTTACGGAACAGATGACATAAAAGTGCTCAACCGCGGCGCCCGAAAAGAATTTACCGACCGCGTTCCGCTCGAACAGCTTTACCGGCGCTACCGCCTGACACCAGAACAGATTACGGCAGACATCTTGGCTCTCCGCTGATTTTAATTAATAAAAAAACACCCGAAAGGGTGTTTTTTGTGTAACTTCGAACGCTGAGCCTTCGCGCCGCGCTCTTGATTATTTTCAAATCATTCCCATATTTGGGCATATGTCAATTTGAGGAAATATCATGCCGAAATACATTCTGTTATTGCTCGTTTTTCTGTCATTTGCCGCCCCCGTACAGTCACAGACGCCGGAAGACAATTTTGCCGAAATTAATTTCAATCAAACCGACAAACAGCTGAACGCCATGACGGCCCGGCTCAATTCCGGCAAAGCGGATAAAGAACAAACCGCCGATTATGTCCAACAGCTTTCGCAAATTCAGGAAAGCCTCAATAAATCGCGCCAGCGCTATGCCGCCGCTCAGGATTCCGCACAAAAAAAACTGAACGCGCTTGGCGAAGCGCCTGAAAAAGGAACCGAACCGGCAGCCATAAGCCGCCAACGCAAAGAATTCACCGCCGAAGTTGACGCCAATAAAGCGCAAATAGCCCAGCTTGACCTTCTTTCCGCCAAAATCGACGAGATCAACGCGCTGATTCTCAAACTGCGCAACCGCCGTCTTCTTAACAATATATTAGTCAAGCAAAGCTCCATTTTGCACCCGCAGGAATTTTTGCAGTCGCTCGGTACCTTCGCCGGTTTTTTGTATGAACTCGCCAAATCTCCCCTGAGCTGGTATAACGGATTGTCCGCCGAACGCCAGACCACCGTCAACAACAACATTCTCGGCGTTGCCGCCGCCATGCTGGCTGCGCTGATTGCCGCATACCTGCTCAGCCGCCGCATTAAAAAGCTTTTCGGTTATCAGGAAGCCGTCGAACGCCCGGATTATTCCCAAAAAGTCAAAGCGGCGGTCTGGATGTTTATTGCCCGCGGTGCTATCCCCGCGGCAATCATCGGCGCATTCTTGTTCTGGCAAAAAAACAATTCCCTGATTAATACCGGCTCATTCGGGCTGCTTTTAAATACCGCCGCGCTGTATCTGCTTTATTACTACCTGTCCAAAGCCGTCGTCAAAGTAACCTTTACGCCGTTTAACGGCAAATGGCGGATAATAGAAGTCAAAGACAACCGGGCAAAATCTATCAGTTCCTCGCTGATTTTTTCGGCGGCGGCCATTTGCATCGTTTCTTTCTTCCAGACCTTGGCCGGCCAAATGGATTATGACAGCTCAATCATTTATTCGCTCAAAATTTTCGGCAATGCCGTCAAGGCTTTCTGCGTTATACTGGTCGCACGCAAAGCCTTATATGACAACAAAACCCTCTCTGATGAGGAAATAACCGAGGATACGCCGGTCGCCCAGCTGAGCACCAACTCCAAAATCAGCTTTTTTATCGCTTTCGCCATGAGTATTGCTTTTATCCTGTCCTTGTTCGGCTACATCCGCCTTTCGGAATACATTATCAACCGTTCGATTGTTTCCGCGGTTGTCATCGGAGTTTTTTACATTGTCGACAACCTGATTCGCGGCCTTTTCCACCGAATTCTGCTGTTGCGCTTTTGGATTCGCACATTCCGCATCAACCGCCGCACTCTGGTCAAAACCGAATTCTGGTTTGGCCTGCTGCTGACTCCTGTTATTTGGATTTTCGGCATTCTGACCCTGCTGGCGGTATGGGGCGTTTCGGTCGATTTGCTGCTGGCCCGCGTCAAAAGTTTTCTGGTCGGATTTAACATCGGCGGCATCCGCATCTCAATCACTTCAATCCTTCTCGGGTTAATCAGTTTCTTTATCCTTTTGTCCCTGTTTAAAATGTTGAAAAACAGTTTTATCAGCGGCAAGCTCAGCAAAATAGAAATGAACGACGGCGTCCGCAACTCCGTCGTGTCTTCCATCGGGTTTCTCGGGTTTATCATATCCGGCATACTGGCAATTGCCGTCATGGGCGGCAGCCTCAGCAGCATTACCATCATCGCCGGTGCTTTGTCTTTCGGGGTCGGCCTCGGTTTGCAGAATATGGTCAGCAACCTTGCCGCCGGTATGACAATCTTATGGGAACGGCCGATTAAAATCGGCGACTGGGTCATTATTAACGGTCAGGAGGGTATTGTCCGACAAATAAACATGCGCTCGACCGAGCTTGAAACCTGGGACAAATCGACCGTCATCATCCCCAATTCCGACATCCTTTCCAAAAGCCTGATTAATTACACTTACTACGGTCGCACCGGCCGTGTGGTTATCAAAGTCGGCGTCGACTATAAAAGCGATATCGAAAAAGTCAAACAGACGCTTCTGGAAATTGCCGCTTCCAACGCTGATGTCCTGACAACCCCGGCACCATCGGTCAGCTTTAACAATCTTGGCGACAGCAGCCTTGAGTTTCAACTTAATTGCTTTACCGCCGACGTTTTCAAGCGCTCTGCCATTTCCAATGACCTTCGCCAGAAAATCGTCAGCCGTTTCCGCGATTTAGCAATTAATATACCCTACCCTCAGCAAACGGTTTATATGGAGTTGGATTCGGTCAAATCCCCGCCCAAACCGTCTTAAAGCCTGTCGGTCAGGATAAGCTCAGAGCCAGGCTGGCCTCGTCCAGTATTTCCGGATTATACAGCAAAAAGATTTCTTCATCGCGGGTAAACTCCGGCTGCTTCTGATAACTGACGTAATTATCCAGCTTAATCCGCGCGTTGTCTGCCACTTCTTTGTCAAATTCCGGTGCCGGACCGTTTGTCTCCAGCATGGTGTTATGAACCTGCAGCATATAATTATTGCTGATTAATGCAATCACCCCGTCGTTAATTGCCGGTTCCAGCCGGTCATAAAACCGGGCGGCAGCGGCCGCAATTTGAGGTTCGTCGATTTCTTCCGGAATAACAAACCATTTATGCCGGAATGCTGCCTCTCCCGCGCCCGTCCGCGACGAAATAACCGAAATCGGGATTGATAGCATCAGCCCGATGGTTATCGGCAGCATCCAGTAAAACAGCGGATTAATATATTTCCATACCACTACGGTGGTCAGCATGCCGAGCAGCGTGTGCCCCAAATGCCTTTTTGCGGCTTCCCGCCACGAAGTACTGCCGCCGCGGTTTTGCGTGCTCCACCCTGCATCCTGTCCTGTAAAAATTTCCCATACGAATTTGCTCTGAAACATCATCATAATCGGCGCTGACAAAGCCGAAAACACGATTTCCGCCAGCAAACTTTTAATCACGCCGAAAATCCCGCCGATTTTACCGGCGCGGTTGTTTTTGAGGTATATGACAACGCCCAGAAACTTCGGAAAAATCAGCATAAACATGGAAACAGCGAACAAAGCGATTGTCCCGATTTTGTCAAATATCGGCCAAATCGGAAACAGAGTCTGCTCTTTGTCAAAATATTCGGGCGGAAAATACTCATGGCCGAGCGCCACCAATATGCCCATAATCAAAAAGCTCAGCCACAGCGGCGAAGACAGGTATGACATGATGCCGATTGTAAAATGTATCCGGCTCACCGGGTGCAGATGTCTGGAAACCAGAATTTTCAGGTGCTGCATGTTTCCCTGGCACCAGCGCCGGTCGCGTATTGCAAAGTCAATCATTGTCGGCGGACATTCCTCGTAACTGCCGCCCAGTTCGGGCAGCAGCCAGGCTTTCCAGCCGCCGCGGCGGATGAGTGCCGCCTCCACAAAATCATGGCTCAGAATATGGCCGCCGAAGGGTTTACGACCGCTAAGCACGGGCAAACCGCAGCATTCAATAAAGGCTTTGACGCGGATAATTGCATTATGCCCCCAGTAATTGCTGTCATTCACCTGCCAGTAGGCCAGCCCGGCTGAAACAATCGGCCCGTAGACCCGTCCCGCAAACTGCTGAATCCTTGCGAACAAAGACCGGCTGTTAATGCACATCGGCGGCGCCTGAATAATCCCCGTATCGGCATTGGCTTCCATCAGCTGCGACATCGTAAGCATGGTTTTCCCGTTAAGCAGGCTGTCGGCATCCAAAACAATCATATAATCGTATAAAGCGCCCCATTTATGGCAAAAGTCCTCAATATTGCCGCTTTTTCGCGCCACGTTTTTAGGCCGCCGGCGATAATACAGCTTAATTTCCTGCGGCATCAGGCGCCGCGCCTGATTCCACATGGATTCTTCCTGTACCCAGACTTTGGGATTGGTCGTGTCGCTCAACACAAAGATATCATAACAACCGCCCTGTCCGGTCTTGACCAGACTCTGCGCCATCGCCAGCAGATTGGCAAAGACCTGCTGCGGATTTTCATTATAAACCGGCATCAGCACAGCGGTTTTCGATTTCAGCCGCGTATCCGCCGGCATCCAGCGGATACCCGGAACGTTGCGCCCGCGCAGCAATTCAAAAAAACCGAACAGGCTGGAAAAGAAAAACAGCGAAATCCACGCCGAGGTCATCAAAAACAGTCCCGTCATCACTGTCTTGGCGACAATATTGGCTTCCGTCGGCATCGCCGAAACCCACTTCAGCCCCAAAACCAGAGTCGCCGCAAACATGCAACCGAAAACGCAGATACGGCGCCGGCGGATTTGCTGGACATTTATTTCCCGGCCTTTAATCATGTTTCTTTCTCCGTGAAAATTTCAGAAAAGCGGCAAATTTTCCCACCGCCGGCTCAATAACCTGCCTCGGCATTTCCGAAAAACAATAAGGCGGCACAACCTCAAAGGCCTGCTTTTTCATTTCCTCAAAATATGGCGGATTGACATAATCTTCGCGCCAGGGTGCCGTTCCCCACCGCGCCGCGCCGCCGAGTTCCATATACAAAGCTTTGTATAGCGCTGCTGCATGCCGGGGATTCTCGCACAGTTGCGGCGGCAAAACTTTCGCCGCCGCGGTATATATGATTTCATCCAGCAGCGCGACAATATCGCCGTTTGGCTCGCGCAAAGACGGATGCTCGTTTATCAGCGTATCGGGATTGCAGCCGCTGCCGAAACCGAGGCCTTGCAGATAGGCGCGGACAATTTCCCTTCCGTCGCGGACAACTACCTTAACCATTGATAACTCCATACTTCCGATATGATTTTTCCGTTTTGCGTCAAAGCAATCCGCAGTTCGTCCGCGTTATCTTTCGGCAGATAGTCGGCATAAACCGTTACCCCGCCCGTCACCGGATTATATACCGCGTTGACATGGGTAATTTTGCCTGAACGGCACGAAACATCGGGCAGAATATTCTGCTCCCGGAAATTTTTGTTCAGATTTTCGCCGGAAAAATCAATGACAAACTTTCGTTTTTCCGTATTATCCGTTGTTCCTGAAACGCCGCCAATACCTGTACGGGTGGCAGTGACAGCCGCGAGCTTTTGCTCTTTCATAACTTCATTCAGCCAAATCAGCCGGTAAGAAAAACGGTATTCTTTTCCGGCTTTGACGCTTTTCTGAGGCACCCAGTAAGCCACGATATTATCATGAATTTCCTGCCGCGAAGGAATTTCAACCAATTGCACCATCCCTTTTCCCCAGCCTTCCAGCGGTTCGACCCATGCGCTCGGCCTCGACTGGTAATTTGCTTCAAAATCAAGATAATGCGCCAAATCTCTGTCACGCTGCAACAAACCGAAACCTTTGGGATTTTCATCCACAAACGAACTGATACGCAGATTTTTTGAATTGTCCAGCGGCCGCCATAACCATTCGTCATTGCCGTTGTGAATTAACAGCCCGTCGCTGTCATGTACTTCCGGACGGTAGTCGTCAAACTGGTTTTTATTGTTTTCACCGAATAAAAACATGGATGTCAGAGGCGCCACGCCGAGTTTTTTGATGTCTTCCCGCGGAAATAATACCGCCTGGACGTCCATGACCGTATTGGTTCCGGGAATAATTTTAAAACTGTAAGCCCCGCTGGCGCTTTTGCTGTCAAGCAAAGCGTATAACCGGATAAACTTGTCTTTTGTTCTTGGTTTTTCCAGCCAGAATTCTCTGAAAACCGGAAACTCTTCTCCGTTCAGCTCGGCCGTGTCAATCGCCAGGCCGCGGCTGGACAAGCCGTAGTGCTGCCCTTTGGCCAGTCCCCTGAAATAACTTGCGCCCAAAAAGGAAACCAGCTCATCAAAATAAGCAGTTGTATTCAGCGGGTTGTGCAGCCGGAAGCCGGCATAGCCCAGATTCGCAAAGTTTTTGGTATCCAACTTGTTTTTACCGTAATCGAAAAAAGCGGCCGAATATTTTATCGGGCGGGCTTTTCCGTCAATAACTTCGTTAATCGGCACCGATATCTGAAAAATATTGCCCAAATGAAAAAACTGCACTTCATAAGGAAGCCTTTGATTATACCACGGGCCGTTTTCCCGAACAAAACGAATATCCCGGTGGTCGTCATAAGACAGTTCTTTCAATGCCGGCGGCAGTTCGCTGTCTGGCGCCTTGTACGGAAGCGCCGCCATCGCCTTAGCCTGCGCAATTACGCTTTCAAAGCTGAAATTGTCTTCGTTTGCCGGATTCTCAAAAATGTCCGCGCGATTGTAATAAAACCAATACCCGTATCCCGCACCGGCACATGCCAGAATGAGAACGCCCAAAAAAATCTTTTTATACATAAATTTAGTCCTTCCGCCGCTGAGTCCGTAGAATTTACGCTGCCGGTTCAAAACTGATTTAGTCATCAAAAAGCACTCTCAACCTATCCGAGAGTGCTTTTATCCCTAAAAGCCGCAATGGTTATTTTTTTGCGGCCCTTTGGGCTTCGTACCGTTTTCTCATTTCTTCTATTCTGGCCTTGTTGGCTTCTTCTTGAGCCTTTCTTTCGGCTTTGTATTGATCAAAAATATTCTTTTGCTCCGGCGTCAGAATTTTTTCGAATTCATTTTGCTCTTCGACGCGGAGAGCCTCTATTTTATCAAGGTATACTTTCATTTCCTTACGAACTTCGGCCATTTTATCCCGGGTCGTATCCTTAATTTTCTGATATGCTTCCTGTTGTTCGGTCGTCAGATTTAATTGTTCAAACAGTCCGCCGTTGTTTTGCGCCTGCGGCATCGGTCTTTGAGGCATAGCCGGATTTTGCTGGGCTTGTACCTGGACGGCACCCAGAATCAGAGCCGCTGCACAAACTGCCGTTAACATACTTTTTTTCATATCAAATCTCCTCTTATAACAATAAAAGTCATCGTCAATAATATTATAATCTCGACCTGAAATGTCAAATTAAATCTTCTCTTTATCTGAGGCTGCGGGATATGGACACAATCGAAAACCGCGTCATATTGCCAAGTGCGGACCAAAGCTGCATGTCAAAATAATCCCCCGGATAATTGTCCAGCATGTAAAAATCGTTATAACTCAGTCCGCGCACCCGGAGCGGAGCATTATAAAAGCTGCCGTAACTTGAGGCATAATAGTCATTCTCGTATCCCTGATAATAAGATACGCAGCCGCTCAAAAACAACCATAACCCGGCCAGAAATATTTTTTTCACCATCGTCCCAGTCCTTTTGAAATAAGCATACGCGATAAAAGTAAATTAACAGATAACGTGTGCGGATTTCTTATTATTCTTGACAAATCGGCATATAGGCATAATTTAAAAGCACAAATTTAACGGAAAACACAATGCAGCTAAAATACGCCCTCATCAACAATTCGCTGGAAATCACCTTGAACGGAAACTACCTTGGTTTTGATGATGAACAAACCAAACAAAAACTGCTGCACGAAATTCAAACTCGCAGAATATCCGGCATTGTTATCAATGCAGCAAAATTGCAAAAATGGGATTCCACTCTGCTGGCGCTGATATTCGAACTGCTTAAAACAGCCGGGCACAAAAACATTGCCGTCGAATACGCGGATTTTCCCGACAACCTTTCCAAACTTATTGAACTGGCCCTGACAGTCGACCGCAAGCCAGACCTCAAGCACGAACCGCGCCTGCCCTTTGTCGAAGCCGTCGGTGCTAAAGGAATAGCCGTTGTGCTGGCCGTTGCCAAAGGCTGGGGCTTTATCCGCCGCACTTTTGCCTCGATCGGCCGCTTTTTCTCCGGAACCGCCGTCATGCGCCGGGTAGATTTTATGTTCGCGCTGGAAGACTGCAGCTACAAAGCAGTCGGCATCGTATCGCTGGTCAGTTTCATGGTCGGCTTGATTCTTGCATTTGTCGGCGCCATCCAGTTAAAAACTTTCGGTGCCCAGATTTATGTCGCCAGCCTGGTCGCCATCGGCATGACCCGGATTATGGGCGCGATTATGGTCGGCATTATCATGGCCGGCCGCACCGGCGCGTCCTACGCCGCCACCATCGGCACAATGCAGGTCAATGAAGAAATTGACGCGCTCACAACCATGGGCATTTCAACGCAGGATTTTCTTGTTCTGCCGCGCATCATGGCTCTGACATTAACAATTCCCTTGTTGACGATTCTGGCCGACTTTATGGGAATAATCGGCGGCGCGGCCGTCGGCGTCGGCATGCTGGATATTTCCGCCGCCGAATACTGGACTTATTCCGTAAATGCGCTGAGTATGGACAACTTTTTGGTCGGACTGTTTCACGCATTGGTTTTCGGCGTCATTATTTCACTGTGCGGCTGCTATTACGGAATTTACTGCGGCCGCAACGCCGACAGCGTCGGTAAGGCCACAACACAAGCTGTTGTTTCGGCGATTGTATGGATGATTGTCGCCACCGGCATAATCACGCTTATTTTTGAGGTGCTGGGCATATGATAAAAAGCACACCGCAAATAGAAGTTCGCAACCTGACCATTGCCTATGGCGATTTCGTGCTGCTCAAAAATATCAGCTTTAATATCAACAAAGGAGATATTTTTATAATTATGGGCGGCAGCGGCTGCGGCAAAAGCAGTCTGCTGCGCGTTTTGACGGGGCTGACGCCCGTTACCGAAGGCGAGGTCATTATTGACGGAACCGATTTTATCCGCGCCGGCGCACAAGCCCGCAATGAAATTATGCGCCGCTGCGGCATTCTCTATCAGAGCGGCGCCTTGTTCAGCTCCATGACCCTGGCCGAAAATATTGCCCTGCCGCTGCAACAGTATACGGATTACTCAGACAAACTGATTCGCGAGCTGGTCGACCTAAAGCTCGCGCTTGTCGGCCTTGCCGGTTTTGGAGAATTTTATCCTTCCGAAATCAGCGGCGGCATGAAAAAACGCGCCGGTCTGGCTCGCGCCCTCGCGCTGGACCCCGAAATCGTTTATTTCGACGAGCCTTCCGCAGGCCTTGACCCCATCAGTTCCAAACTGCTGGATGATTTGATTATCGACATCAACAAAAGCCTCGGCACCACTATTGTCGTCGTCACCCACGAACTGGCTTCGATTTTTGACATCGGCACCAATTCAATATTCCTCAATGCCGCCGTCAAAGGCATTTCCGGCACCGGCAATCCCAACGAATTATTAAAGAATCCGCCCAACGAAGAAGTACGCAAATTTTTAACCCGGGGAGCAAAATAACATGCGCAAAGAACCCAACAAAAGACTCATTGGTTTATTTATGATAAGCGGCTTGGCCGTCTTGCTTGTTGTCATCAGCCTTTTCCTGCGGGAAAAAATTTTCTACGGCAGCAACGGCAAAACGCTGGTAATGTATTTTGAAGAATCAATCAATGGCTTGAATGTCGGCGCGCCGGTCGTATTTAAAGGGGTGCAGATTGGCAAAGTTGTCGATATTGACCTCATTGCCAACACCGACACGCTGGATTTCAGCATACCCGTGTATGTCAAAATGGTTGAGCAAAACCGCACAAACATAAGCTCGGATGAATTTGACACCAAGGTGGCGCTTCTCAATGCCCTGATTGACAAAGGGCTGCGTGCCCGCCTGACCACTCAGAGTTACCTGACCGGCCTGCTGATGATAGAGCTGGAAATGCTGCCTGACACCAAAATTGTCCGCCGCAACCCGCCTAACAGCAAATATATGGAAATCCCGACGGTTTTGTCCCCGATGGGCGAAATTTCCAAAGGCATCCAGGACATACCGATTCGCCAGAGCGTCGAAAAATTCAACCTGTTTTTTGACAGACTCAACACCAAAGTCATGCCGCAGGTCGAACAAATCGTCACCAACGTCAACCGTACCGTCAGCGGCAACAAAGGAATGTCGGCAGAAACCATGAGCAATCTGAACCGCGCTATCAACAACGTTGCCGAAGCGGCCAAATCGATGCGTAACTTCACCGATTATCTGGAGCGCCATCCGGAAGCATTACTCAAAGGAAAAGGGAGATATTAAAATGAAAAAGCTCTTTGCACTAATCGTCGTTGTCCTGCTCGGCGGCTGCCTCGGAGGCTTCAGCAGCCCCTCCCGTTTTTACAGCCTCACGGCGCAAACGCCGGCGGCGCAGACATTTAAAAGCGCCAGAATATTTGTCGGCGTTGAACCGGTGAAAGTTCCGGTTTATCTCGACAAACCGCAGATTGTCACGCGCAACGCCAATCAGGTTGAGCTGAGCATTTCCGAAAACAACCGCTGGGCCGAGCCATTAAGCGATGCCATCCAAAACACACTGGCGACAGATATCGGCAGCGCCCTGCCCAACGCCGTCGTCAAGCCGAGTTCTTTCCGCAAAGAAGGGTTTGACTATATTGTCTGGGTCGAAATCATCAAATTTGAAGGCATATGGAATGAAAACGTCGTTCTCGAGGCCTGGTGGAGCATATTGGATAATGACAATAAACTGATTGCCCGCGACAAAGTCGCTCTGAGCCGCCCGCTCGGCGATACTTATGACAACCTGGCCTTGCAGCAAAGCGGCCTGATCGGCGAACTGGCTGAGAAGATTGCTGCCCGCCTCGCCAAACTTCCCAAATAACAAAAACCCCCGATAAAAATCGGGGGTTTCTTTTATATTTGTCAGTTCAGATAACGAACGCAATAGGCGGATAAAGAAGTTGTCTTATCTGCTGAATTACAGGTATTATCCGTGCATTTTTGCGCTGTCGTTGCAGATACTTCGCCTGGGCCCCATAGATTGGTTGTCGTCAATGCGTCATCACCGAGTTTAGATAGGGCGGCATTAAGCTCTTTTTTGTTAAAATATAAGTCAGATACAGTAGCAACAACTCCGCCTTTTTCCCGGCATTGGCCGGTAACGGAATACCAGTTCCCCGTAACTTTTCCTCTCAGCAAAACAGCCTTTGCCGGTGCATCGGTAACATAATAACCAAGTCTTGTAAGATAAATACCCTGTACAATTCTTCCGACTTTTTCAGCCTTAAGTGAACAGTCGCCGAAAGAACCGTCAGAAAAATAACAATCTCCGAGGACGCCGATTGGAACAATACACTTAACCTTTGTTTTATCAAAAGGGCATTTAACGGCATTATTTGGACAGGCCGACGCTGTATCGGTATACCCGAGTTCGGCGCAGGTCGGGGGTGTGGCGCAGGCATAATCCTCGGCTGCCGTTGCGGTGCCAGCGCAAAGCAGCAGCGCCGTACCGATTAATAAACTTATTCTTTTCATTTCTTTTCTCCTCATGAGTTTACAATTACTTTGCCAGTCTTTTCATCCAGCAGCCGTACCATGTATTCTTGGCGATATTGACGTTGCCGGTCGCACAGCCCGTGATGTAATATTTGTGTGAGCACTCTTCGTATTTGC
>JAHALQ010000031.1 GCA_018362935.1 Pseudomonadota bacterium | reverse complement strand
GAAGGCGGTAATAGTTCATGGCAAAGTACCTCAAACAAGAATATAAGACTATTCTTATTATCGGACATTTCCCGGAGAGAGTCAACAATAAATTAAGGGCGCGGTTGGGACAAAATTGTGATTTGTTTCAGAGCTAAATTGTCATCCTTGGGTTTCTTTGCTAACCGGCGGTACTATTCTTTCGGCATAATGCCAGAATATCCAGATTCTTGTCGTAAACAGACGTTTGGACGTTTCCTAATCCAAGCAGAATATGAAATAAATTATCATGCGAGGCCGGTTGCGATAATTTGTTTTTCAGACAATCCGGATTAATTCCGTATGCTTGGGCGCTTTGGGGCGGCAGCCAGATGAAAAACGGAATCTGGGTCTGGGTTTTCGGCGCGAGCATATAGGGCGCTGAGTGAAGATATATGCCATTTTCCCCCAAAGATTCTCCGTGGTCGGACATATACAACAACGCAACATTGTACTTGTTCTGCAATTTTTGCAGTTTTTCAATGGCACGGGCAATCATATGGCTGGAGTATGTAATGGAGTTGTCATAAGCGTTGATAATTTCCTGTTGTGAACATTTATCAAGCTGTCCGGTGTTGCATGCCGGTTTGTATATTTCAAAATCTTTGGGATAGCGTTTGTAATATGCCGGGCCGTGACTGCCCTGCTGGTGCAGGACGACAACGGTATTGTTGTCAAAGGTTTCAATCGCCGATGTAAAATTACGCAGCAGGATATCATCTGCGCAGGAAGTGTCTTTGCAAAAACGTTCGCGTTCAATGCGATTGCAGACATCTTTACAACCTGAATTGTTTTCCCGCCACAAGACTGAATAACCCGAACGCTGCATAACATCCAGAACATTCTCGGTGTAGGCTTCGCTTCCGGGCTTAAAGCTGTCACGGCCATAGGGGCTGAACATGCAGGGCAGGGAAACGGCCGTCGCGGTGCCGCAGCTGGATGTGTCCGTAAAGTAATATAAGTCTTGTTTGAATTTGTCCAGCGGTTGATTGGTGGGACGGTGATAGCCACCCAGAGAAAAGTTTTGGGCGCGGGCGGTTTCGCCGACCACAACGATGATCAGGTTCTTTTTGCCGTTTGCCGCTTGGCGGAACACTGCGTCTGTTCCGACGCTGACCAGCGGGTGGTTGCGCTTTTTGATGATTTTGACGGCAGAAATTACCGCGCCAATGTAGTTGACCGGCAAAAGGTCATAACGCAGCGGGCGGTTGTTGCGCAGAAACTGGGCGGCGGTTTTGTAATTGGGCAGGATAATTGCGCAAATGAGAGCCAGAGAAACCATAACCAGCAGAAGCCTGCGGCGGATTTCCTGCCCGAAGGGCGCATAAATTATTTTTGTTTTATACAGGATGGCTGCCGGGAGCAGGGCGCCTGCGGCAACAAAAGCGAATAAGCGCAGGTTTAACAAATCTGCTGCTTCGGCACTGTCAGTCTGCATGACGTTAAGCAACATTATTTTGTCGATGGAAACCGAATATGTCTGCATAAAATACAAACAGACGGCATTAATCAGCATCAGCAGCGAAGCCGTTGTTTTGGTCAGGGGCTTCCAGAACAAAAGGTTGGCGCCAATGAAGGAAAATAACAGCAAAACCGACAGCACGCCGATAAAAAGACCGGAAAAAGCAACCGCGCCGTATAGTTTGCGGATGAAGATGTCGTTATAGGCCAGGAAGAAAAACAGAGAAAATATAAGGTTAAATTTGCATGATGTGATTTTCATCGGGTTTTCTTTATAAAAAATTGGCTATGGTTTTTCATCATAGCCAATTTTTTATATGATACAAGCGTTATTGTATTATTATGAATTTTTTACAACTTTTTTCTGTGTTGTCTTTTTCGCAGTCGGCGATTTTGGAGCTGACGCCGTCTTTTTAGGCGCTGCTGTTTTTTTTGCCGGGGCTTTTTTAGCTGCCGGTTTGGCCGGTTTTTCGGCAGCCGGCGCGGCTTTTTCAGCTTCTTTAACAACCGGAGTACTGGCTTTTACTTCAACATTTCTGGTTGTTGCCGGTTTACTGCCGGGCACACGAAAGGTGCTGACATATTTGATGTTGAAGCAGATGAATACAAATGCAAACAGGTTGACGACCAACATGTTCAAAGTCGGAGAAACAATGACATAGTTAAAAATGACATAGGGTGTGTACATCAGCAGCGCAACGCTTATCCACTCTTTATACGGGCGCGCGGTGTATTGCGAAAACTCTTTCATGGAAGGGACTTTGTTTTGGACAATCAGCGGAAACAGAATGCTGAAACGAGCCAAAAGGTATATGCCCAAAAATGTGTTTAAGGCAATGGCGAGAGTAAACGCCGGAAGGTCAGACATACCCAGCGCGACAAAAATATAACGGAAGAGGATAATCGGCGCGGATGCTACCAAGCCCAAAGCCAGCTGGGTAAACAGGTAGAGAACAAATGCCTTCAGGCTGGAAAGCGGATTAATGTTCGAAAATCCGAAAAAGCGGCGGTACAGGCTGATGTCGGTGGCAATGCTGACCAGCGGTATCAGAACAAAAGAGGCGTAATAGAAATACAATATGCCCCGGCTGACGGTTTCGGAGGTTTCTATCCATATAGAAATTCCGGAGAGAAGCAAAAGCGGAACGGCAAAGAGCAGAATAACCGGAAAGCTCCTTAAAAACATTTTATAAGAATCTAAAATTAATTTGAGCATGGCTTTATCCTCTTATTTGGTGTCATACAGCTAATTTATAGCTATATTTACCTTTTGTCAAAAAGATTATTTAATTTTTGGACGCAGTTGGTTTTCTATGTCCTTGAAATAACGTACGGTGTCTGCTTTCAATTCATTGGTTGCCGGTTCATCGCAGACAATGATTCCGTGCGGGTGCATTTGAAGCACGCTGATCGGCCACATGTGATTGATACTGCCTTCAACCGCATGGTGCAGGGCGCGGGCTTTCTTTTCTCCGGTGGCAATAATCAAAATTTCTTCGGCGTCCATAATGGTGCCGATGCCCATGGTCAGGACAGTTGTCGGAACTTTGCTTTTGTCGCCGCCGAAAAAGCGCGAATTGGCGTCAATTGTTTCGGTCGTCAGCGTCTTGACGCGGGTTCTCGAGGCCAGCGATGAGCCGGGTTCGTTAAAGGCAATGTGCCCGTCAGAGCCGACGCCGCCGATTTGTAAGTGAATTTTGCCGTAACGCCTGATTGTTTCTTCATAGTTTTCGCATTCTTTGAGGTAGTCTTTCGTCAGCCCGTTGAGCAGATGGATATTGGCTTTGGGTATGTCTATATGGTTAAAAAAGTTTTGGTACATATAGTTATAATAGCTTTGAACATCTGCCGGACCGAGGCCGATATATTCATCCATGTTAAAGGTGACGACATTGGCAAATGACAGTTTTCCGGACTGATACATGCGGATTAGTTCTTCATACATGCCGAGCGGCGAAGAGCCGGTTGCCAGCCCCAAAACGAACGGTTTTTTTGCTGTGGGGCGAAAGGCCTTTATCTTATAGGCAACGTAATTGGCTGCCCATTTTGAGCATTCGGAGTAGTTGTTTTGAATAATCAGACGCATGTCAGTTCTCCTTGATAAAGTGTCCGTCGATAATGGTGTGTAATAAGTTCAGGTTCTTGTCAATAATGAGTACGTCCGCATCGTAACCCGGCAGCAAAAGGCCTTTGCCGTTTTGTTTCATTATCTGGGCGGGGTTGGTGCAGGCCATGCGCACTGCCTTTTCAATAGAAATGCCGTCTTGGACGAGGTTGCGGAAACCGTCAAGCATTGAAATCGCAGAACCGATAATCACGTTGTCTTTTTTGCGGTAAAAACATTTGTCTAGGTAATATTCGGAATTTTCCGGCAAGTCTGTCCGGGCGAGCTTAAATGCGTCAGTAATCAATACAATCTGGCTCAGGGGTTTGCTCTTGAGCAGAAGCTGGATTAAATTGGGATTGACATGGATGCCGTCGCCGATAATCTCGCAGGATATTTCAGGATGAATCAGGGCTGCTCCGACAACGCCCGGTTCACGGTGGTGCAACGGGCGCATCGCGTTGAAAAGGTGGGTGACGTGCATAATGCCGGCCTGCATGCCCTCAATCATCTGATTGTAAGTGGCGTTGGTGTGTCCGGCCTGCAGGATAATTCCCAGTTTGTTGCATTCCAGCGCAAGCTCGCGCATATTTTTCAGCTCGGGGGCGACTGTCATGTTGATGATTCGGCCTTTTGACGCTTTCCACAGCTGTTTCATCAGTTCAAGATTAACCGGGGACAAGCCGTCTCGTTCCTGCGCGCCGATGCGCTCGGGCGAAAGGAACGGCCCCTCAAGGTGGATGCCCAAAATGCGGGCGCCTTTTTCTTTGCCCATAGCTTTGACAACCGCTTTGATTTTTTTGAGCAGCATGTCCTGAGGCGCTGCGCCGCAAGTCGGGATGAAAGAAGTGACGCCGTATTGTGCCAGAGTTTCGGACATCCGCAGGATGGAACGGTAATCGCCGTCATCCGAGCCGTACCCGCCGATGCCGTGGATGTGGGTGTCAATAAAACCGGGCAAGACATAAGCGCCGCCGGCATCCATAATTTTAACTCTGGGGTTGAATTTCTTGTTGCGAAAGCGCTGTTCGTTGTAAACGTCGGCAATCTTTCCGTCTTTGATGTAAACAGCGCAATTCTGCATAATGCTCAAACCGGTTAGGACCGTTGCGTTATGAATACAGATTGCAGTGTTCATGGCCTATTCTTTCATTCTAAAAATAACCAATACTGCTTAGATATTAGCGGCATAAAACTAAATGTATAGTAAAATCGGCTAGTTTTGGACCGTTTTTTGATTTTTGAGTAATGAGCAGATTATTCCGCCGCCAAGCAGGCTGAACGTGACAATCAGCGAATGCCAGGCTTCAATTTCAAAACCGAGATACGGAAAAAAGATTTTGCTGCCGATAAAAATCAAAATAATCGCCAAAGCCGGTTTGAGGCATACAAAACGGCTTATTGCGGCGGCAAGCAGGAAATAAAGCGAGCGAAGCCCCAATATGGCGAAAATATTGCTGGTGTATACGACAAATAAGTCCTGCGTAATCAGAAAAATAGCAGGTATGCTGTCAACCGCAAATATAACATCCATCAGTTCTATGACCAGCAGGGCAAAGAAAAGCGGGGTCATATAACGGTGCCCGCGCAGCCTGACGAAAAAATGTTCGCCGTGGATATTGCGCGTCACGCGAATCTTTTTTTCAATAAATTTAAATATCGGCGTATCGGAAAGATTTTCCTGTCTTTCCTGTATCATCAGCATGCGGGCACCGGTATATATCAGAAATACCGAGAAAATATACAGTACCCAGTGGAAATTGCTGACCAGGCTTTCACCCAGCAAAATCATGATTGCGCGCATGACAATGGCGCCGATTATACCCCAGAACAAAACGCGGTGCTGATACTGGTCCGGTATCGACAGGCTCGAGAAAACCAAAGATATTACAAAAATATTGTCCATGGAAAGGCTGAACTCGACCAGATAGCCGGTGTAGAACAGCATACCGGTTTCAAGTCCTTTTTCATAGATGACAAACAGGCCGAACAGTACCGCAATCACCATATAGCCGATACAGGCCGCAAGCGCGCTCCGAAAAGAGGGCTTTTCGGATTTTTTATGAAAAACAAACAAATCCAGAAATAAAATGGTGAAAACGATAACGGCAAAAATCATCCACATAATCGGTGTTGAAACGATCAGGGGATGTGCCAGCAAATTATTAATGATTTCCATATTTTATAGCTCAATGCGAATTATAACACGGCGGTTTTTGATACGGTTCTCGGGAATCGGCTCGCCATAAGGGTTGAGGTTGGGATAAGCCGGCGAAATCCCGGCCAGGCCGACGGCCTTGAAACGACTGTCTTCCATACCGTTGGACAGCATAGTGCGGACGACCGCGCCGGCTCTCGCGCCGGAAAGCTCCCAATTAGAAGGAAACTCGGCAATCTGCGATTCTTTGGTGTCATCGGTATGGCCCTCGACAACAATGCGAAAACGTTTGTATTTATTGGAATCCAGCAGCCGCGAAATCTTTTTGATAACGGGTATCGCCGATGGTTTGATACTGGCGCTGCCTTTGTCAAACAGATTCATTGATGTCATTTCAAGCGTGGCTCCCTGAGAATCCGATGAAATGATAACGCCGTCTTCTTCCAGCTGCAAATCTTTGGCATCATTTAAAAAACTGATAATACTGCTGTTGAGCGAATCGGCCGTGACATTGCTGAAAGCCGCGGCCAGCGCGTATTGAATCTGGGCAGCTTTGTTCTTGTCTAGGCTGGAAGAGGCAAACAATACAATAAACAATGCCAGCAGAAGCGTCAGCAAATCGGAATACGGAATCAGCCAGGTTTCGTCAGCATGTTCTTCGTGTGGCGGATGAGCCGGTTTTTTCTTAACCATTTTTCCCATAATGCAATGCCTTATTCTCTGTCGCGGAGCGATTTGCGTTCAGACAGCGGAATAAATGCCTGAAGTCTGGTTTCCATAGCGATTGAAGATGCTCCTTCCTGCAAAGCCAATGCACCTTCAAGAACCATTTTCCGCATTTCGACTTCTTCCGCGTTGATTTGTTTGAGTTTGTTGGCAAACGGATGCCAGCAGACATAACCGGTGAAAATACCGAGCAGGGTGGCGACGAATGCCGCGGCAATGGAGTGTCCGAGCTGGTCGATGTCGTTGAGGTTTCCGAGGGCGGCAATCAGGCCGATAACCGCACCAAGCACGCCGAGGGTCGGCGCATACATGCCGCACTGGGCAAAAATCTGTGAGCCGGATCTGTGGCGTTCTTCCATTTGTTTGATTTCGGCGTCGACAACACTGTTGATAAATTCGCCGTTAAATCCGTCGGCCACCATTGTCAGCGTCGCGCGGATGAAAGGGTCGGAGATTTCGTTGGCACGTTTTTCGATAGCCATAACGCCTTCCTGTTTGGCCGATTTGGCAACACTGACAAACAGTTCGAGAATATCCTGCTTCGGCGTAAAGCTTTTGCCGAAAAATACGATTTTGAGCAGTGTCGGAAATTTTTTCAGTTCTTTCATCGGAAATGCGTTAAATATCGCGGCGGCCGTACCGGCAAAAATAATCAAAAATGCGGCGGGGTTAATCAATGCGTGCGGATCTGCGCCTTTGAGCGCCATACCTACGCCGACCGCGGCAATACCGCCGATAAAACCGATAAAAGTAGACTTTTCCATAATTTCTCCGTCCTGATAAATTTATTCTAAATCTTATCAAAGTATACGCGGAGATATTTTAATTTTAGGTTAAAATTGCAAAAAAATAAGGCTGTTTCCGTTAGAAACAGCCTTATTCGCAAGAACAGATTATTGCTGGGCGTTTTGAATTTCCGTAACGTCAATTTCGCTGACATTACCGTTTTTGTTTACCTGGCCGGTGACCAATACAACGGCGTTAGGGTTAAAAGTATTGCCGTTCCAATCGCCGGATTCAATAATGGCGTTGATGTTTCCGGTGCTGTCGGTAAAAACGTAGGTATTGTTGCCGAGATTTTGGGTCAGGGTGCCCTGAAGAGTTACGGTAGCGTTGTCTTCGACGTTGCCAATCTGGCTGACGGTCATGATATCGACGACGCCGTTGCCGGCAGCCGCGTTATTGTTCTGAGCCATGCCGAGAGAGCTGATGCCCACAAAACCGGCTGTCAGAAGACCTAAAAGCAAATTCTTATTCATGGTAATCTCCTTTGATACTAAAACACCAGATATATATGATGTAAATTCGGGCTTTCAATAGAATGTGTCTTGGGAGAGTGGAAAAGAAAGGCATAAAATAAAAAAGCCACCGAAAGGTGACTTTTTTATTTTGGTAGCGAGGGAGGGATTACTCCGCTTTCGCTCCGTTCACTGCGGCAACCGGCTGCGCCGACCGGCATGCTTCCGCCTGCCTTTTCCTTGTAGTCAAACCCACTTCTCGTGGGTTCAAATCCGCCTCTTACGTAAAATAAAAAAAGCCACCGAAAGGTGACTTTTTTATTTTGGCAGCGAGGGAGGGATTACTCCGCTTTCGCTCCGTTCACTGCGGCAACCGGCTGCGCCGACCGGCATGCTCCCGCCTGCCTTTGCCTTGTAGTCAAACCCA
>JAHALQ010000030.1 GCA_018362935.1 Pseudomonadota bacterium | reverse complement strand
CGCTGTCGCTTTCTTTGCTCAATGCTGAAAACTAGGGATACGTGTCAAAAACCTGACGTTGGTCAGCTTTTTGCCCCTATCCCGGCTCCTCATCCGCCATTTACAATAAACCCCGCGCAAGGCGGGGTTTTGTTCTGTTTTATTGAGCAGCGTTTGAGCCGGTTATTTTAATTTTCTTTCGGTTGTTTTTCTTTTTGGGTTGCGGGGCTTTCCGGTTTTTGGGCGGCAGCGGCCTCTGTTTCTGCATTCGGCTGGCGCGGGCTGCCGTTGAGGTTTTTCAAAAACTGGGTTTCGATACTCATGTATTGGTTAAACAGCCAGCGCGACTGCGAAATTATCAGAATGGAGATAATCGCCAAGGCCAGCGTTACTTTGGGATTTTCGGTCAAAAACTGGTGAATGACCATGCCGATGAAAAACAAAACCAGCAGCAGGCGGAAACTGGTGAGCAAAATCAGTGGCAGGCGGTTGAGTTTTTTTGATGTCCATAATTTGTAGTACAAAGCCGCAATTTTATTATTGGAAATAAAGAAATTCCGCGCGTCTTCGCTTTCGTGTCCGATGTTGCAAAAATCAAGCTTGGCTTCCAGCCGCCGGATAATGGACTGTTTGGCGTCTTCGCTTGAGGCCGCGCTCATTTTGCAAAACAGCAACGCAATTTTTTCCTTAAGATAAAGCGGCAATATGGTTTCCCAGCCAATCAGCGCCTTGAGGAAAGGCGACATTAAAATAAAAGTTATTAACGTTACGGCAATGCGGGCGCCGAGATTATGCGGGATGACCTCATAAATAAACGGCCGGATAAAATAGGCAGACAAAGCAATAATCGTATAGAGAATCATGCTGAACAAAACCAGCCGCAAAAAGTAGTTTTTGAATAAAAGTTTCCAGCGGCGTTCTTCCATTTGGGTTTCTGTTCCGGGAGCGGTGTTGCGCTCAATAAATTTGCTCCATGATGCCGGAAGAAGTTTGGTTATGCGCTTGTAGAAGGGGTCGGAGGCCTTAATCATCATCGGCGTCAGGAAGGTGGTGATAACCGAAACGGCGACGATAATCGGGTAAACGCGCTGATTCAAAACGCCGATGCTCATGCCAAGGCTGGCGATAATAAAGGCAAATTCGCCGACTTGTGCCAAAGAGAAGCCGCCTTGGATGGAGGTTTTGAGATTTTGTCCGGACAGCAGAAAGCCAAAGCAGGAGAACAGAATTTTTCCGGTAATGACGATTGTGGTTATAACCAGTATCGGCCATGCATAAGTGACAAACATGGACGGATCAACCATCATGCCGACAGATACGAAAAAGACGGCGCCGAAAAAGTCTTTGAGCGGTTTGAAATTCTTTTCGATTTTTTCAATAATTTCGGTTTCGGCAAGGATTGAGCCCATGATAAAAGCGCCCAAAGCCGACGAGAAACCGGACGACGTTGCCAGAAGAACCATGCCAAAGCAAAGGCTGATGGTTATGAGCAAAGTCATCTCGTCATTTAAGAAGACGGCAATTTTTTTGAGAAAAGTGGGCACCAGATAAATGCCGATGACAAAACACAACACCAAAAAGAAAATCAGCTTGGCGGTGCTGACCGCCAATTCGTGGCTGTCAATGGTGCTGCCCAGAGCCACGGTCGGCAGCAAAACCAGCAGCAGAATGCCGACGATGTCTTCAACAATCAACACGCCGAAGACAAGGTCGGTATAACGCTGTTTTTTGACATTGAGGTCATCAAAAGCCTTGATAATAATGGTGGTGGACGACATGGATATCATAGAGCCGAGAAAAAAGCTGTCGATTACCGGCCAGCCGAGCAGTAATCCGGTATTATACCCGAGAAAAAGCATGAAAAAAATGTTGGCGGTGGCGGTAATCATGGCTGATTTGCCGACGTTTATCATTTTGTTGAAACTGAACTCCAGGCCGAGGCCGAACAGCAGGAAGATGACGCCGATGTCTGCCCACAAAGTGAGATTTTCTTTATCTGAAACCGTCGGCACAAAATTGAAAAACGGGCCGGCAAAAATGCCCGCGAGAATATAGCCCAGAACTGTCGGCTGTTTGAGCTTTTTGAAAATCAGCGTCGTGATGCCGGCATAAATGGTAATTAAGGTGAGGTCGACAATCAGGGCATGAATCGAATGCATAAACTATTATCTCATTGTTAAGGTTAAACACACGAGGTTCATTTGAACATAAAAAACTTAATTTCTGATAAAATTATTAATAAATTTTCGAAGGGCGTTCGAGTTCTAACAATATTTTTTTGAAATTCAGGCCGCCGGCATAACCGGTCAGGGCGCCGTCGCTGCCGATGACGCGGTGGCATGGGATGATAATGCCGATTTTGTTTTTATTGTTGGCCATGCCGACGGCGCGGCAGCCTTTGGGGCAACCAACCTGTTCGGCAATTTGTTTGTATGAGCGGGTTTCGCCGTATGGAATCGTCAGCAGTGCCTGCCAGACTTTTTGCTGGAACGGCGTACCTTGAATGTACAGCGGCAGGTTAAAAGTACGGCGCGTTCCCGCAAAATACTCATCCAGCTGGCGGGCAGCTTCTTTTAGCAGCGGCGTTTCTTTCAGTGTACCACCGACAGGGGTGAGAAAAGAAACAGCGGAAATTTTGCCTTCGGTTTCTTGAATGGCAATTGGACCAAGCGGCGAAGAATAGACGAGTTGATATATCATTTTTGCTCCAAGGTGCTGACGATTTCTTCGGTGACTTGTTTGGCGTCTCCATACAGCATAATCGTATTGTCAGCAAAAAACAATGGATTTTCGACACCCGAGTAGCCGCTGGCCAGCGAGCGTTTTACAAAAAAGACGGTTTTGGCTTTTTCAACCTCTAAAACCGGCATGCCGTAAATCGGTGACGATGCATCGCTTTTGGCGAGCGGGTTGGTAATATCGTTGGCGCCGATGACATAGGCGACGTCGGCGGAGGCAAACTCGCGGTTGATGTCTTCAAGGGCAAAAACGTCTTCGTACGGCACATTGGCTTCGGCCAACAACACGTTCATGTGTCCGGGCATGCGCCCGGCGACAGGATGAATGGCGAATTTGACTTCCACATCATACAAGGTTCGCAAATCTTTGGCCATTTCCTGCAAAACATGCTGCGCCTGGGCAACGGCCATACCATAACCCGGGACGATGATAACCTTGCCGGCATTTTCCATAATATAAGCGGCGTCCTGCGGCGAACCGACATGTGCCGTTTTGACTTCTCCGCCTGTTGCGGCTGCGGTTGCGTGACTGCCGAATCCGCCGAGCAAAACATTAGCCAGAGAACGGTTCATCGCCTTGACCATAATATAGGAGAGAATCGCTCCGCTGGCGCCGACAATTGAGCCGGTGATAATCAGCAGCACGTTGCTGAGCGAAAAGCCGATGCCGACGGCAGCCCAACCGGTGTAGGCATTGAGGACGGAGATGACGACCGGCATGTCGGCGCCGCCAATCGGCAGCACGAGAAGAAAGCCAAGGATTATTGCCGTTCCGGCGAGCCAGTAGAACAGCTCTGTTTGCGGATGAAACAGAAAGGCAATGCATAAGCCGAGAACCGCCAGCGCGAGCAGCAAATTAAGCTGATGCTGGAAGCGGAAAACCAGCGCGCGGGCCGGAAGCAGCCCCTGAAGTTTGGCGAAGGCAATCATGGAGCCGGAAAAGGCCAAGGCGCCGATAATCATTCCGGCGGATATGTCAAAATAGGCGTCAGACCCGGCCAGTTTTTCTGCCAGAGCGATAAAAACGGCGGATAATCCGCCTAAACCGTTGAAGGCGGCAATCATCTGCGGCAAAGAAGTCATCCGCACTTTCAGCGCAAAAAATACGCCGATGATTCCGCCGGCGGTAATTGCACCAAGCGTATACAAATATTCGTTAACCAGCGGCGACCAGACGGTGGCACTGACGGCAATCAGCATTCCGAGCATGCCGAGGATATTGCCGCGGCGCGCCGTATAGGGAGAAGCCAGACCGCGGATAGCCAAAATAAAAAGCACGCTTGCCAGCAGGTAAGAGAAAGGGAGCAGCCAGGGTTGCATTATTTTTTCTCCTTTTTCTTAAACATCGACAACATGCGCTGCGATACGGCAAAACCGCCGAAAATATTGACAGAGGCTAGAAAAACAGCTGCCAGCCCGAGAAATTTGGATACACTTGTTTCTGTAACGCCGGCGGTAATCAGCGCGCCGACGATAACAACGCCGGATATGGCATTCGATACACTCATCAGCGGCGAATGCAACGCCGGCGTAACGCCCCAGACGACGAAATAACCGATAAAACATGCCAAAACAAAAATTGTCAGCAGCATCCACAATTCCATTAGTTTTTCTCCCGGTTGATGATTTTTCCGTTATGAACGACGCAGGTTTGGGCGATAATTTCATCGGCAAAATCAAAATTGAAGCCTCGGGTTTCGGAACTGAACCACGGATTCAAAAAATTATAAACGTTTTGTGCAAACATACGGCTGGCCGAATCCGGAAGTTCGGCGGCGAGATTGCCCGCGCCGATAAGCGTTACCCCGTTGCGGTTGATTGTGCGGTTGTCCTCTATGCCTTCGACATTGCCGCCGGAAGCTGACGCCATGTCGATAATGATGCCGCCGCGGGGCATTTGCGCCAGCATTTCGCGGCTGACGAGTTTGGGAGCCGGTTTGCCGGGAGCCAGCGCGGTGGTGATGAGAATGTCGGTTTTGGCAATTTGCGCCGGAATGTCCTGCGCGGTCACAAATCTGGCGCCGAGAGAGTTAATCTGTTCCTGCGTTTCGGGGCGGATGTCAGAGGCAAAGACCTGTGCGCCGAGCCGTTTGGCGGTGGCGATTGCCTGAAGCCCGGCGACACCGGCGCCGAGAATCAGCACTCTGGCCGGAGGCAGCGTTCCGGCGGCCGTCATCATCAGGGGCATGGTTTTTTTCAGCATTGCGGCGGCGTTAATGACGGCCTTATAGCCGGCAAGGTTGCTTTGCGAGGTCAGGATGTCCATGGTTTGGGCGCGGGAAATGCGCGGAATCTGTTCTAGGGCAAAACAGGTTGTTTTTTTTTCGGCAAAAGGCCGGAGCGAGGAAGCGCCCGAAAAGTCGGCAATGATAATCTGCCCGCGTTGCAGCAGCGGAATTTCCGTTGTCTGCGGCGCGCGGATTTTAAGCAAAATTCCGGCTTTCTGGTATATGCTGCGGGTATCAGAAACGGCGGCTCCGGCTTCGCGGTAATCATTATCCGTAAAACCGCTGGCGGTTCCGGCGCCGGTTTCAATGCATATTTCCAGGCTCATGCGGATAAAATGCCGCACCGTTTCGGGGGTGGCGGCAACACGGGTTTCGGAGGGAAAAGTTTCTTTGGGAACGGCGATAATCATGGTCTGGTCTTCCGTTTTTTTAACGATATATAAAGCTAAATTAACATATAGTCAGTCAGACGAATTTAACAACGGCGGCAGCAGATGCAGAATTTAAAAGATTTATTTGTATTGTTTTTTAAAATCGGACTTTTTACCTTCGGCGGCGGATACGCCATGCTGCCGCTTCTTAAGGATGAGCTGGTGTCCAAGCGGCGCATGCTGACCGAAGAGGAACTGCTGGATATGTATGCCATCGGTCAATGCACGCCCGGAATTATTGCCGTCAATGTGGCAACGTTTATCGGCTACCGGCAGGCGCGGATTAAGGGCGCGGTTGCTTCGACGCTGGGGATGATTTTTCCTTCGCTGCTGATTATTACCATGATTGCGCTGGTATTGCGGCAGTATATGTATAACCGCTATGTGAGCTATGCCTTTGCAGGAATCCGTATCGGCGTGGTGGCTTTGATTGCCAGCGTTGTGGTTGACTTATGGAAAAAAAACGTGCGCAATTACACCGACGGGACAATTTTTATTGCCGCGCTGGCATTGCTCGGGGTGTTTAACCTTTCGGCGGTGTGGGTGGTCATTGCGGCGGCCGTGCTGGCGCTGCTGATCGGGGAGTATGTCCGGAAATGATATATCTGCTGTTGTTTTTCGAATTTTTCAAAATCGGTTTGTTTGCCATCGGCGGCGGTCTGGTGACGGTGCCTTTTTTGTTTGATTTGTCGGAAGCCTACGGCTGGTTTACGACCAAAGAACTGACCGATATGATTGCCATTGCCGAATCCACGCCGGGGCCGATCGGGGTCAATATGGCAACTTATGCCGGGTTTAACGCTGCCGGAATTTTGGGCGGGATTATTGCGACAATCGGGCTGGTGACGCCGTCGGTCATTGTGATTGTCATGATTTGCCAGCTGATGAACAAGTATCAATGCAACCGCCGGGTCAATACCATGCTGGAAGGAATCCGCCCGGCAGTCATTGCGCTGATAATTTTTGCCGGTTTGGAACTGGCCAAAATGTCACTGGCCGATTTGGTGCACGGCATTATTTTTGCGGTCTTGTTCGCTTCTATCCGCTTTTATAAGAAAAGCCCCATTTTTTATCTGGGGCTTTCGGCAGTTGTCGGAATTGTTTTGAAACTTTAGTTAGATATCCAGCGCTTTGCGATATGTTTCAAGCAGAAATTCCTGTTCATCGCGGTCAGCGGCGTTCATTTTGCGCAGTTTAATGACGGTGCGCATAATCTTGACATCAAAACCGGCGGATTTGGCTTCGGCAAAAATATCGCGGATGTCAGAACCGATGGCGGCTTTTTCTTCTTCAAGTCTTTCAATGCGCTCAATCAAAGAACGCAGTCTGTCTACGGCAATTCCGCCGACTTCGGCATTTTCTTCACTCATTTTATTCTCCTTTTCAAGTAACTATATTGAAAAGGAAACTAGCAAAATTTATTATTGTTGACAAGTAATAAATTTGTGGATGACCCGTAAAAAAATAAGAGCTTTTTAAGATATTCTGAAGTATAGTCCGAATATCAAGTTTAATAGCATAAGGATTATGCAATATGCCCATAGATACCCATACCAAAATTCTCGCCACGATCGGCCCTTCGTCTGCAACCAGAGAACAGCTCGAAAAACTGATTGAAGCCGGTGCCGACGCTTTTCGAATCAATTTCAGCCACGGCACCCATGCCGAGCACAAAGCTCGGGTCAAGCTTATTCGCCAGCTGGAAAAGGAAAAAGGGCGCTATATTTCTATTCTGGCCGATTTGCAGGGGCCGAAGCTGCGTGTCGGCACATTTCGCGATGACAGCGTTTTGCTGAAAGAAGGGCAGACTTTTGTGCTGGATATGAATCCGGAACCGGGTGACGATTCACGCGTCTGCCTGCCGCACAAAGAGATTTTTCAGGCACTGGAGCCGGGCGACGATTTGCTGGTCAATGACGGTTACATCGTGCTCAAAGTTATGAGCTGCGATAAAAAACACGCGGTGACAAAAGTCAAAGTCGGCGGCGTTATTTCCAGCCACAAGGGCGTTAACCTGCCTAATACCCAGCTGCCGATTTCGGCGATTACGGCCAAAGACCGCGAGGATTTGGAATTTGCGCTCAAGCTCGGGGTAGACTGGATTGGCCTGTCTTTTGTGCAAAAAGTAGAAGACGTCCAGTTTGCCAAAAAGCTGATTAACGGCCGCGCATGGATTATTTCCAAACTGGAAAAGCCGAGCGCGATTGACGATCTTGACAATATCATTCAGGAATCCGACGCGATTATGGTGGCGCGCGGCGACTTGGGCGTCGAATGCCCGATTCAGGTGGTGCCGGTTTTGCAGAAAAAAATTGTTTCGGCCTGCCGCAAATACGCACGGCCGGTGATTGTTGCCACGCAGATGTTGGAATCGATGATTAATAATCCGAATCCGACACGCGCCGAAGTTTCCGACGTGGCGACCGCCGTTTATGACGGCGCCGACACGGTGATGCTGTCAGCCGAAACCGCTGCCGGAAAATATCCGGTTGAGGCGGTGAAGATGATGCATAAAATCGTATCGCAGGTCGAAGCCGATCCGCTTTTTTATCAGCTGCTGCAAAATTCCCGCCGCATCCCCTGCAATGCCAGCGAGGCCGACTCTATCAGCTTTGCGGCCAGCGAATTGTCTTCGGTTTTGAAAAACGTCAAGGCGATTGTATCTTATACGACCTCCGGCTTTACAACCTTCTTGACCGCGCGCGAGCGTCCGTCGCTGCCGATTTTGGCTTTGACGCCGCATATTGAGGTTGCCCGTCGTCTGGTATTGGTCTGGGGCGTCCATCCTTACATCAACAAAGAAAGCTTTAAGAGTTTTGAAAAAGTTGAAGACTGCGCCGTTAAGGCTATTATAAAATCCGGCATGGCAAAGTCCGGCGACCATATCATCATTACGGCCGGTTTCCCGCTCAATGTTGCGGGAAGGACGAATATGCTGCATACGGTTTACATTAAATAAAGTTCGTATAACGGCTTACCTAAAGCGTAAATCGCGAAAGGCTGAATCAATTCCGACTATATCTGGCAAAAGCTGCTGTCACAGCTTTTGCCAGATAAGTCTCATTGCGTCTCCTCAGAAAAAGCGCAATCA
>JAHALQ010000012.1 GCA_018362935.1 Pseudomonadota bacterium | reverse complement strand
TTTTGCCTTTAGGCAAAAATTGCGCCTGTGCGACGGAGTGTAACGACGACAATCCTCTCGTCCCGACCAACAAAAAAGAGGCCTTTGCGCCTCTTTTTTGTTGGATTTCGGGCGACGGATGAGAACCTCCGAAAAAAGTCTGCCGAAAACTCTTTTCACATCCCCTATTTTCCTCTTGCAAGTTGCCTGACAAGGAATAGTTTAAATACATCCATATTTATATGACCAAAGGCAGACAAATGCAAAATTTTGAAGAAATATTAAAACACTACGGAATTAAAGGCAAAACAACAGCGGTCAACAACGGCCCGTTAATTACGCAGATAGAATTCAAACCGGAACCGGGAACAAAGATTAAAAACATTACCGCCGCTCTCGACGACATTGCACGCGAGCTTGGCACGCCTTCCCTGCGCATTGAAGCTGTTGAAGAAAACGGCACAATCGGTTTTGAACTGCCGTCAGAAAATATAAAAACCGTCGATTTCCATACGCTTCTCGCTTCGTCTGAATTTAAAAATGCCCGGGGCGTGTTGCCGCTTATCCTCGGCGTTGATATCAAAGGCAAACCGGTAATTGCCGACCTTGCCAAAATGCCCCATCTTCTTGTCGCCGGCACAACCGGTTCGGGAAAATCCGTCGGGCTTAACACATTCATTCTTTCTCTGATTGCCCGCAAAAAACCGGCTGACCTGAAATTTATTCTGATAGACCCCAAACGAATTGAATTCAGCGTATATAATAACCAGAAATATATGCTGGCTCCGGTTGTCACCGAAATGGCACAGGCTTCGGCGGCTCTGGCCTATTTAGTTGACGAAATGGAAAAGCGCTATGCTCTTTTTGAAGAGAACCTTGTCAAAAATATCAGCGAATATAATGAACGCGCCGGTCACCTGCCCTATATCGTCTGCGTTATAGACGAATTCGCCGACCTTGTTTCTTCTGACAAAAACGCCGATGATTATGTCCGCCGCCTGGCTCAAAAGGCTCGTGCCGCCGGTATTCATATAATCCTCGCCACACAGCGTCCGTCCGTTGATGTCGTCACCGGCGTGCTCAAAGCCAACTTTCCGACACGGCTGGCTTACAAAACCGCCGGCGCGACAGATTCACGCACGATTATTGACGCTCCCGGCGCGGAAAAGCTTATCGGCCGCGGCGACGCGCTTTTTCTTGATGCAAACGGCGAACTCAAACGCATCCACGGCGCCTATATGCCTGACAATGAGATTTCCGCTATGCTCGAACCTTATCGCGGCACCGTCAAACCGCTGCCGGTACAGCAGCTGGGCATTCGGGTTGCGAAACAAACTTCAGCCGGAAAAACCGCTCAGACGCGCGGTTTCTGGCGGCGGCTGTGGAATTTCTGGACTTCGCTGCGTCAAAAAGACAAAAAAGTCATCATCAACGGCTTTATGTTTTTATTCGGCTATCTAAGCAGTTCACGGCGAAAAAAATAATTCCGCCGCAGCTAATAACGGCTGATAATAACCTTGAATATGCCGTCAATATTCTCGTAGCGTACGGAACAGCCGTGCAACCCGGCAATTTTCTCGACGATTGAAAGCCCCAGTCCGCTGCCCTGCGCCTTTTGCCCGGCCGGTCGGAAAAAGCGTTCGCCCAAATGACACAGATGTTTTTCCTCCAAAACCACGCCGCTGTTCGAAACTGTCATTCCGTTGTCTGAAAACTCTATAGTAATGCAGGTATCTTCGGGACTGTAACGCACCGCATTGTCAAGCAGGTTCCGCAGCAGCAAGGACCACAAAAAGTTTCGGCCGCGGGAAATGCCGCATTTATCTGCTTGGATAATCTTAATGTCAAGTTCACGCCCCGCAGCGGCGTTTTGTTCCTCAACGGCCTGCTTCAACAGAGTGTTCCAATCAAGAATTTCTTCCGTATTCACGACCTGCACCGCACTGTCGAGCCGCGACAATGCCAGCAGCTGTTCGACCAGACGCGCGCTGCGGTCAATACCTGCGCGCAGATGCACCAAAGCCTTTTGCCGTGCTTCGCAGTCGTCACCGCACATTTCGGCAACTTCAAGCTGAACTTTCAGAGCCGTCAGAGGACTGCGCAGTTCATGCGCCGAATCAGAAATAAAGCTGCGCTCGCGTTTCAACATCAATTCAATCCGGCCGAACAGCTGGTTCATTGCTTTGACCAGCGGGGCTATTTCCTGCGGAACGTTTTTTTCATTAAGCTGCGAAAAGTCGTCCGGACTGCGGCGCGCAATATTTCCGGCAATCATCCGCAGCGGGCGAAGCTCCGTATGTACCAGAAATATAATCACCAGCATCAGGCCGCCAAGGCCGCACATCCAGGGCAGCAGCAGTTCTTCCATCAAATCAAACGCAACCTCATTGCGATAAGCCAGCTCCTGCCCGACGGCAATTTTATATTGCCGATCGGCGCTGTCCATCCATACAATGCGCCATAGCTTATGCTTGGCACCGATTTTCTGTTCCTCAAAACCGGATGCCTGCGGATTATAATTAAAAAACCGTCCGTTTTCATCATCATGAAAAACGATGCCGCCTTTCCTGTCAAATACGGCAAAACCGAGCGCTTCGTCCTCTTCTTCACCGTCATCGTCAAGTTCGTCTATGATTTCATTGACTCTTTTCTGAGTCGAAGGCCGGATGTTTTTCCAATCCGCGGTAGAAAGCTGCCGCACCAGCAGCAGTTGATACGTATCAAAAAACTCGTCCATCTGTTCACGGCTTTCATACCATGACAAAACGCCTGCGCCGCCCAAAATGGCAACAGCCGCAGCGCAAAACGAAATAATTAGCCTTATTTTCAAACTGAGTTTTTTCATCCGTCCCCCAGCATATAACCGATTTTATTAATGGTTTTGATTATTCCTTTTCCGAATTTCCGCCGCAGATGGTGTACATGCACTTCCACGGCATTGCTCGAAACTTCGTCGTTCCACGAATATAATTTGTCCTCAATTGTTTCTTTGGACAGCACTTTATTGCGGTTCATCAGCAAAAGCTCCAGAAGCATCAGTTCTTTGGGCGCTAAAACGACGTTTTTTCCGTCATACGAAACACTTTTCGTTTCAGGATAATAAGAGAGACTGCCGACCGTCAAAACCGGTTCCAGGCGGTCGTTGCGGCGGCGGATCAGCGCTTTGATGCGCGCCGCCACTTCCGCAAGCGCAAAAGGCTTGGCCAGATAATCGTCGGCGCCGCTGTCCAGTCCGATAACCCGTTGGTCGACATCTCCCTGCGCGGTCAGAATAAGCACCGGCTCTTTGCGTTTATTGAGCCGCCATTCGCGCAATATGCTGAGGCCGTCTTTGCCGGGAAGCCCCAAATCCAAAATAACCGCGTCATACGGTGCCTGAAAAACGGCCTCGCAGCCCTCGTTTCCGTCGCAAAACCAGTCAACGGTAAAACCAAGCTTGCCGAGGCCGACATTCAGGCCGTCGCCGATAAGCTGATCATCTTCAATCAACAATACGCGCATTGCCTACCTTTTATTTTTTCATGACGGAATCGACGTCAATTTCAAAGCTGGTAAAGTCCTTGTCAACCTCACCGCGCAGCTCGACCGTGTCTTTTTCGTTCACATTGACACCGTTCCAGTCTTCATTGTCAATTTCTACTGTAACCGAACCGGTATCATCCGTAAATACATATTTTTCACCGCCGAGGCTTTTTTCGATTCGCCCTCTCAAAACAACCGGGGTGTCATCGCTGAGTTTTTTGGCTTCCGCTACGCTGACAGCAGCCTGCGACGGCCCTGTGAAACCGCCGGCCGCAGATTGTGCCAAAGCATTGGCAGACACGCCGAGAACCAAAGCCAAAGCCGAAACCGTAAAAATGTTTTTCATGTTTTTTCTCCTTAATGTTAAATGTTATATCACTGATGACATATATAATTCAACATGTGAAACTTAAGGTTCGCTTAAGGATATAAAATTACTTTTACCGCCGGACACAAAAAACTTGACTTCGGGCCGCAGGGCAAAGATTATACAACTTATGAATACTGTTGTTTGGAATAAAAAAATGTCTGACAATCCGCAGCTCTACCTGAGCAAAACAGAACTTAAGGCCGAACTTGAGCGCTGCCTCAACTGTAAAACGCGCCCCTGCATGAATGCCTGCCCGGTTAACTGCAACCCTCAGGAATTTATCAGCCATGCCAGGCGCGGTAATTTTCGGGAAGCAATCAAAACGATTTCCCGCAACAATCCCATGGGTCAAACCTGCGGCCTCATCTGCCCCGACAAATTCTGCATGCGCGCCTGTACCCGCCGAAAAATCGATTCTGCCGTCCGCATTCCCTGCATTCAGGCCGCCCTGTTCCGGCATTACCGGACAATTCCGGAGCAATCCCGGCCTGCGGAATACAACGGCAAAAACATTGCCGTTATCGGTTCGGGGCCGGCCGGTATCGCAGCTGCGTCTGTTCTCAGCAGCCAGGGCTGCAAAGTCTGTATTTTTGAATGCGACAGCCAAATCGGTGGCGCCCTGAATCTGATTCCCGACAGCAGGCTGCCGCATGCGGTTATTGAACAGGACTGGAAATATGTGTTTCACCCGCAGCTGATGACCTTAAAATTAAATACCCGGATTGATAATATCCGAGAATTGTTTAACCGCGGTTTTGACGGCGTTATTGCCGCCGGCGGCGAACCGAACTGCGCCGAACTGCAAATCCCCGGCGAAAAGCATTGCCTTTCCCACCTTGAATATTTGCGCCATCCGCACAAATACAAAACCGCCGAAAGAGTCGCGGTCATCGGCGGCGGCAACGTCGCAGCCGACTGTGCTTTCACGGCACGCAGCAACGGCGCCGGGCATGTTGAAATGTTCGTCCGCCGCCGTGAATCAGATATGCGTATTTCGCAAGCCGAATATCAGGAACTTCTCAACCGCGGAATTAATATCACGCCGCTGACCAGCCCGCAAAAAGTTGTCCGCGGCAATTCCGGACTTGATTTTTACGTTTATAAAAATCTTTGGAAAAACAACCGGCTTTTGCCGATTCCCGATTCGGTGCATAAACTGCCGGGCTTTGACCTTATTATCAAAGCGGTCGGCAGTTACGCCGATCCGAAACTAGAGCATGAACGGATAATATACGCCGGCGACTGCAAAACCGGAGGCTCGACGATTGTCGAAGCCCTGGCCTCGGGACGCGCGGCAGCGGAAACCATGCTGAAATTAGTCAGCAATGAAAAAGCCGCCGCTAATTTTGATTAAATCAGACCGCCGGGAATAATCCCCGCGGCGCGCAGAAACACGTAGATGCCAATTAGCGTGACCAGAATCTCGCCCGGCAGCACGCCTTTGCGTACCGGCTCTTTGTTATAAGCGTTGATTTGCCTCTGAACCGGAATCAGAAAGAAGGGCATAATTACAAAAGCCGCGAGAGCCGTATATATGACAGCCAGCCCCAGCGGCAGCGAATAATTCATCAGACTTTCAACAAAAGCGTCCCCCAAACGATATGCCAGATAAAACACAATATACAAAGATGCATAAATCATAAATCCCTTAGTCGGACGCCCATCTTTCCGCAGGCTGTCGCGCATCCGCAAAAACAGCGGAATAATAAAAAACAACCACAAAAACCATCCCCACAAAATCGGCCAAACATCGTCTTTGGTGTATTTTCTGACGGCCGCCCAGTTTTTATACGTCCAGTAAAACAGGTACAAACCGAAGCTGAGAATGCTCAAAACCACCAGCCGCAGCGGCGAAACCGAAAAATACTCAATCCTTGCCTCAGAATTCGCCTCGGCAAACTGCCCGACATATTTTTCTTTAACCCGCCGGATAATGCGCGGCGCTGCAAAACCGTTAATAACGCGCGCCGCCAGCATTCCGCACAAATAATTAAAAGCGGGGTCGCCCGGTATAAACATGCCGATTACCGGCAGTAAAACAAAAAGCAAAAACCAGCGGAAGCTGTCATAATAAAGATAATAAAAAGAGTTAAAAACAAACGCATAAATGTCAAACGCGGGAAGTTTTTTGTCTTCCGCAAGTTCTTTTTGATAAAGCGCCACGCGTTCGCTGGTTGTCAGCATGTTTAGTCCTTTCAGTTTATATATATTTTTTCATCGCCCGGATGTCCGCGCGTCTTCATAATAATTTGCTAAACCGATACGCCGCTTATCTGCAACACCCAAGCGCCCTGCTCCATTGCCGGTACTTTTCTTCTCGGCTGATAGTCGCATTGGCCGGGCTGGTCGAAGGCATAATTTCGGTTTCGCATATTTCCAGCAGCGGCGCATGATATTTTTTAAAAAATTCATAAGATTTGCGCCCGTTAAACAATATCTTTTTCACACCCGGATATTTTTGCAGCAGGCCGGCAATATCATTCGGTTCGGGGCTTTTAATATCGCTGTCGAGGCTGCCCTTGCGGCAGCAGCTTTTGAGATTGTCCCACAAACCGACGCCGTGGGCGCGCAGACAACGGATTTTTTCGGCATAATCAACCCACTCCCGCCCATTATTAAAACAAAGGCTCATAATTTTCCAAAACGCATTCTGCTTATGCCCGTAATATTCGTTTGCCAAAAGTGAAGCCACGCCCGGCATCGTACCGAGAATTAAAATACGCGTGTTTTCATCAATAACCGGCGCAAAACTTTTTATCATTTCAGTTCTCCTTGTAACAAAATACCCGCAACCGCTCACAAAAACAACCATTTTATAACGCGGCTTGAAATCCTGTTTCAAATTTACTATCTTTAAACAAAGGAGAAAAAAATGGCAAACGGCTGGGCACAAGACGGCGCGGTTCACGCGCAGATAGAAGATTCGGTTAAAGACGAGATTATGCGTGTCCGCAAACAGCAGTCTTGCGGCGAAAGTTTGGAATTCTGCGAAGAATGCGGCGATCCGATTCCCGAAGGACGCCGCCGTGCCGTTCCGGGTGTGCGGCTGTGCGTTGACTGTCAGGAAGAAGCCGATAAACAATCCCATGCCGCCGAACTCTACAACCGCCGCGGCAGCAAGGATTCGCAGCTGCGCTAAATTTCAAAATTACATAAGGCGCCCGCAACGGACGTACCGTAAACATTCTAAAAAGTCATTCAGCTAAAAAACAAGTCATATATATTCATACCGAGTTTTTTATCAAAATATTGCTTTATATCCAAATATGACTGAATGGCTGACGTTGGCATTTGAATATTTTTCCTAAACTGCCCTTCGTAACCCGAACGGCTCATAAAATCAGCCAACCGCTGCTCCAGCGTCACAATACCGTTTTTGTTTGCCATAGCGTCGGCAAGCTGTATCAACAAGTCCTCGTCTCTCAAGGGATGTTTCGCCGCAAAATCCAAAGCAAATTTATAATCGTCATCATTTCCCAAAAATTTTTCTTTAATCACCTTGTTCCAAGGCATTTCATGAAGCAGAGCGGCTCGAGCTGCGTCTGTGTCTTTGTCTTTAAGCAATTCATAGCCCATAATTCCATGGAACCGGCCAAGATTTGATTCCGGCGACTCATCAATTTTTGCAACATCGTGTAATAAGGCAGATATATAAGCGCGTTCCGGATTCATATAGCCGGACTTTGCGGCTATGCCTTCGGCAACTCTTGCCGCGCCGTATATATGATTGTCATACATAAACAAAGTATCGCGGGCACGACCAATAGACACCCAGCGCTCCCGCACAGCCTGAAGCATTTTTTCTGCATCTTGTCTGGTAATTTGTTTCGACATATATAAACACCTCTGTAACAAGCATATATTGCGTCCATATTAATTTCAATAAAAAACCCCGTCCGTTAGACAGGGTTATTACAAAATTCCAAGAGCTTACTAGAAGCCTTCAGTATCTAAGCGTTTCCGAAGTTGTTTGCGGGCACGTCTGACGGCTTCAGCCTGACGACGGGCCTTTTTCTCTGAATTTTTCTCATGACAACGGCGCAGTTTCATCTCACGGAAGATACCTTCGCGCTGCATTTTCTTTTTCAAAACCTTCAAAGACTGACCAACATCATTACCGATAACAGTAACTTGAACCACTTAAATCACCCCTTTTCAATACGTTAAATAGTGTTAATCCGATTTTGTTCTTTGCTTGTAACATTAATTTATTAAAAATGCAACAAGTTTTTAGAATCTGTTTTAGCCTAAATTTCGCCGATGTACATATTGAGCTCTTTGGCTGCTTTGACATACTGGCTCTTCGGATTCAGCAGAGTGGTGCCGGCTTTGACGACTTCGCTCAAATCAACCGAAGAAACGGCGCCGTCTTTCCAGATGACCATTTTGTTGTCCTCGCCGCGAGCCAGAATTTCAACCGCTTCCGCGCCGTACAAAGAAGCCAGCAGGCGGTCAAACGCTACCGGCACGCCGGAACGCTGAATGTGGCCGAGCGTGGTGGTGCGAACCTGAAACGCATTGTAACGGGCACTGATTTCGCTGCACAGATACTGCGAAATACCGCCGTAAACAGCTTCACCGACCAGATTTTTCTTATTTGACAGATGTTCGCCGGATTCGGTCTTGATGCCTTCCGAAACGACAATAACGGCATGATTTCGGCCGCTGGCCTTGATTTCTTTGAGTTTATTGATAACGCCGTCAATCGTATACGGAATTTCCGGCACCAGACAAATATCAGCCGCGCCGGCAATCGCCGAATGCATTGCCAGATGTCCGGCATCGCGCCCCATAACTTCCATAATCAAAGCGCGGTTGTGCGAACGGGCCGTCAGTTCCAGGCTGTCAATCGCGCTGGTGCAGACCTGCACTGCCGAATGAAACCCGACCGAAAATTCGGTAATCGGCGTATCATTGTCGATTGTTTTGGGAATACCGACAACTCTGGCCAAACTGCCTTTGCAGTAATTGGAAACGATGTTCATACTGCCGTCGCCGCCGACAACGACAATCGCGTCAAGGCCGAGTTCCTTAACGCCGATAGAGAACTTTCTGGTCATCTCTTCCAAAGATTCCATCTTGACGCCTTTATTCAGCGAACCCAGATATGAACCGCTCAGCCGCGGCCACGGAGAATCCGAAAAATTATGAACTGTCAAAACCTCATAACGGTGCGGTTTTTCCGTAATCCCGTCCGTTCCGTTATGAATACCGTATACTTCCCAGCCTTTTTTGGTTGCAGCTTTGACAACGGCGCTGATAACGGCATTCAAACCGGCACAGTCTCCGCCGCTGGTTAAAATTCCAATTCTTTTTATCGAACTCATTAAAAATTCTCCTTTTGAGTTGCATTATTGTCCTTTTTGATGTATACTAATACAGATTTTTAAGATACTTTCCAGTAAAAAGTTTATTTTAACAGATGTTTTTTCAAGAAAGGACTGACTTTATATGTTTAATCAAAACTCCACCGCCAGACTGCAGCATCAACTTTGCGAACTGAAGCTGGAAGAAAGGCGTGTATGCTCTGATATCAAACATCTTGTTTCCAACAACAAAACCATAGACTTTTTTCAGGCCAAACAGCTCAACAGCCTGCGCACCGGCGTTCAGAAGAAAATAAAAAACGTTGAAGCCCGCATTATGCCGAATATTATTGCCTGATACACCCCATTTATAAACAAAATCCCCGCTTCCAACAGGAAACGGGGATTTTTTTGTACCCTACTCTTTTTCTTCAGGCTTTTTGCGTGACGACAGTTCGCCGACAATCGCAAACATCATCGGGACAAACAACGTTGCCACAAAAGTCGAGGCAATCATGCCGCCGATCATGCCGGTGCCGATGGCATGGCGCGATCCCGCGCCGGCGCCGGTCGAAATTGCCAGTGGCAATACGCCGAACGTAAAGGCCAGCGAGGTCATCACAATCGGGCGGAAACGCAGCTTGGCCGCTTCTATTGCCGCATCGGCATAGGAAAGGCCTTCTTCAACTTTCATAACCGCAAATTCGACAATCAAAATGGCATTTTTTGCTGCCAGGCCGATAAGCGTCACCAACCCGACCTGAAAATAAAGGTCATTTTCCAAACCGCGCGCCCAAGTTGCCAGCAACGCGCCCAGAACCGCGAACGGCACCGACAATATAACGACAAAAGGCAGCGACCATTTTTCATACTGCGCGGACAATATCAGGAAAATCATAATCAGGCCGAAAACAAACGCCTGTGTCGACGCCCCGCCCGCCAGTTTTTCCTGATAAGCCGAACCAATCCACGACAATGCGTAATCATTGCCCAAAACCTCGGCCGCAACTTCTTCCATAGCGGCAATCGCCTGTCCCGAAGAATAACCGGGAGCCGGGTCGCCCATAATCTTGGCCGCCGGAAAGATATTAAAGCGGTTAATCAGCTCCGGCCCCGGCACGCGTTCAACCGTAATCAGGGTCGAAAGCGGAACCAGCTGGCCGCTTTTTGACTTGACATAAACATAGCGCAAATCATCCGGCGAACGGCGGAATTTTGCCTCGGCCTGCATCGTTACCCGGAAATTGCGCCCCATATAGGTAAAATCATTAACATAGAGGCTGCCGAAAGTCGACTGCATAACCGTGTACACATCATTAATCGCCACGCCGAGGGCCCGCGCTTTTTCACGGTCCAAATCAATACGGTACTGCGGTGTGCCGACCGAAAAAGTCGTTTTGACGTTAGACAAGGCCGGATGTTTGGCCGCTTCGGCCAAAAACTCCTCGGTCTTGGCCATAAGCCCCTGCGGCGTAGCGCCGGCTTTATTTTGTATGTACCCTTCAAAACCGCCGGTCGTGCTCATACCCATAATCGGCGGCAGCGAGAACGCATAGCCGATTCCTTCCAGATTGGCAAGCTCCGGCATAGACGGTACCATGCCCATGCCCATCGCCGTAAACAACCGTGCCAGATTGTCGGCCGACTGGCTGTCTTCTTTGCGGGAATCCCAGTCGTTCAAAACAATAAAGCTGATGCCCGAATAGGTGTTCTGCGACCCCGACAGCATGTTGAAGCCGCTGATTGTCAAAACGTCGGACACATTGGGATTCTGTTTCACCGCTTTAGCCACCGTATTGGTAAACCGGTCTGTCCGCGACAAAGAGCTGGCGGGCGGCATATTATAAGCCATCAGCAGCGAGCCTTGGTCTTCGCCCGGCACCAGTCCGCCCGGAAGAATCTTAAACATCAGCGCAATCCCGGCGCAAACCAGAACAAAACCGCCGACAGCCAGCGTCCTGTGTTTGAGAAAAAAGCGCACGCCCGCCAGATACCATTCGGTCGTCTTTTCAAAACCGCGGTTAAACGCGCGGAAAAAGGCATTCGGTTCGTTATGCCCCGGCTTAATCAGCAAAGCACACAGTGCCGGCGTCAGCGTCAGAGCCACAAAGGCTGAAATCAAAACCGAAATAGCAATCGTCACCGCAAACTGCTGATACATGACGCCGGTCATACCGCCCAAAAAGCCAATCGGCAGAAAGACGGATGACAAAACCAGCGCCACCGCCACAACCGGCCCTGAAACTTCCTGCATGGCTTTAATGGCGGCATCTTTGGGCGAAAGTTTTTCTTCGCTCATCAGGCGTTCGACATTCTCAAGCACGATAATCGCGTCATCCACCACAATACCGATAGCCAGAATAAGCCCGAACAAAGTCAGCAGGTTGATTGAAAAACCGAGCAGATACATCCCGGCAAAAGCACCGACAATCGACACCGGCACCGCCAAAATCGGAATCAAAGTCGCCCTGAAATTTTGCAAAAACAGATAAACGACCAGGATAACCAGAATAACCGCTTCAAAAAACGTATGAACCACCTCATTAATCGAAACCTTAACGAAAATTGTCGTATCATAAGGAATTTTATAGGTTATTCCTTCCGGAAAATTCTTTGACAGGCGTTCCATCGTCGCCCGTACTTGTTCAGAAACCTCCAACGCGTTGGCGCCGCTTTGCAGATAAATCGCAAAAGCCACCGCCTCCTCACCGTTATAAGTTGACTGTACGCTGTAATCCTGCGCACCGAGTTCGATTCTCGCCACGTCTTTAAGACGCAGCGCCGCACCCGTATTATCCGAACGCAGAATGATGTTGCCGAATTCATTGGCGTCAACCAAACGCCCTTTGGTATTGACACTGTACGTATAAGATACAGGATTGTCCATCGGCTCCTGGCCGAACTGTCCGGCCGCAAACTGCGAGTTTTGTTCCTGAATGGCGGCAATCACGTCTGTCGGCGTCATATCAAAATCGGCAAGTTTGTCAGGGCTCAGCCAGATGCGCATCGAATAATCCTGGCTGGCAAACAAAGAAGCGTCGCCCACGCCTTTAATACGCTTGATTTCATCAATAATATTCAACAGCGCGTAGTTTGACACATAAACCGTGTCATATTGTTCGTTGGACGACTGCATCGTCACAACCTGCAAAATGTTATTGGACTTTTCCTGAACCGTCACGCCCTGCTTGGTCACTTCCGCCGGCAGATTGGACATCGCCGACTGCACTTTGTTGTTGATGTCAATCGTCGCCTGATCGGCATCCGTGCCGATTTCAAAAACCGCGCCGATTGTCAGGTAACCGCTGGAAGTAGCCGTCGAATACATATAAATCATGTTTTTGACGCCGTTAATCGCCTGTTCGATCGGTGCCGCCACCGTATCGGCCAGAACTTCGGCCGTCGCGCCCGGATAAACCGCCGAAATCTGAATTTCGGGAGCCACGATGTTGGGGTATTGCTCAATCGGCAGCACCTTTATCGAAACCAGTCCGGCCAAAAGAATTACCAAAGAAATAACCGTGGCAAAAATCGGCCGCTGAATAAAAAACTTCGAAAACATGGAGTTAATCCCTTATATAATGACAGTTATTGAACTTTCGGATTTGCGGCCGCCCCGTCTTCCGGTTGTTTTCCGGCAACGTCCTGCTCTTTGATGATAGCCTGCGCCGGGGTTCCCGGACGGACTTTCATCAAACCGTTGATAATGACCGCATCACCCGCTTTGAGGCCTTCGTCGATTATCCATTTGCCGTCCTCGGTCTGCACGCCGGTTTCAACAGTGACGCTTTCAACCATATTCTGCGGACTCAACCGGTAAACAAATGATCCCTTGGCGCCCTGCATAACGGCTTCCTGCGGAACTACAATCGCGTCTTTGCGGACAATGTTGCCCATGCTCAGACGGACAAACTGTCCGGGAATAAGTTTTTTATCGGGATTAGGAAATTTGGCGCGCAGTTTCAGCGTGCCGGTTGTTTCGTCAATTGACGGGTTGATAAAATCGATTTCTCCGTCCAGCGGATAAAGCTGTCCGTTGTTATAACGCACCTGCGCGGCTATTTTGCGTTTTTTCGAGCTATTTGACGTGCTGGTATTGACAATCAGGCCTTTTTCAACCATTGAACCGAGTTTAAACAATTCATTTTCGGAAGCCGAAAAAATAACATAAATCGGATCCAGCTGGGTAATGCTTGTCAGCTGGTCATTCTCGGCAATCAGGCTGCCTTCTGAAACGGTTTCCATACTGGTCATCCCGGCAATCGGTGCCGTAACGGTCGTATAATTCAAATTAAGCTGTGCCGAATCAACTTCGGCCTGCGCGAGTTCCAAAGAAGCTTTCAGGCTGTCCAGATTAGCTTTGGCCTCGTCACGGGATTTCTCGCTCACAATCCGTTCATTAAACAATTGCGAAATTCTCTTCCATTGCGATTCGGCAGCTGTCAGCTGGGCTTTGGTCTGTGCCAGTTTTGCCTCAGCCTGAGCCAGTGCGACTTTATACGGTTCATGGTCGATTTCAAACAAAACGTCGCCTTCGTTGACACGAGCCCCTTCAACATAATTTCGTTTCAGCAAAATGCCGCTGACCCGGGCGCGCACGGCGGTTTCTTTAGATCCCTGGGTACGGGCTGAATATTCAAGATGCAAGGGGATATTTTGCGGGGAAACCCGGATGGCCTCCACTGTCGGTATATTTTGCGCGGCCTGTTTCTGTTCGTCCTTGCAGGCGCCCAAAAACAGTACAACTGCTGTCAAGACCAATCCTGTATTTCTCATTGTCATTTTTTTTGTCCTCTTGTTTTTACAATTTTTTTCAGACTACAACACACGTCTAAAACTTACAACAATAATATTAAGTATAGCCACATTGAAATGATTGCAAGACTGATTAGGTATAAGGTCAGCCTACCAAAAAAAACAATTTCAAAGGAGATAATATTATGACTGAAGGTGTACGCTTTCCTACGTTTGCATTCATTACCGGCGGCGCCGGACAGGCCGATGACGGTATTCCCCCTCAACCTTTTGAAACATTCTGCTATGACTCTGCTTTAATGCAGGCCAGAATTGAAAACTTCAACGTTGTTCCCTATACCTCTGTTTTGCCCAAAGAGCTTTACGGCAATATTGTTCCGCTTGATGACAACCTTGTTGCAAAATTCAAACAAGGCGCCGTATTGGAAGTCATTATGGCCGGACACGGCGCAAGCCGCGATAAACATAAAGCAATTGCCACCGGTCTGGGCGTTTGCTGGGGTAAAGACAAGAACGGCGAATTGATGGGCGGCTGGGCTGCCGAATACGTCGAATTTTTTGATACCCAGATTGACGATGACATTGCCAAAGGCCATGCCGAAATGTGGCTGAACAAATCGCTTAATCATGAATTGTCAATCCGCGGCGTCGAGAAGCATTCCGAATTCCAGATGTGGCATAACTATGTCAACATCACCCAGCAGTTTGGCTACAGTCTGACTGCTTTGGGCTTCCTCAACTTTGAACATGCTGATCCCGTTCAGGCTTAACCTAATAAGTTCTAACCCGGCCAGAGAAGGATCCGTCCTTACTCTGGTCTGTTTTTATGATAAGGAATAAACATATGTCAGCACAAAATTCAAAATCCTGCCCTCCCGCATCGGCAATCAACAATAAAGGCCTCGGCGTATTCGCCCTTGCTGCGATTGTTGTCAGCTCCATGCTCGGCGGGGGTATTTACAGCCTGCCGCAGAATATGGCTGCCGGCGCGTCGGCAGGCGCCGTTCTTCTGGCATGGCTCATCACCGGTATCGGCATTTTCTTTATTGCCCGTACTTTTTCAATCCTGTCCATGGCCAAACCCAACCTGACAACCGGTATTTACTCATACAGCCGCGCCGGTTTCGGCCCGTATGTCGGCTTCACGATCGGCTGGTCGTACTGGCTTTGCCAGGTTTGCGGCAACGTCGGCTACGCCGTCATCACCATGGATGCCCTCAACTACTTTTTCCCGCCCTTCTTTGCCGGCGGCAATAATTTTGCCTCGATTATCGGCGGTTCCCTTCTGATTTGGGGTTTCAATTTTCTGGTTTTGCGCGGTGTAAAACAAGCCAGCTATATCAACTTAATCGGCACCATCGTTAAAATTGTTCCGTTGATTCTGTTTATCTTGATAATGCTGTTCGTCTTCCATTACACCCGTTTCGATTTTGACTTCTGGGGTGAGGCAATCACAACCAAAGCCAAACTCGGCGGCCTGTCGACCCAAATTAAGAGCACCATGCTGGTAACCTTGTGGGCATTTATCGGTATTGAAGGCGCCGTAGTCATGTCAAACCGCGCCAAAACGCAGAACGATGTTGGTAAAGCGACTATTCTGGGTTTTGTAGGCTGTCTGGCAATTTATATTCTTCTGTCCCTGCTGCCTTTCGGCTTCATGTCACAGGAACAGCTGGCGCACATCCCCAATCCGTCGACTGCCGGCGTTTTGGAAGCCGTTGTCGGCCGTTGGGGCGCATGGCTGATGAATATCGGCCTTCTGGTGTCGGTTCTGACCAGCTGGCTGGCCTGGACCATGGTTACCGCGGAAATCCCGCAGGCGGCTGCCGCTAACGGCACATTCCCGCGCGCTTTCCAGACCGAGAATGAAAACGGTTCTCCGTCGGTTTCGCTGTGGGTCACCAGCATTGCCATGCAGTTGTTTATGCTGTTGGTCTATTTTTCCAACAATGCCTGGAACACCATGTTGAGCATAACCAGCGTTATGGTCCTGCCCGCTTACTTTGCTTCCTGCGCTTATTTGTGGAAAATCTGCGAAGACGGCGAATACCCGGGCGATATCGTCTATAAACGCTCCGGCGCGCTGATTACCGCTATACTCGGCTCGCTGTACGCTTTGTGGCTGATTTACGCCGCCGGCCTGAATTACCTGTTGATGGCGGTTATCATCATTGCTTTGGGTATCCCTGTCTATATGTGGGCTTCCAAGGAAAATGAAACCAGAGCGTTCACCCGCAACGAAGGTATCCTGGCCTGGGCGCTGATAATCATAGCCGTATTTGCTCTTTATGCATTCTCGCGCGGAATTATCAACATCTAATCCCGGATATCCGGACAAACAAAAAGAGATTGTCTTTAATGACAATCTCTTTTTTTGTTAAAAACAGAATATTAACGTGCGGCATACAGGCAATCGCCGAATTCGTGCCGCAGTTCTTTCTGCCACTGGCGCACATTAATGTTATACTCATGCTGCGCCCGTTTGCCGTGAACCGCCAAGTCGGCTACAAACGGCAGCATCTGCCACATAGCCTTGAGCGGAAAATCGCGCTGCTTCACCACGTATTTGGGCTGCAGACGCGCGGCGCGTTTTTCGGTTTCTTGGTCGACGCCGAATACGGGGAGCATAAATTTGTTTTTCTCCGCCGAATAATTTTTCCAACGCCGCAAAACATGCGCCCAGTAATGCAGAATCGGTTTCGCCGAAGCAAATCGCATGCCGTTCATATAGCTGCAGGTTTCGCTTACACTCTGCCAGATTACGAAATAATCAAGTTTGAGTTCCGGTTTCTGCTGCTTCTGCGACATATAAAGAATCAGCGACAAGCGCTGGGTTACCGCCGCAACAGCCGTCTTATTTCCGACAACTTGCGCGATTTCTTCGAGATTCTCGCCGGTATTGCTCCCTTTGTCACAGACAATAACGTCTTCTTCGGAAACATAGAGGCTTTGAACGGTTTTTGCCAGCAGGCGCCCTTCGGTTTTCCGGGCTTCGTTCTTCATCAGCGACTTATACAAACGTGAAGACATCAGCCCTTGGCCGCCGACGCAGATGAATTTGCGTTTCTCGCCGGAAGGTCCGGTTTTGCCGTAAGTGCAGTACAATTGCCACCAAAGACGGGCGGCATGATAAGCCGAGGTCACGTCATCGTCATAACAAACGACGAAATCGGCATTTTTCAGTTTGCGCAGCCCGTGCATGGTGTCTTTTGCGTCGATAAAGCTGCCCGGCGTCAAAGAGTTGGTTTTAAAATCTTCTACGATTGCAAAATAAGCATTCGCGAAATTCTCGTTTTTCTGTTTGCTCTGGGCAATCGTGCGGTTCGCCACAAAAATACAGTTTTCCGGCTGCGTCATGCAGTCATGAAAGCGGCTTTCAAAAGCAATCCAGTCTTTAATCCCCGGACAAGCTGATACCAGAACGCCGAAGCTTTCGGAAACCACAACCTGAACGAACACGCCTTGTTTTTCAAAAACATCCCGCAGCTTCGCCGCAATCAGCATTGAAAAAACATCCTCATTGCAGCAAATAAACCTGACTGTCGGCAGACAGCTCAATTTGAAACATGTGCTTGGCACAATCAGACGTGAATTCAAAAATTCAGCATCTTTAAAATCCTGCTTAAAACTTTTCTTCATAATAACTGTTTATTATTTGTTTAACGTAATATCACGATGTTCAAAATAGCACTGTTTATTGCTCTTGGCAATATTTTTGTCAATTTTTTCGAAAAAAGTTCTTGCGCCTGCCTGCAAAATATGCTATAAAATCTGCATTAACACATATTATGAACAAATTAAAACCCTAAGAAATGAAAACATCTCTTAAAGCACTCTTTATCGCACTTGTCGTTTTTTCTTGTGCCTGTGCCGCAATCGCCATCATCAGTCACAGCATGTCAACCGCCGCTCCTGCCAAGTATCTCATGCTTCTCGCAGGCATCATCGGCGCTGTTCACAGCCTCTTGAAATTCTCAAAACAAATGGTTCGCAAAACGGATCATCCCGAGAAGAAACGCTCTGACGGCACCCCGGCACACCGCCTGTGGCCGATGTGGGCATTCCTCGGCTTCTTCCTCATCGAAGTCGCCCTGGCCGCCGCCTGCATCTACTTCGCAACCCACATGTGGTGTGTGCGTGACCTGATCAACTTCGAGCTTACGGCAATACTTTCCGGCATCATCGTCTACTGGTTCACCCACGGCCTGCCGGGAAAAAAGAAAGCTTAACCAACCCAAATGAACCAGAAACGCTCCCGCTTTCACCAAGCCGGAGCGTTTCGCATTTTAAACAAGCAATCCAAATACATAAAAGTTTGGAGAATGGTTTAGATAGAGTGATTTGAAAGGCGGAAGTACCGCAGCGTACAAAAAGGTACGTGAGGAACTTCCGACCTGAGCAAATCGCTCTAGATGAGCCATTATACAAACTTTTACTCGTAGCGGAGGGCGGAAATTGGATTCAAAAGGCTCGCCTTATAGGCCGGATAAAAACCGAAAAACAGCCCGACAAAGCCCGAAAATGAAAACGGCAGCAAAACATAGGTTAAGGAAACTTTTGCCGTCAAAGAACTGAACTGGGACACCAGCTGCGCGCCCAAAAGCCCGACAAGAACACCGATAAGCCCGCCGATGAGCGACAAAACCAAAGCCTCGGTCAAAAACTGCCAGCGAATATCCCAGGTCTTGGCGCCGATAGCCATGCGAATGCCGATTTCGCGCGTGCGCTCGGTCACCGACACCAGCATGATGTTCATAATGCCGATACCGCCCACCAGCAGAGAAATAGAGGCAATCGACCCCAACAGGATTGTCATGATTTTGGTGGAATTCTGCATCATATCCATCATCTGCGTCAAATTTCGGATAACAAAATCGTCTTCCTTATTTGTACCGAGATTGTGGCGCTGCCGCAGCAGCGCGCGTATTTCTTCCTGAGAAGTATAAGTACTGTCTGCATCAACGGCCTGCAGCATCACCATTTTGACCTGGTCGGGAAAAGAAACGCCCATCACCTTCTTCTGCGCCGTTGAAAGCGGAATAAACACGCTGTCATCCTGATCCTGCCCCATACTGCTCTGGCCGCGGTCTTCCAACACCCCAATCACCACAAAAGGCATTCCCTTGATACGAATTGTCTTGCCGAGCGGATCAACATCGCCAAAAAGCTCTTTCACCACGGTCTGGCCGAGGATAGCCACTTTTGCTGCATTTTTGACATCTGCCGTGCTGAAAAGGCGGCCGTAATCCAAATTCCAGTCTTTGATGTCAAACATACGATTATCCGTTCCGGTAACACCGGTCGACCAGTTGGCGTTACCGTAGACAAGCTGTATAGTCTCTTCCAAAACCGGAGCTGCCAGCCTGATTCCTTCTACTTTTTCCTGAATTGCGTCGCCGTCGCTGCCTTTCATTGTCGGTTGCGAACCGTGTCCGCCGCGGGCGCCGCTGGAAGTTGCCACTCCCGAGCGAATAATAATCAGATTTGAGCCGATGCTCTTCATTTCCTCCTGAATTGACAGCTGCGCACCGTTGCCGATAGACAGCATGATAATCACGGCCGAAACGCCGATAATCACGCCGAGACTGGTCAAAATCGACCGCATCTTATTGGCCTGAATGGCACGAATGGCAATTTTCCCGATTGTCTTAATCTCAATCATTGCTTTTCACCGTCCACAATTTTGATAATCCGCTGCGCATAGCGGGCAATGTCTTCTTCATGCGTCACCAGAATAATCGTCCGCCCGAGTTCCTGATTCAGTTTGGTAAACAAATCCATAATTTCGACACTCATTTTGGTGTCAAGGTTGCCGGTCGGCTCGTCGGCAAAAATAATCGGCGCGTCATTGACGATGGCTCGGGCAATCGCCACACGCTGCTGCTGGCCGCCCGAAAGCTGGTTCGGCTGGTGATTCATGCGGTTTTTAAGCCCGACTTTTTCAAGCGCAGCCTTGGCGCGCCCGGTGCGTTCCTCTTCGCCGATGCCGGCATAAATCATCGGCAGTTCGACATTTTCCAGAGCCGAAATACGCGACAATAGATTAAATCCCTGAAACACGAAACCGATTTTCTGATTGCGCACTTCGGCCAGCTCGTCGGAAGTCATTTTTTCGACGCGCTTGCCGTCAAGCAAATACTGCCCTTTGCTTGGTTTGTCCAGACAACCCAGAATATTCATCAGAGTAGACTTGCCCGAACCGGAGGGTCCCATAATCGCCACAAACTCACCCTGCTCGATTGTCAGGTTAATCCCTTTGAGAATTTCCAGCTCGCGGTCGCCGAGCGGGTAGCTTTTATGTATGTTTTTTAATTCAATCAGGCTCATCAGCGCGGCATTCTCATCCTCATTTGACGAACTTTGTCCTTGTTTTCTTTCTTCTCGACAATAACTTCGCTGTTTTCCGGCAGTGTTCCCGAAGTGATTTCGGTTTTATTCTCGTCAGACACGCCTATCGTCACGCTGACGCGGTGCGGCTCCCCGTTTTCCAAAACCCAGATACCGCGATCGGCATAACGTTTGGTATTGCCGTTTTCGTCTTCCACAAAAAAGCGCAGAGCCTTGTTTGGCACCAGCAGCGCGTCTTCCTTTTTGGCGGTTATGATTTCGACATTGGCGGTCATGCCGGGTTTAAGTTTCAACTCCTTATTGTCAATCTCGATAATAACTTCGTAAGTCACGACATTTGACGTGGTAATCGGATTGTTGCGCACCTGCGACACCACTCCGTGAAAAATTTCATCGGGAAAACTGTCAACGCTGAAATCGACGGTTTGCCCTTCCTTAACCTTGGCAATGTCGGCCTCCACCACCGAAGCCTCAATCTGCATTTTGGTCAAATCTTCGGCCACGTTAAACAGTGTCGGCGTCTGATAACTCGCCGCCACCGTCTGCCCGACTTCCACTTCCTTGGAAATGACAATTCCGTTCACCGGCGAGACAATCCGCGTATAGTGCAAATCAACCTCTGCCTGCTTCAAAGCCGCGGCTGCCTGCGAAATCTGCGCTTCTTTGAGAGCTTTTTGCGCAATTGCGTTGTCATAATCGCGCTGCGCGCTTTCCAAATCCTTGTCTGTCGAATATTTGGAAGTGTTAAGTTTCTTGATGCGGTCCAGGTGCTTTTTGTAATAAACGATGTCGTTTTTAACGACCTCCAGCTCGGCTTTGGCAATCTGCAAAGCCGCCTTGCGCTGTGCCGCGGTTGCCTCAAACAAAGCCGGATCAATCTGCGCCAGCAGCTGGTTCTTTTTGACCAAGGTGTTATAATCCACCAGAATCTTGGCAATTGTTCCCGAAACCTGCGTGCCGATTGCAATCGTCGAGCTCGGGTTGATAATGCCCGAAGCGGTAATTTTTTGGACAATGCCTCCTTTTTCCGCCCGCGCCAAGACATAAATATTGGTATTTGCCTCCGGCTTCAAACCATACCATGCCGCCGCGGACAAAATTGTGCCGGCCAATAAAATTTTACCAAAATTCTTCATATTTTTTCGCACCACTTAATTAAAAATACTCGCATTTTCAGTTATTTTAAGGCTGAATGTTTAAAATATAGTTGAAAAAAACAGCCATATACGATATATTATTTCTACTTATGTTGATTTACAAATTATTTCAGACTTTTCAGGCTCAGGCCTTTTAAGATAAAAAACAAGTATTAACAATTTTAATTATTTTTGTATGATTAAACCCAAGCTAACAACTGCGCAGAATTTGCAGTTAAAGGATTTGTCATTGCAGGAAAAGCTCAACCTGCTTCATGACTGGAAAAAAAGCGGTGAAATTTCACAGCAGGTGTTTGAACATTTTTCCAATCTCTGGATTAAGAAGGAAAGCAAAAAAATGATTCTCGAAAAGAATCCTTTGCGCCGACGTGCCGGAGAAAACCTGGAAAAGCCGTCTTCTTCAAGACTGGCTGTTGAAGGCGAAATTAACGTTTTCATCAGCAAGCTGCGACGCAACCTTAAAAGCTACATCTCAGAACGTAACGCGCCGGTATGCAAGCTGAGCGATGAAGAGATGGCAGAGTTTCAAAAATATGTGCGAAATTACTTTCGCTATTGCCGCCTGCCGATTAACCAGCTTCTAATCCTGGGACTTCGGTACCCCGACAAGGAGTTGAATTCTTTTTGTGCCAAATTTATCCAAGAACACAAAAAAACAGCCCTTATCGTAGATTACTATTTCTGGGGCTCCCTATGGGAAGACACCGACTTTGTCCCGTTGGACGCTGTCCGGCTGATGGTTGTCAAAATCAACGGCAATTATGAAATCGAGAAATGTTTTGACGCCGGTTTCATCAAAAGTATTCTGCCCTTGATGGAAGCCCAGCGCGACAAAGAAGCCCTTCGCCTCTCCCAGGCTCAGATGCTTGAAGGCAAAGAGCGCGAACAGCAGGTTGCCCGAAAGATGCACCGGCTCAATGCGTTCAATCTTCTCATCGATGCCGCTCAAAAGTACAAGTAAAAGAGCAAAAGAACAAAAACTTATTCCCTGAATCGTCCGTGATTCAGGGATTTTTTTTGCAAAAAATTAAACTTTAGACAAAAAATTCTTGAACCACCTGCATTTTTCGGTTATATTAAAAGTTATGAAAAAATACAATTGTTAAATAATTAAAACCCAAGTTCTTATGGAATTGAAAAAATTAGACAAAGAAGCTAAAACGTTCCTGTCAAACTGTGCACCAATTACCCGCCGCTGGGCTGTCGACCTGCTGGTTAAAGGCAAAGACATCGAAGAAGTGAAAATCGCCGTAAAGGTTTTTCATGTTTCTGAAGTGACAATCTATAAAAAATGGATTGAAAACACAATCAAAGACATGAGCCGAATCAAATTAAATCTGTCCATGAAAGAATGGATAGAACAATTGGTTATCGGCGCCAACCTCGACCGTCTGCTGAGCCGGGCTCGAAAAGAATATATCAAGAGCGAAAACAAAACGCTCGGTAAATTCATTAACCGGGTCAAACGCCTGCAAGACAAGGAAAAAGAGTTCTACCGCCGCGCAACCGAAATGCTGCTCGCCGGCAAGAACTTTGTCAAAGTCCTTGACTTAGCAGCGGAAATGGAAACGGAAAACGAACTGTTCCTCGAACGTGAGCTTTACCTGAAACAAACGATTAAGCATATCGAACGCCTCAACAAACTCGGCGTGAGAGAAAGCTACAACAACATCGTTCAGGCGCTCAAGCCCGAATACGCCGGAAACCCCGCAATCTTCGACAAACAGGTGGTTATCGCCTGTCATACTTATATCGACGGCACGGTAGACCCCACGACTAAAGTGAAGGTATATCGATTTATCGAAGAAAGCGTCAAGTACGCCGGCTATGTCCACGCCAGCCTCATCCAATACCTGATGAAGCAGGACCGCAAAATGGAACAGCGCATCAGCCACGAAACGTTTGAATTGCTGGAGAAGCTGTGCCCCAAGATTAAAGCCTACGGCATGACCGCAATTGTCGCCAGCAAGCTCAAGCCGCTGGCTGAAGCTCTTCGGGAAAAAGAAGTGTCACAGATGACAGAGTCGGATTTGTATGTCCTCAAGCTTGCGGATATGTACAAATAGCCACTCCGTCTATACTCAAAAAACGAACCCCGCTCTTGGCAACAAGAACGGGGTTTCGTTTTTTTATTCTCCGGCCTGTTCGGGCGGAACATTTGCTTCCTTGGGTTTTCTGAACACCACTTTGCCTTTTTTGTGAGAAAAGACATTAAGTGTCCGCAGATAGCGCTTGCGGGTTCCGACCAGATAATTGACAATCATCGAATAGAACAACCGTTCATTATCATCACGCGCGGCAGCGGCTTTTTCTTTGGCCGAAGCAATGCTGATGTCGCTGAACGGAACAATATCCTGCGTCATAACCTTGCATTTGTCCTGCGCCACGTCGGCAAGGCCGGAATAAATGAAATACTTGTCCAGCACTTCGCCTTTGGCGCTTAAGATTTGCAGCAGGCCGTAGTCAAGCACAAATACGCTCGGCGCCCTGTCCGGCAGAATCTCGACATCTGCGCGCACTGCCGGCAGAATAACGCCCTGAGCCTTGGTACTCAGAAACGTCCGCGTCGGCAGTTCTATGGTCAAATCAAATTCCGTCGTCATGCTTTTCTCCTAAACTATCCCTCCAGAAACAACTTTAAGCAGTTGTCCTAAAAACTCGACTGGTGGAATTTATAGCGTGATTTTCGAGGGTGGAGAAAGCGGAGTGTACACTGTGGTACATGAGCATTTCTCCATTTCCTCGTAAAATTGCGCTAGAAAACCGCCGGACGAGTTTTTATTAGGCGGCTTTCAATGCCTCCGCCTTTTTCAACACATCCTCAATCGTGCCGACCATATAAAAAGCCTGCTCCGGAATATCGTCATATTTGCCTTCCAGAATGCCCTTGAAACCTTTAATGGTGTCTTCAAGTTTGACAAACACGCCCGGCGTACCGGTAAAGACCTCAGCCACATGGAAGGGCTGCGACAGAAAACGCTGAATCTTGCGCGCGCGGGAAACGGTCAGTTTATCGTCATCGGACAGTTCATCCATACCGAGAATGGCAATAATATCCTGCAGCGATTTATATTTTTGCAAAACCTCCTGCACCTGGCGCGCAACCTGATAATGCTCCTCGCCCAAAATCTGCGGATCAAGAATACGCGAGGTTGAATCCAGCGGGTCAACCGCCGGGAAAATGCCGAGTTCGGCAATTTGGCGCGACAAAACGGTCGTCGCGTCCAAGTGTGCAAACGTCGTCGCCGGCGCCGGGTCGGTCAAATCGTCGGCCGGAACGTATACGGCCTGAACCGAGGTAATAGACCCGTTCTTGGTCGAAGTAATGCGTTCCTGCATAGCGCCCATGTCGGTACCCAGCGTCGGCTGATAACCAACCGCCGACGGAATACGCCCCAGCAAAGCCGAAACTTCCGACCCCGCCTGCGTGAAACGGAAGATGTTGTCAACAAAGAACAACACATCCTGATGCGCCTCATCGCGGAAATACTCGGCCTGCGTCAAACCGGTCAGGGCAACACGCGCACGGGCTCCGGGAGGCTCGTTCATCTGTCCGTAAACCAATACGGTCTTGGAATTGGCGCCTTTCAAATCAATAACGCCGGAATCAATCATTTCATGATAGAGGTCATTGCCTTCGCGGGTACGCTCGCCGACACCGGCAAAAACCGAGTAGCCGCCATGCCCTTTGGCAATATTGTTAATCAGTTCCATAATCAAAACCGTTTTGCCGACGCCGGCACCGCCGAACAAGCCGATTTTGCCGCCTTTGGCGTATGGCTCAAGCAAATCAATAACCTTAATGCCTGTGGTCAAAACTTCGGTTTCGGTCGACTGGTCGACAAACGACGGTGCCGGACGGTGAATCGGATAATAATGGCTGGATTTAATCTCGCCGCGGCCGTCAACCGGCTCGCCGACAACATTGACAATACGCCCCAGCAAATCCGGTCCGACCGGAACTTCAATCGGTGCGCCGGTATTCACGACTTCCAAACCGCGTACCAAACCTTCGGTTTCGTCCATGGCAATACAGCGAACAACGTTTTCGCCCAAATGCTGCGCAACTTCCAGAACCAAATCGCGCCCGTGGTTGTCACAGCGCAGAGCGGTCAAAATCGGCGGCAAATCTTCGCTGGCATCAAACTTAACATCGACAACCGCGCCGACAATCTGCGAGATATGCCCCAAAGCGCCGGTTGCCCGCTCTTTTTTAATTTCCTTCTTAATTTTGGCGACATCCTTTTTTTGATTGCTTTTTATCTGTCTGACAGCTTTTTTCTCGGCTTTGACATCAGCTTCCGCATAAAGCTTGTCCTCTTTCCCAATCACTTTCTGAGCCAGCTTGCGCGGCGATTTTGCCGCTGTTGCCTTTTTCACTGTCTTTTCTTTTGCCGTAGCCATTTAATTCTCCTCTTATATTGTCAAACGCTTCAGGCGTTCATAAATAATTATAACGCTTCCGCACCGGAAATAATTTCTATCAGTTCCGTCGTAATCGCATTTTGGCGCAGACGGTTGTATTTTAATGTCAGTTTGGAAATCATGTCTTTGGCATTGCGTGTCGCGTTATCCATCGACGTCATCCGCGCGCCGTGCTCCGAAGCCTGCGAATTCAACAGGTTTTGGAACAGAACCGAAGTCATCAGCATCGGCAGAATATCAATCAGAATTTTGTCTTTCGGCGCGTCATAATCATAAAATGCCTCGCCGGCCTTCAACCCGAACCGCGGATTGGCCGTATCAATTTCCAAAGGAATAAACTGTTCTGTTTTTACCTCGCGGTTAACCGCCGAATTAAACCGTGTATAAATCACTTCGCAGACATCAAATCTGCCCGCCGGATAATCGACGATTAACCTTTCGGCAATAGCCTGCAGCTCCTGATAATCGGCGCCCTTTGCCGCGACGCCGGACATAATTTCGATATCCAGACCGTCAAAACGGCGGCGCAGGGTATCGCCGGCTTTTTTGCCAATCGCAATCACCTTAACCGTCTTACCGTTTTTTTGCAGTTCGCGGATTCTTCTGACGGCCTCGCGCAGCACATAAGCATTGTAGCTGCCGCACAATCCGCGGTCAGATGAAAAGACCACCAGCCAATAGACCTGAGCCTCTTTTACCGGCAGAATCATTCTCGGAAAGAAATAATCAGCCTGACCGGCGGCCTGCTCCTGCTGCATATCGTGCAGCAGGCGGCCGGCCGTCGTCAGCAGATTCTCGCTGTATGTCTGCGATCTGGCAAGCACGTCCTGAGCCCGGCGCAGACGAGCCGCCGCAACCATTTTCATGGCTGAGGTAATCTTCTGCGTCGATTTAATACTTCCGATTCTGGTTCGTAACTCTTTTAAGCTCGCCATAGCCCTATGCCGCCTTTTCTATCGTTTCACAAAACTGTTGGGAAAATCTCTTATAGAATTCAGCCAACTTAGTCTCCAGTTCTTCGGAAATAACCTTCTTATCTTCAATTTCACTGAGATATTCAGGATGGTTGGCACGGATATCCTGCAAAGCCTTCTCCTCAAAATCATGAACCCTGTCCAGCGGCAGTTCGTCCAGATAACCTCTGACGCCGGCATAAATTGCCACAACTTCTTCCGCCACCGACATCGGGCGGTATTGCGGCTGCTTCAGCATTTCGGTCAGGCGGGCGCCGCGGGCCAGCAGATTTTTGGTCGACTGGTCAAGATCGGAGGCAAACTGGGCAAACGAAGCCATTTCGCGATACTGCGCCAAATCCAGCTTCATGGTTCCGGCAACCTGTTTCATGGCCTTAATCTGCGCGGCAGAACCGACGCGCGAAACCGAGATGCCGACGTTAACCGCCGGACGGATACCCTGATAAAACAGGTTGGTTTCCAAGAATATCTGCCCGTCCGTAATCGAAATGACATTGGTCGGAATATAAGCGGACACGTCGCCGGCCTGCGTTTCAATCACCGGAAGCGCGGTCAGCGAACCGGCTCCTTTGTCGTCGCTCATTTTCGCAGCGCGTTCCAACAAACGTGAATGCAGATAAAAGACGTCGCCCGGATAAGCCTCACGCCCGGGCGGACGGCGAAGCAGCAGCGACATCTGGCGGTACGCCGTCGCCTGCTTGGACAAATCGTCATAAAAGATAACCGCGTGCATGCCGTTGTCGCGGAAATACTCGCCCATCGCGCAGCCGGAATACGGCGCGATATACTGCATCGGCGCCGGGTCGGAAGCCGTTGCAGCAACCACGATGGTATAATCCATTGCGCCGTAGTCTTTCAGGGTTTTGACCACCTGTGCCACGGTCGAACGTTTTTGGCCGACGGCCACATAGACGCAGTAAAGCTTTTCTTTTTCCGACTTGGCCGCGTCATTGATTTTTTTCTGATTGATAATGGTATCAAGAATAATCGCCGTCTTTCCGGTCTGGCGGTCGCCGATAATCAGCTCGCGTTGGCCGCGGCCGATTGGAATCAGCGAGTCGACGATTTTCAAACCGGTCTGCATCGGTTCATGAACCGAACGCCGCGGGATAATGCCGGGAGCCTTAACCTCCGAACGGCTGAATTCTTTGGCATTGACCGGGCCGAGACCGTCAATCGGTTCGCCCAGAGCGTCAACCACGCGGCCGAGCATTTCCTTGCCGACCGGCACGCTGACAATCTGGTCGGTACGTTTGACCATATCGCCTTCTTTGATTTTCTGGTCAGCGCCGAAAATAACCACGCCGACATTGTCTTCTTCCAGATTCAGCGCCATGCCTTTAACGCCGCTTTCAAACTCGACCAGCTCGCCGGACTGGACTTTGTCCAAACCGTAAACGCGGGCAATACCGTCGCCGACGGACAATACCTGCCCGACCTGAGCCACATCGACATTCACATCGGAGCGTGCGATTTTATCTTTGATAATGGAAGATATTTCACTGGCAGATACCGACATTCCTATTCACCTTTCATCATAATTTCTAAACGGTTCAATTTATGGATAAGCGTGTCATCTATCATGTCGGAACCGAACCTGACACGCAGACCGCCCAAAATTTCCGGTTTTATGGCATAAGCCACAACCACGCTGCGCCCTAAGGATTTTTCCAGATTGGCGCGGAGTTTTTTGTCTTGTGCGGCAGACAGCGGCTTAACGCTGTCAACCTCAACCTCGACAATATTTTTTTTCTGATAATAAACGTGCTCAAAAGCCTTCAAAATCTGTATCAGTTCCGCAAAGCGGCGGTTTTCCAGTACAATTTCCAGACAGCGCAGCGTTTCGCCGTCCATTTTGGCCCTTGCGGCAACCTGCTGCAATACATCTGCCTTATCTTTGTCGCTCCACAGCGGATTCGCCATATAAGCGGCAAATTCCGGATTAGCCTCAACCAGCGGCAGCAAATCGCGCACATCGGAAAAAACCCGCTCCAGATTATTCTTTTCAACGGCCGCCTGATAAAGCGCATTGGCATAAGTCGCGGCAATTTTGGCTTTAGAGATTTTCTTCACGTTCATAAACTCTGTATTTTCAAAACTTGTTATATATTAGCGGCCAATAGTTTCAAATTTCTTAATAACAATAGTCCGTTATCCAAAAATAAAAAGGACTTTCGCCGACTTACCGACAAAAAAACCGGCAACGCCTCTCGGGCTAATAAAAGGAATATGGGTCAATATCAACTTCCACACGCACGGTTCCGGGAACTTTAACCCTTTGCAGCCACTGCCGCACGACATCCTGAATTTTAATATTCTTCGCCGTTTTCAAGAGCAAACGGTAACGGTATTTGCCGCGCAGCATAAAAATCGGCGCCGGAGCCGGCCCGAGTGTCGAAACCGCCGCATCGTTAAAGGCCGCCTGCCCGAGCCGAATTGCCGTTTTTTCGGTTTCTTCCTGCTTGGCGCCTGAAACAATAACCGCCGCAAGCTTGCCGTAAGGCGGCATTTTCAAAATACGGCGCGTTTTCTTTTCCAATTCCAGAAACTTTCCGGCGTCATTGGCGGCCAAAGCCTGAAGAACCGCGTTTTCCGGATACAGCGTCTGCAAATAAACCGCGCCTTTTTTCTCACCCCTGCCCGCGCGCCCGGACACTTGCGACAACAGTTGAAAAGTCCGTTCGCTGGCGCGCAAATCGCTGCCCATCAGCCCCAAATCGGCATCGACAATCCCCACCAGCGTCAAAGCCGGAAAGTGATGTCCTTTGGCCAAAATCTGCGTGCCGATAAGAATATCGATTTTGCCTTCTTCCATTTCCCGGATAACGGCGGAAATTTCTTTAAAATTGGTCGTAAAATCGCTTGATAAAACTTTTACTTTCGCCAGAGGAAAGCGGAATTTGACTTCTTCGGCCACCCGCTCAACCCCGGGGCCGCAGGCTGTCAGTCCGGTTTCCGAATGACATTCCGGGCATTCTTTGGGAATAGGTATCATATGACCGCAGTGGTGGCAGATGAGCTTGCCCGCACCGCGGTGTTCGGTCAGCCAGGCCGTACAGTTCGGGCATTGGATGCGGTGTCCGCAATCGCGGCAGATGACCAGCGGGGCATAGCCGCGGCGATTCAGAAACAGCATCGTCTGCTCGCCTTTTTCATAATTGCTTTTAATCTGCTCGACCAGCATCGGCGCCAGCCATGACACGCCCCACGAACCGCGCAGAGGTTTATCAGCCTTAAGGTCGATAATCTTAATGTCCGGCAGCACCGCTTTGGCATAACGGCTGTTCAGGCGCAGCTCGTCGTATTTCCCGTCTTCGACATTGGCCACGGTTTCCAAGTCCGGCGTTGCCGTCGATAAAATAACCGGTATCTGCTCGTATTTGCCGCGCATCACCGCCATATCGCGCCCCTGATAATTGACAACGTCTTCCTGCTTATATGTCTGATCATGACTTTCGTCCACAATAATCAGCCCGAGATCGGCATACGGCAGAAACAATGCCGAGCGCGCCCCGATAACAACCTGTGCTTCGCCCTGAATCACCGCTTTCCATGTATCGACACGCTCATTGTTGCCGAGGGCGGAATGCCACTTGGCGGGTTTGACGCCGAAACGTTTTTCAAAACGCCCCAGCCATTGCGACGTCAGCCCGATTTCCGGCACCATAATTAAGACCTGTTTGCCCTGCCGGAATGCCTCTGCCGCCGCTTCAAAATACACCTCGGTCTTGCCGGAACCGGTCACGCCGTTCAACAGCGTCACCCGGAAACCGTGTCCGATTTTGCGGACAAGTTCATCAGCTGCCGCCTGCTGTTCAGATGTCAGTTGAACTTTTTGAAAATCCGGCGCTGGCACCTCAAACTGCCTTTTATTCTCAATCAGCACCGGACGCAGCACGCCGGCATCAATCATTGCTTTGATTACGCTTTGCCCGACCCCGGCTCCGGCGGCGATTTCCTGCCGGTTGAACGGCATCGCTTTCAAAAAATCCATAACCCGCCAGCGCGCGTCGGAATTTTTCAGCTTGGCCTCGCTCAGCGTTTTGCCCGAAAGTTCGTAAAGCACAGACATTTTCGGATTGTCAAATACCTGCCGCACACTCAAAACCATACGCAGAACCAAACCCGTAAACGCCATATTATAGGTTGCCACGAACTCAATAAACTTCATTAATTCAGGATGTAAGGGCGGAAAGTTGATTCTTTCGATAATCGGTTTGATTTTGTTGTCGTCGAGTTTACAGCTTTTGCCTATTTTCCAGACCACGCCGATCTGCACCTCGCGCCCGAACGGCACGCGGACAATTTCGCCCAATTGCGCGTCGTCGTCAATCTGATAATCAAACGGCTCGTTAAACGGCAGCGGCAGCAAAACACCGACAATCATAGTTCTCTCCTTGGCGCCTATCATACAGCAGAACCGGCAAAATAAAACCGCAATCCGCTAAAAATCCCCATAAAAAAGCTTTGACGTTCAACAACTTTTAACCAAATCATCGTACAATGCAGTTATGAAAACAGAAATTCGCTATAAAGCCTCGCCCGAGGTTGTCGAACAAATTCGCCGCTGGCAGGGCTGGCTGGCCAGAGAACGGCGTTTTTCCGCCCACACCGTCGATGCCTACTCGCGGGATTTGCGCGCGTTTTTTGATTTTTTAAGCGATTATCAGAGAAACCTGCCGACCGTTGAAGACCTGCAAAAACTGGAAGTCCGCGCCTTTCGCGCTTTCTTGAGCGCGCGCGCCGACAAACGCCTTGAAAGAACTTCCATGGCGCGCGAACTGTCAACGCTGCGCAATTTTTACAAATACCTGTCTCAGCAGAATATTGTCAATAACAGCGCCATCAGCGTCATTTCCTCGCCGCGGCTGCCCCAAACCCTGCCCAAAGCGCTGGATGTCAATCAGACTTTCGAGGTGCTGGATACAGCGGGAAACTTTGCCAAAAAAGAATGGCAGGGGCTTAGAAATATCGCCGTTTTTACAATACTTTACGGATGCGGTTTGCGAATTTCTGAAGCCCTGTCACTCAATCGCGGTGATATCGACCATAACGATTTCCTTAAAATTAAAGGCAAAGGCAATAAGGAACGCCTTGTTCCGGTACTGCCCGTTGTTGTTGAAAAAATTGATGCCTACCTTGCGGCCTGCCCCTATGATATCAAAAACGGCGAACCGTTGTTTTTAGGGGCAAGAGGCGAGCGTTTAAGCCCGCGCATCGTGCAGCGGACTTTGGAAAAAATACGGGCTTCTCTGGGCCTTCCCGATACATTGACGCCCCATGCTCTCCGCCATTCTTTCGCGACACACCTTTTGGCTGAGGGAACAAATTTGCGCGCTATCCAGGAGTTATTGGGCCATGCGTCCCTCTCGACGACCCAGCGCTACACCGATGTGCAAATCGAAACTCTGCAAAAAGAGTATCACAAGGCACATCCGTTGGAAAAATAAACTTTTCTCAGTTCACTATAATCTAGACATATAGCTATGAGTTTGATAAATGCTCTTGCTGCGCCGGTTAAGGTGAGCGCGGTGTCCAAAACAAGTACATAAGCGAACCGCAACCAAGCATAATAAACCTTTTGCAAATCCGCGTGCGCACAAAGCAATAAAAAAACCGGCTGTTCATGAGCCGGTTTTCTTTTATTGCATCCAGAGATTACTTCAATTTTTTCTCGACGAACTCTTCATGCTTTTTCGACTTCTTGTCATACTTCTTCAAAGTCAGCTTTTCCGGATGAGTTCTCGGATTTTTCTCTGCTAAATAAAATGTACCCGTACCGGCAGTACTTTCCAATTTTACTTTTACTTTAATTGCTTTTGCCATTGTCTTATACTCTTCTTTTCAAATTTAAGATTCACAACATTTAGGCGTACTATACATTTTTTTTGTGCGCTGTCAACTAGAATCTCAACATTTTTTACAATTCCAGCAATCGCGCCGCAGTTTTAAGCTCCAGTTCCGTATCTTCGCGCGATTCACCCTGACAATCCGCTACTTTACCGATAGCGAGCAGATTATCGATATCCTTACTTTCCGGCATCTCGAAAGTGCAAACGTCAGGAACAATTCCCCGCCGGTGCAGTTTTTGCCCGGAAGGGGTATAAAAATAGGCGTTTGTCAGCGACAAAACGCCGCCGCCCGGCAGATTTATCAGATTCTGAATACTGCCTTTGCCGAAAGTTCTGGTTCCGACCACTTTGGCGCGTCCTTGTTCCTGCATAGCGGCGGCCAGAACTTCCGCTGCCGAAGCCGTCTGTCCGTCAACCAGCACCGCCATCGGCCGGCCGCCGGCAATATCGCCGTCATGAGCGGAATAATAAGTCAGGCTGTCTTCATCACGCCCCTTGGAAGACACGATTATTGCCTCATCCAAAAACAAATCCGCAATTTTGACGGCCTCGCCGAGCATGCCGCCGGGACTGCCGCGCAAATCAAGAATAACTCCTGCAAAATCAGAATGTTCTTCGACCGCTTTTTTAATTTCGTTTAAGGTATAATTATTAAAAACGACAATTTTAAGATACAAATTCCGGCCTTCCATACGACTGCCGAAATTGCGCCGGTGTTTGGGGCGGTCGGCCTTCCAGTCGCCGAGGCTGGCGTAATATTTGCTGTCGCCGTCCAGTTCCTTGACAGCTTCGCCAAGCATGCGGTCAATCATCTCGAAGTCATATTTGCGGGCTGTCGTCGATTGCTGCAACGCCGTGTCGGCCAATTTGCCGCTCAGCTCCGCCCATGCCGCAGCATCATTTTTATCTTCGGGCTTGCGCAGGGCTTTCTGCAAACGCCCCTGATAATAGAGGCTGACTTTATCGTCATCATTGCCGACGCGCAGCTGCCGGTCAAGCGCCGAAATTCCTTTGAGCGTTTTGACGGCAATCTCCTCAACCGTTATATTTTCGACATATTGTTGCGGAATCCGGCTGTACAAGAGGGCAAAACTTTCTTCTTCAGCCGCCTGCGCCCTGCCGGCGGCCAGCAGAAAGAACAAAATAACGGCTGTTATTTCGCGCATTTTTTCTTTCCTTTTGATTTCTTTTTCCGCGGCGCGGATTTTGCCGCTTTCGGCTTGCGTTCCGGCCGCCGGCGGCTCCCGCTTTTCTCATCATATGCCTCGCCGCTTTCGGCATCAATATATTTGAAAATCAAACCGCCCGTAATCGGCGAAGCTTCAAGCAAACGCGCTTTAAGCTTCTCTCCGAAAGAAAACTCCAGCCCGCTGCGCTTCCCTTCCAAAACCATATTTCCTGACTTAAGTTCGTACTCGTCATTCGGCAGCGATCCCATCGGAATCAAGCCTTCCGCTCCGGCAGCAGCCAGCCGCACAAATAATCCGGCGGTTGACATGCCCGAAATTTCCACGTCAAATTCCTCGCCGACAGCCGGTTCGAGATATGCTGACAAAAAACGCGCCGTCATATCGCGCTCGGCATTAACCGCCCTGCGCTCGGTGTCGCACAAATGCACGCCTTCTTCTTCAAATTCGGCTGCCGTAATGCCCTCGGGCAGTTCGCCTCCTTCATCCCAGCCGTAGGCTTTGACCAGCGCGCGGTGAACCAGCAAATCGGCATAGCGGCGGATTGGCGAGGTAAAATGCACATAATCTTTCAGCCCCAAACCGAAATGCCCGATGTTTTTCGGGCTGTACTGCGCCTGGCACTGCATACGCAGCACCAGTTCCGAAATACCCGCGGCATAACCCTTTTTTTCACAGGCGGCAATCAGTTTGTTAAAATGCTGCGGCAGCAGCGCCGGAACATCCGGCAGGCTCATATCCAGACTTTCCAGCAGCGGTTTGATTTCTTCAAGCTTTTCTTCGCGCGGGCGGTCATGAATGCGGAACATCGCCGGAACTTTGGCTTTTTCCAAAGCGAGCGCCGCAGCATTATTGGCGGCAACCATAAATTCCTCGATAATCTTGTGACTCTCCAGATGCTCTTCCGGACACACCGACAATACCCTGCCGTTCTTGTCGACCTTAATTTTAACTTCGCTTGTTTCCAATTCCAAAGCGCCGCGGCGGACACGTTCTTTGCTCAGAGCCTGATAAGCGGCGTAAATCGGCGTAATAACTTTGTTCATAAACGCCGACTTCTGGCCGTCAACGGCTTTCTGTACCTGTGCGTAGGTCAGCCGCGCCGCCGAGCGGATAACCGCGCGGGCAAAATCATAACTGACAATCCTCCCTTCTTTGTCGATGCTCAAAAAGCAGGCAATGGCAGCCCGCGGCTTTTCGGGCATCAGCGAACATAAATCATTCGACAGTTTTTCCGGCAGCATCGGCACCACCATATTCGGCAGATAGACCGAATTGCCGCGATTATACGCTTCGCGGTCAAGCTCGGTTCCGGAACGCACATAAAAACAAACGTCGGCAATCGCCACAATCAGGTTAAACCCGACGGCGGTTTCTTCCGCCCAGACGGCATCGTCAAAATCTCTGGAATCATCGCCGTCAATCGTCACCAGCGGCACATCGGTCAGATCGGCTCTGGCCTTGATATTGAACGACGGCAGTTTATGAAGCTCTTTTTCGACTTTGCCGTTCCACAGATACGGAATGTCATATTTTTCCAAAACCAGCGTCGCGGTCGCTTTATTCAAATCAAACGACCCGAAGTTTTTGACTACTCTGGCTTCTTTGAAACGGCCGCTGCCAATCAGTTCGACCCGCACATAATCGCCGTCTTTGGCCTTGTTGACGCCGGTCAGCAGATAATCCATGCGGCGATTTTTCTCCGCCGCTTTCAGAAAATAGCGGTCGCCGCGTTTGTCGACAATCCCGTATAAAGTTTCAACTTCCTGCGGCGCCGCGCTTTTGGTTTTGGCAAGCGGTTTAACCCACATTTCGCCGCTGTTTTTATATGCCGTGCCAACAAACTCATCCCCGATATCCAGCTTCAGCCGGCGGCTTCCCGCGACATAATATTTCGTTTTTCCGTCAGGTGCCCTGGCAATCAAATCTCCCTGGCTGCCGCAGTCCGTTACCGTCAGCGTTAAGGTTTCTTCGGTGTTTTTTTGTGATTTCTTTTTTGTCATTTATTCTAATTCTGCTTTCAATACAGTGTGGTCGGACGGTTTGGCGCTAAGCCGCGGCGATTTGTCGACTTCGCAGCTTTTGAGCCTGTCCATGGCGTCGGGGGATAACAGCAGATAATCTATCCGCATCCCCAGATCATTCGGCAGCGCCGCGCCGGCATAGTCCCAATAGGTATACCCGGTTTTATCCGGATGCAGGCTGCGGAAGGCGTCGTAAAATCCGAGATAAGTCAGCGCTGCCAGCTGTTGTTTGACTTCTTCGCGGAAAAGCGCGTTATTGCGATAATCGTCCGGCGAATAAACGTCGCGGTCCGTCATAATCACGTTGAAATCCCCGCCCAGAATAACCGGCAACCGCAGTTCCAGCAGTTCCTGCGCGCGGGCATACAGAGCGTCCATCCATTTAAGCTTATAGGTATATTTGCTGTCGTCATCAGGATTGTTATAAGGCGGATTGCCGTTGGGCAGATAAATCGACGCAACAATATATTTCTGTCCGCCGGTTTCGATTTCGGCCTCCAGATAACGCGCGTTTTCATCCTCAAATCCCGGCAGACCTTCGGCGCGAACCTTGATTTTATGCCGGCTCAAAACCGCCACGCCGTTATAGCTTTTCTGCCCGAGGATTTTGGCATCGTATCCGGCGGCCTGAAGCTCAAAAAACGGAAAAGCGTTGAACTCAGTCTTGATTTCCTGCAAAAGGACGACATCCGGCTGGTTTTTGTTCAGCCATTCCAGCAGGTTTTCCAGCCGCGCGTTGATTGAATTGACGTTATATGTTGCGATAATCATTATTAACCCTTTTTTATAAATATGCGAATAGACTATAATAAAAATATAACTATTGAAAGCGAAAAAAACATGGATTTAGCAACTTATGCCGCGTCCGACGCCCAAAGCCGCGGGCGTTTGTATCCGGATTATCAGAATGTCATCCGCTCGCCGTTCCAGCGTGACCGCGACCGTCTGGTTCATTCGGCGGCCTTCCGCAGGCTCGACGGCAAGACGCAGGTCTTTGCCTACCATGAAGGCAAAAATTACCGCACGCGCCTGACTCACAGTATAGAAGTTGCCCAGATTACCCGCACCATCTGCAAAAACCTTTGTCTGAACGAAGAACTCGGCGAAGCCATTGCATTGGCACATGATTTGGGACACGCGCCTTTCGGCCATGCCGGAGAACGCGGGCTGAACAATGCCTTGGCCAAATTCGGCGGTTTTAATCATAATGTCAATTCGCTCAAAATCATGACCCGCCTGGAGCAGCATTATCCCGAATTTGACGGTCTCAACCTGACATGGGAAACCTTGGAAGGCACCGTCAAACACAACGGTCCGATAAAGAAAATCGCCAATGCCTATCTTAAAGATTATAATAAGCTTTTTGACCTCGACTTAAAGCATTTTTCTTCGCTGGAATCACAGGTCGCCTCTTTTGCCGATGACATTGCTTATAACAACCATGATATTGATGACGGCTTCCGCGCCGGATTTTTCACCATCAACGAACTGTGCGAACTGGATTTCATCCGCACCGTAATCGAAAAATTCGACAAGGAAAATCCGCTGTGCTCGGACAATGTCCGCATCTATGCCATCACCCGCAATCTGATTGCCGCCATGATTTTCGATTTGCTTGACAACACGCGCCGCAATATTGCCAAACACAAAATCGAAACCGCTGACGACGTCCGCCGCAGCAAAAGTTTTACCGCCGGTTTTTCCAAAAAAATGCAGAGCAATATCAGCGCGCTGCGCTGTTTTCTTAAAGACAAGTTCTACACCTCCAGCAAAATCGTCCGTATGGATATAAAATCGCAGCGGCTGGTCGAAGACCTATTTACTATTCTGATGAACAATTACAAATTATTGCCGATGCAGGTGCGCCCGCATCTCAGCGCCAACAGCGCGGATGAAGAACTGGCCGAATGCATTTGCACTTATATTGCCAACATGACCGACATGATGGCAATTGAAGAGCATCAGAAACTTTTTGACGTCCACTGCAGATTCTGATTATTTGTTAATTGATTATAAATGATTTTCTTATAGTATAACAGTCAGATAATAAACTTTTCAAGGAGCAGAAGCATGTTCGCTGATTTTGAGCAGGACAATAATAACGAAGATTTCTTAGATGATTTCCGCCAGAAACTCAATTCTTCTTCGGCAGAATCTTTTGAAGAACGCAAAAATGAAATTAACCGCTCCAAAAACGTTTTTGTCGGCACCGTATCGGGCATCGCGCTGGCAGCCGTTGTCGGCTGGTTTGTGCTGTCGCCGCGTTATGCCGACCAGACAAATGTTGAAATTCCCGTCGTCCGCCGCCCGCAGACGGCCGTAAAAGTCCAGCCCAGCGACCCCGGCGGAATGGAAATTCAAAATCAGGATAAATCGGTATATGATATTATCGAGAAAAAACAGGACAAGGCTCCGGTTGTCGAAAATCTGCTGCCGCCGCCGGAAGTCCCGCAGCTGCCGGTTATAACCGCCGATGCGCCGGCCCCCGCTCCTGTTGCCGGAACACCGGAAGTCATCGAAAAAGCGGAAGCCATTATCCAAAAAGCCGAAGAAAAGAAACCCGCACCGGTTCTCGCGCCGGAAGTTGTCAAAATCGCGGCACCAGCTCCGGTGGCAGCGGTTAAGGATGAACCCGCTCCGGCCAAAGAAGTTACCATTAAAGAAGCCGCCGCGGTTACCCCTGCTGCTCCTGCCGCCGAAAAAGTCGATATTCCGGCCAAAGTTTCAGCTCCGGCCGAAACCAAAGCTGCCGCCGTTGCCGGAAACTGGCAGGTACAGTTGATTTCCTCGCCCAACCGCGCTTCGGTTGACGCCGCATGGAACGGCCTGGTCAAAAAATATCCGTCGCTCAACGGCCAGCCGCGTGAAATCGAAACGGCCGACCTCGGCGCCAAAGGCACGTATTACCGGCTAAAAGCAGGCGCCTTTGCCGAGAGAAGCGGCGCTGACCGTTTATGCTCGGATATTAAGGCTCTCGGCGGAACCTGCATTGTAAAGAAAAAATAAATGGTAACCAATTTTTTGCTTAGCGTGTTTGTCAACTTTGTACCGATAATTCTGGCAATTGTCCTGCATGAAATGGCGCACGGCTATGCGGCTTATTGGTGCGGTGACGACACGGCCAAAAAATACGGCCGTCTGTCGCTTAATCCGCTGCGGCACATTGATTTAGTCGGCTCATTGGTTTTTCCGTTGATTTTGCTGCTCTCCAAAACCGGGTTTGTTTTTGGCTGGGCAAAACCGGTGCCGGTCAACTTTAACAACCTGCGCCATCCCAAAAGAGATTTGTTTATTGTTGCTTCCGCCGGTATTGTTACCAATCTGCTGCTGGCTTTTCTGGCAGCACTGCTCCTGCATCCCGCAGCTTATATTCCCAGCCGGCTGATTCACGGAATAGTCACGCTGTTTCTGATGAATTTGGTCATATTCAACGTTGTTTTGGCCGTTTTCAATGCCCTGCCGATTCCGCCGCTGGACGGTTCCAAAATCCTGCTCGGCTGGTCGGACAACCGGTATGTTCAAAAGTTTTTGCAGGCCGAACGCCAGGGCACGCTGTTTATTATCCTGATAGCCTTTGTCGTGCCGATGCTGTTCCGTTATGCCGGCTATGATTTTAATCCTTTTGGCTCTTATATGATTAAAGCTTCAAGGTTTTTTGTTTCTTTGTTTTTGTAGGATAAGTTTATGAACGCAGTATTACCGGCCGTACTTTCCTGCCAGGGCACCGCCCTCACCGATGAAGAAAAACGTTTTTTTGAACATGCCAATCCGCTCGGCATAAATCTCTTTGCACGCAATATTGCCTCAAAACTTCAATTAAAAGAACTTATCCGCGAGTTTTGTGAAGTCGTCGGCCGCGATGATTTGCTAATCGCCATTGATCAGGAGGGCGGACGCGTCCGCCGCCTGGCCGAGCCGGAATACCGCAGCTATGCCGCTGCCGTTACGCTGGGCGCTCTGCCCTTGCCCGAGGCCGAAGAGGCCTGCCGGCTCCATGCGCGGCTGATTGCGGCCGATTTGCGCGAACTTGGTATAAACGTTAATTACGCTCCGGTTCTCGACACGCTCTACCCCGAAACTTCGCAGGCATTGGCAAGCCGCTGTTTTTCCTCGGATACGGAAACTGTTTTCCGCCTTGGAAAAGCCTGTGTCGATGAATATATATCTAGTGGAATCTGCCCCTGCATCAAACACATGCCCGGACACGGGCGAACCCGTGTCGACCCTCACTTGGCCTTGCCGCGTCTGGATAACACGCTGGACGAACTGGCGCAGGACTTCAGCCCGTTTTGCCGGCTGAATTACTCCCCGCTCGGCATGACGGCACATGTCATCATCGCTGCCGTGGACGACACCGCTCCGGTTACGCAGAGCCCAAAAGCGATACAAACCGTCATTCGCGGGCTTATCGGCTTCAACGGCCTGCTGGTATCGGACGCCATTGATATGCAGGCTCTGCGCGGCAGCACAGGTGAAAAAGCGCGCCGTTCTCTGGAAGCCGGCTGCGACTGCGTTTGCTACGCGCTGGGAAAACTGGATGAAATGCAGGATATGGCCGATACCTGCCCGGCGATGACTGATCTGGCCTTAGAGCGTTGGCAAAACACAAAAAAAGTGTGGAATAAAAAAGTTTTATTTGCAAATTCTAATAAAACGGCTCAAAATTATCAACAGCTCATCGGGCAGATAAAACCATATCAAGAAACTTACGATGCGACTGAAGTTTTAAATATACTCAACAAGGAGAAAAAATAATGTTAACCTGGATTTTACTTGCGATTATCGTTGCCGCTCTGCTCGGCTATATTAATGTTGACAAAGTCCGCGCCAAACTGATTGAATATTACCATCAGGCCATGCCGCACGTTAAAAAAGCCGTTGACGAAATCAAAACCAAAGCGGCTGAAAACAACCACAACAGCGACAATAACGAAAACAACGAAAACAAATAATCTGCCGTTTTTCTGCCGGGGCAGCGCATTTATCCAACAAAATCAAATAAATATGGCATATTAAAATTTTATATGTTATATTGAAGGAAGAGATAGAAGAATCTTAATCTGTTTTGTATGGAGAAACATAAATGAGCATTGCCCCTACCAGAAGAGTAGGCAGCTCAACATCAGCCCCCCGGACTGATAAAAGTTATGCTGCCGCCCGCCTGAACTCTCAGTTTGTTGAAATGATTGACACCAACAATAACGTTCTTGTGCGGGATGAAAATAACGAACACCACCCTCAACAGCCTTTTGCCAAAGATTCGCAGGATCAAAAACCCGAGCGCCCGATTGCGCCGGATACGCCTTATGTCGCCAGCAGCATAGAAGCTTTGGCCGTCAGCGGCGTTTTTGACGAAGAACAAACGGACACCGACAACAACAATCACAAGGTCGGCGTTTACGACAATAACCAATCTATCATCCGCGATGAAGAGTTGGAACGCACCGGCCGCAGCTACCTGAAACATTTTTACGAAAAAAACGAGCATCTGGCCGATGTCGATGAATTTGTCTGATGAACAAAAGCCCTCATACGAGGGCTTTTCTTATTATGGCTGAGAACGCGGCTGGGGTTGCGGACGCTGCGGTACCGAAGCCGCATCTTTTTTTATGTCTTCATACCCGCGTTTGACATCTTGGGCGGTATCATCCAAAATTTCCTTGCTCCCCTCTTCAACCTGATTAACCACGCTGCCGACGGTTGTTTCTTTGGTAATGTTTCCGTCATAGATGCCGCGGCCGACCAGATAAATCACCACCAGCAGCACGATATAAAATACATATTTGACAACAGTTCCCATAATCTACTCCTCTTAAATGACGATATTGTCAATTAGATAGCCTTGATAAAAAACTTTTCAAGGGCACCGGCATAAAACAAGTAAAACTTGTCTTGTGTGATATGTGATTCATCATTGCTTGAATATTAAATTTTTCTCTTTTATACCGCTCTTGCCTGCGGGAGTACCCAACTCGTTTCGGGATATACTGGATTCTCGGGTCAAGCCCGAGAATGACACAAAAGAGGTTACTAATCACGGGTCACAAGAAAAAGCCCTCTCAAATGAGAGGGCTTTTTCTTAAGCTTGGGCTGTGCCGTCGCCTGCCGGAACCGCCGGCGCTGCGGCCGGAGCCGAATCGCCGTCCGCCGGAACAAGGCTTTGCAGCGTACCGATGGCTTTTTTACGTTTCAGCTTGTTAACAAACTTCATCGAGCGCTGAGCATCCCATTTCTTTTTGCCTTCTTCTCGCTGGAAAATCTGCTGATAGACCTCAATCGCCTGGTCAAATTCCGACAGCTTGGTCAGACAGCTGGCCAATCCGTCATAAAGCTTGTGATGATAACGGTTGCCGATAATCATCTGCGCTTTCTTATAGCACTTAAGCGCGTCATTAAACTTCATCATTTTTTGGTAAACAAAACCGATTGAAATCCAGGCCTGAATTTCGCGGCTGTCAATATTGAGGATTTTGGTAAAACATTTGATTGCTGAATTATTATCACCCATCAGCTGATAGGTAACACCCACGCCGTTCCAGGCTTTAATATTGTTTTTATCGGCAGCAAGAACTTTCTTGAAGAAAGAGATAGCCCGGTCATATTGCTTGAGCTTTTGCAGCGTGACAGCGACACTCAACAGAGTCTGGGCATGCTTGTTGTCAATCTTCATGGCTTCTTCCAAAACGTCCAGAGCCTCTTTATAAGCAAACATGTGCTGCAGCGCGATGGCCTTGCCGTTCAGGGCTTCCAGCGAGGTCTGGTCAAGCGCGACTGCCTCGTTAAAACACTGGATAGCGTCTTTGTACAGGCCGCGCATGCTCAGCGTTACGCCTTTGTTGTTGAGCACTTCCACCGAATTCGGGTTCATCGTCAGGGCTTTGTCAAAACACTCGACCGCCTCTGTATAGCGGCTGAGCTTCTGAAAGGCAAAACCTTTCGAGTTAAGCGATTTCCATGAATCCGGCTGTTCGGCAATCGCCGCGTCAAATTGGGCGATAGCTTCTTTGTACATGCCTTGGTCGAGCAGTTCTTGCCCTCTTTTATATGCTGTGTTTTCGTTTGATTTAACCATATTTTTTCTCTTCTTCAATGATAAGTTCAGAATAATTACTGTTTGTCAAATTATCACAGCCGGCCGCCTCTGTCAAGATTCCCCTGCCGGAAATTCATATATTTTCCTATTAAAAGCGTAAATTTTTTCGAACATCCATATCAGTGCGGAATTCTATGCGCGAACAGCCGTTCTGGCGGCAAAAATCCGCCCACATCCGCCGTTTTTCGGCAAAATAGTTCTCATAATTGCGGCGGTACTCCCGCGAACCGCTGTTAAAAATGAGCCTTTTGCCGCCGAACTGCGCCATATATTCACCGGATTTCGGCGCTTTTTCTTCCAAAATATCATAAACGTCAACCAGATACAGCTCATGGCGTTTGGCCAGCGCGCCGAGTTCCGTCCGCATCTGCCCGAAATCATGATTAAAATCGCTGATGATAAAAACGGTCGAGCGGCTGCCCGTATTTTGCTCCAGAAGCTTGAGCGACTTGTTCATTTCGCTGCCTGCCGCCTGCGGGTTATGCAAAACCGCGGCGCTGACATCGGCAATTTTTTTGAGGATTGCCAGCAACTGCGCGCGGTTGTTCTGCGGCCTGAACCAATACGATTTCCGCCCGTCAAAAATAATCGCCCCGAAACGGTCTTTTTTCTCCAGCGACAACCAGCCGATGAGCGCCGCCAGCTTGGACGCCGTTACGCTTTTGAGTTCCTTTTTGGTGCCGAACAGCATTGAAGCCGACAAATCCAGCCACACATAAACTTCCAAATCGCGTTCTTCGGCAAAAATCTTGGTATAAGGCTGCTGTTTGCGCGCCGTCACGCGCCAGTCGATATCGCGCACGTCGTCGCCGAAATTATAGGCGCGGATTTCTTCAAATTCCATGCCCCGCCCCTTAAAAGCGGATTTAATATCCCCGGCCTGCATCGAACTCGCTTTTTTATGGTTGAAATTCTGCACATAGCGTATTTGTTTGCGCATCCCCGTCAGTTCTTCCAGCGAAGCCGACAAACCGTTGCCTTCTTCGGGCGCTTTTTTATGTCTGAACCATGATCTGAGGTTCACTTGCTTTCTCCTACGGCAGCGGCACCAGTTTGAGGATCTGCGCGATTACGTCGTCAGTCGTGACGCCTTCGGCCTGTGCTTCAAATGACAAAATCACGCGATGCCGCAGAATGTCAAAAATCACCGCGCGGATGTCTTCCGGCGTTACATAATCGCGCTCTTGCAGCCAGGCATGGATTTTGGCGCAGCGGTCAAGCGCCAGCGTGGCACGCGGACTGGCGCCGTACATGATATATCCGGCCATGCGCGCATCATATTTTTCCAGATGTCTGGTCGCCATAATCAATTGCACCATATATTCTTCCACCGCCTCGCTCATATGCACGGCCATAGCTTCGCGGCGTGCCGCCAAAACATCGTCAATATCAAGCGCCGCCGGAGCCGGAGTGCTTTTATCGGCAATTTCGCGGCGAATCAGGCGCAGAATTTTTTTCTCGCTTTCGGCATCCGGCTGGTCGATTTTTATATACATCAGAAAACGGTCGAGCTGCGCTTCCGGCAGGTTATACGTGCCCTCGTGTTCAATCGGGTTCTGCGTTGCCATAACCATAAACAGCTTGGGCAGTTCATAGGTTTTGCCGCCGACGCTAACCTGCCGTTCGGCCATGGCTTCCAAAAGCGCCGACTGTACTTTGGCGGGGGCGCGGTTGATTTCGTCAGCGAGGATCAGATTGGCAAAAATCGGCCCTTTGCGAAATTCAAACGTCCCTTTTTCCGCGACGTAAATATCGCTGCCGGTAATGTCCGACGGCAGAAGGTCGGGCGTAAACTGAATACGGTTGTATTTTGCCTTGATTGCCGAAGCCAGCGTTCTAATCGCTTTGGTCTTGGCCAGGCCGGGCGCGCCCTCGACCAGCGCGTTGCCGTCGGCCAGCAATGTGATAATCAGCTTGTTAACCAAATCTTCCTGGCCGATAATCTGCTCATCCATAAAGTTTTTCAATGCGATAATTTGGGTTCTGACGTCAGACATATTGCAATCCCTTTTTTGTTGTTATCAAACAGATTCTGCTTTGACAAATAGCATATATCATATATATTTCCTAAAGATTAAAAAAACAAGAAGATTAGCGATGGATGATATTTTTGACTTAGACGAACCGGCTCCGGCACAGACCTTTGACAACGCCTCGGCGCTGCGCCCGCAATGCCCGTGGATAGACGTTCTCAATCCCGAGCAAAAAACCGCCGTGCAGACGACCGAAGGCCCGGTTCTGGTTCTCTCGGGTGCCGGCACCGGCAAAACCAAGGTTTTGACCTCGCGTCTGGCGTACATCCTCGCCAATCATCTGGCCAATCCGTGGGAATGTCTGGTTGTCACCTTTACCAACCGCGCCGCGCGGGAGATGAAAGAACGCGTCCAAAACCTCATCGGCGATGTTGCCAATTCAGTCTGGCTCGGCACCTTTCACAGTATCTGCGTCAAAATCCTGCGCAGCCACGCCGATTTGGTCGGGTTAAAATCCAATTTTACGATTTTGAGCGAAGACGACCAGAAACGCGTCATCAAACAGATTCTTGAAGCGCAGGGCATTGATGACAAAAAGTACCCGCCGCAGGCTATACTCGATAAGATTTCGCGCTGGAAAGACAAAGGACTGACCGTTGACAAAATCGGTGCCGAATTCAAGGAAAACACCGTCACCGCGGTTTATAAGCTCTATCAGCAGCGCCTGCTTGAGCTTAACTGCGTCGACTTCGGCGACATTATCCTTTTTGCGCTGGTTATTCTCATGTCGAACCAAGACGTGCTCGAAAAATATCAGGCGCGGTTCAAATACATCATGGTTGACGAGTACCAGGACACCAACGTCAGCCAGTATCTGCTCATCCGCCTGTTGTGCCAGAAATACCGCAACCTTTGCTGCGTCGGCGACGACGACCAGTCGATATACTCGTGGCGCGGCGCCGAGATTGAAAATATTCTGCGCTTCACAAAGTCGCCGAAAACTCGCCCGCACAAAAAGCCGACAATACCAAAATTAAAGTTGTCAGCACTTATAACGGCGAAGAAGAAGCCCGTTATGTCATTGAAGAAATTGAAAACCTCGCGCGCAGCGGATACCGATATTCCGATATGGCGATTTTGGTGCGCACCGCCGCCCAGACCCGCGAGTTTGAAGAAAAATTCATTTCCGAAGCGATACCGTATCAGGTCATCGGCGGCCTCAAGTTCTATGAGCGCGCCGAGATTCGCGATGCATTGGCCTATTTCCGCGTCATTTTGCAGCCGGACGACGATTTGGCCTTAGAACGCATTATCAACAAACCGGCCCGCGGCATCGGTGCCAAATCGGTTGAAAAATTCCAGAATGAGGCGCGCTATACGCATACGTCAATGTACCGCGCGATTGAAAACATGCTGGCCGACGGCGCAATTACCGGCAAAGCCAAAACCGCCCTGAAGCAGCTGTTTGACAATTTTGCCGAATGGCGCAAAATGCTGCCCGCCGTCACGCCGGACGAACTCGCCAACAACGTGCTTGAAGATTCCGGCTATATCGAAATGCTTAAAATGGACAAGTCGGTCGAAGCCCCCGGACGTTTGGAAAACCTGAAAGAACTTGTCAACGTCATGAGCGACACCGACAAATACCCGACGCTGGCCGATTTTATGGAACATGTCAGTTTGGTAATGGACAAAGACGACATGACCAACGACAACAAAGTCATGCTTATCACCCTGCACTCGGCCAAAGGACTGGAGTTTGAGGTTGTTTTTCTGCCCGGCTGGGAAGAAGGGCTGTTTCCGCATCTGCGCGCGCTGGAAGAAGGCGGTTCCGAGGCTCTTGAAGAAGAACGCCGCCTGGCCTATGTTGCGATAACCCGCGCCAAACAAAAGCTGTATATTACCATGGCGCACAGCCGCCGTGTTTACGGCCAGTGGCAAAACAACCTCCCTTCCCGTTTTATCAATGAACTGCCGCCCGCCCATATTGAAATCTGCAATAAATGCACTAATTTTTATGGCAATGATTACGGCAGTTCCTATAATACTGCACCCCGCAATAATTACAACGAGGAGAAGGCTTATGGCAACAACCATTCTTATCGGAGTTCCTCTTGGAATACTGCTCATCGCCCTGTTCATGCAGGTTTAATGGGGCAGAAAGTTTACCATGAAAGCTTTGGCTACGGCAAAGTCGTGGCGCAGGACGGCAACACGGTCACCGTCTGCTTTGAACACGCCGGCATCAAAAAGCTTATGAGCAGTTTTGTGCAAAAAGCCGAATAAATATTTTACTGCCACCCAATTCTTAACCGCAGTTTTAAAGGCGGTACGGTTTTGCTGTCGACGCGCATGCCCGAAAATTCAAATTCGCTGTCGTCAAGCTCCCCGCACGAATACGGAGAAACAAACTGCGCTTTGCCCAGACGCAGAATTTCTTCTTCGGCAAACATGCTTTTGCGGTCATAGCGGTCGATGATATTAGGCTTTACATTCGTCATTCGTTTGTCTTTGCGGATTTTGAGCTTTAACATATTCAAAGCCTTGTTCAAATGCGGCCTGCCGTCATCCCCGCCGCGGTATACCACAACGTCAAACTTCACGTCTTTGCGCGAGGTATTGCGTTTGCAGCCGCTGTTAAAAACCAGCGGATCCGTATAAATATACAATCTCAACAATCTTTCCGGATTTTCAAAAGAAACATACAACGGCGTGTTTTCCGCTGTCTTCCACTCTTCGGATAAAACCTCAAAGCTAAGAGGATTAACGCTTTGCGCTTGCGCCGGCCAGCTCCGGAACAGCAACATTAAAACAATCAGACATATTTTATTCATTTTTTCTCCTTGCCACCCCCTATAGCTACTCAATAGTATTTCAGATGAACTGTCAACAAAATAATACTTGACAATTTTAATATATATGATAATTTATATATAAAAAACGATATGGAGACTCAAATGAAAAAAATTTTTTATATATGCGGCGCGGTATTGCTGCTTCTGACAGCCTGCGGCAAAGGCACCGATTCCCAAAATTCCGAACTGAACCCGAACAAAGTCTACTTCTTTTATTCCAATTCCTGTCCGCATTGCCACGATGCTCTGGACTACATCAATCAAAAATACCCCGATTTAAAAATCAGCATGGTTAACGTCGGCACCGGCGAAGGCTATGAAATGCTCGTCCGCTGTGCCCGCAAATTTAAGCTTGGCAGCCAAATCGGCACGCCGCTGTTCTGCATGGGCGACAAGCACCTCATGGGATGGGCGCCGTCGATAGCCGAACAGTTTGACCGATACGTCAAGCCGTTTCTCAAGTAAAATAAGCCCCGGATAAACGGGGCTTATTTTTTATTTGAAATACATGACGTTTCTGCTATATATAAAAAAGAAACTTTAAACGGACAATGCCATGGATAAGCAACTGCCTCACGAAATAATGGAAAAAGCCGCGCTCGGCATCAGTTATATCGCCCATCCGCTGCGCCTGCGCATTCTGGAATACATTGACGTCAACGGCGCTTCTTCGGTTTCGGCCATTACCAAAGCTCTGGGCGAAGAACAGGTTATGGTTTCTCAAAGCCTCCGGAAACTGCGCGATGCCAATTTGGTCAAAACCCAACGCCGCGGGTTATTTATTTATTATCAGATTCATGAAGAATACCCGGCCAGCATTTTTGTCTGCATCCGCAAACTCTTTGGCTACATGACCAATAATTTTTATTTTTTGGCTGACGGCTATAAGGCGCTCCTGCCCCATGATTATACGACAATGGTCGCCAACCGGATTAAGCTGTTTGCCAATTATGACAAGATGCGCATACTTGAACATCTGGTTCTGCATGAGGAAAGCAATGTTTCGGATATTGTCAAGGCAACCGGCAGCTCACAGCTGAAAGTTTCGCAATACCTCAAACGCCTGCGCGACGATGCTTTTGTCACCACGCGCCGCGACGGCCGCTTTATCTATTACAAAATTACCGCAGGCGTTCACAAAACGGCTGTTGAATGCATCCGCAAACGCTACAACAGCCTCAAAAACAAAGCCGATTTTTAATCGTAAATAACGATCACATATCACATAAAAAGCCCCTCTTTGAGGGGCTTTTTACTCTACAAATCAAACAATTCCGAATAAGCCAGCGACAAACCGACCAGGAAGTTGCTTCCTTTCTTGTCGGCGCCGCGCGCTTTGGCTTCAAAATAAGTCAGATACGGGGCAAGGCTGATACTGTTGACGATTTTCACATCCATGCGCCCGGTGATGTTGAATTCATAATCAAAATCCGTCGCTTCATAACGGCTGAAATGAACATAATCGCGGAAATAGCTTTCCAGCTGGAATTTCACGCCTTCGCGCAGCGGATATTCCGCCTTAAGGCCGATTTCATAAGCCAGCTTTTTAATGTCGTCGCTGTAAGTCAAATCCCATTCTTCGACAGCCGCACCGTATAATTCCTTAATATAGGTGCCGTTAAACAGCTTAATACCCTGCATGCCGCGGAAAGTTTTTGTTCTCGGCGCATCGTCATTGGCCGTAAACTCCGTCTGATAACCGAGGCTGGCAAACGGACCGACGTCGGCTTCCATATATTTCCACATTTTCTCGGTATAATCGGTTTTAAGCAAAATCTTATCGGCATTTTCAGTCGTCGTGGTTTTGTCGTCCACCGGCTTGACCTTGGTTTCGCCGTATTCCATAAACAAGCTGTTTGACCACAGACTGTCGGCGGTTTCGCGTTCGATTGCGCCGTCAAACACGCCTTTAATCATGCTCTCGCTGTCGGCGCTGAGCTGCGCGTTTGGCGAATCCGCGTATTCACGAGCGTTGGAAACGCTGGTATTGGACAACTCCAAGGCAACACGTTTGAGATTGGCGCGCCAGTGCACTTCATCTGCTTCTGCCGATACCGGTTCGGCATTCTGCGCAAAAGCTTCCGCCGGAAGCAAAGCCGACAAGGCGGCCAGCAGCAAAACTTTCTTCATAATTCAAATCCTTAGCTCAAGTTGTAAAACTGGCTAAAGACTACTCCGCCGCATTTCCCATGTCCAGAGGCAGCGTCGCGCTTGTGAACAAAATACCTTGAATTATTCTGCGGATTTTTTACCGCCGCACAGCCCGCATTTTGAACAACCGTTGCAAATCAAACGGCTGCCGCAGGTTTCGCATTTTTCCCAGAAATATTTTTGATAAATATCTTCTTCGCCGAATAAGCCAGGCTGGACTTTTTCAAGCTTAAAATGCATCGGCCGCCCCTGGTGCTGCAATCCCGATTTGTAAGCCATGCGGCTTTGCAGACTTTTGTCGGGCATATGATAGGTTTTGCCGTCTTTGATAAAATTCGTTCCGGTTTCGATAAAACAAAATGTCACGTCCGCCGCCGCGCATTCGTCACAAAGCTTCTTCACCCAGGCATAGTCCAGCGGGCGCGAACCGTCATAATTCTCGCCGCCCGCTATCACCTGTTCAATCTGCCCGGCCGCCAGATATTTTTCAAGACTGACCGGACCGATGAACGGCGCCGCCATAATTCCTTTGTGTTTGAACGGCAATTCAAATAACAACGGAATGCGCTCGTCTGCCCGTTTCTGGTTTTCGCAGGTTACGTTGAAAAAAATATTTTCCCAGCCGCCGCCCCAATCTTCCGGCAGGCATTCCTGCACCCGTTCCGGACGTTTGGTCAGCAGAAAAAACACCACATCCGGCCGCTGCCGCATAATCTGCCAGGCTTGCGGCCGCCATTCGTCCGCTTCTTCCAGAAAAAAATCCGACGTCATGCACACGCGTATCTGTTCACCGCTCTTGATTTTATAACGGCCTCTCCTGTCTTTCCGCAAAGGATAGTCAAAATTGTTTTTCACCCGATATATGCGGCTGCCCAGAGCATTACGCTGACTGTCTAAAAAATACATATAGCAGTTTTCGCAGCCCTCGCTTTTTTTGACACAGCCGTGCCACGGATTCCAGATGTCGTGCATTAAAATTTCTTCCGCGCTTTATTGCTTACAACAGCCAAAATAAATTAAATCGCGTCAAAATGCAATAAACAGTTCGTTAAATTCAGGCACCGGCATAAACCGCCGAAAGCTCCGCCCAATGTTCGTGCATTGTCCGCGGCGGCCGGTGGTGCAGCCAGTAATCGTTCAATATCTGCGGATGACGCACAATATAAGCCAGCTTAGCGGTAAAATCGTTATAATCCCCGCCGCGAAATCTAAAATACGGTGAATCCGACAGCTCGGAGGCGCCGCCCATTTCGCTGGCCAGCACCGGTACGCCGTGCGCGGCAAATTCGATTGCCACCTGCGGCAGATTGTCTTCCCAGAGAACCGGAACAATCCCGAGTTGAACGTCTTTCAGCAAATCCGGGAGTTCGTCGCGGCGATAGCCGTCATAAGTTTCCACCCTGTAAAAACAGGCGCGCAGACGCTCCACACAGCGCCTGGCATCAAGAGTCTCCATTTTTCGCGCCGCCAAAACAATTCTTATCCGGCGGCGCAGGCTTTCATCAAGGCGGCATAAAGCCTCGCACATAAAATAAAACCCCTTGTCTGTTTTCGCATAACCTGCGAATATCAGCGAGAACATCTTATTATCCGGAACTTTCCGCCGTATTGGCTTATCCTCCGCCGCGTCCGAACCGATATACCCCACGCGGCAGCGCACCGGGTCAATTCCCATTGCCGCGGCAATTTCCGCGACGCGGTTAGACACGGCAACCACACAATCGGCATATTTATTGATATAGTCGATATTCAGGCGGCGAAATTCGGCAAAATCCCGCGCTTGGTTTTTCTGCTTCCCGACGGAAAGGATTTTCTCCGTCAGCCTGCGCGCCTGAATTGTCAGCCACGGACGCAGAACGGTCGGCCACGCCGAACCCTCGGCAAAATAGCGACGCAGTTTATCCAGCATCAGCGCCGGGGTAATTTCCTTATAACGGCATGACAAACAGATTTTGCCGCCGGCGTAATCATCGCAGCTTTTCCCGGCCTGATGCTGAAACAGCTGCACCTGCGGGCAAAACAAAAAGTAATTATGCAGCGAAAAAACAATTTTCATCCGCGGGAAATATTCCTTGAGCTTCAAAATATTCAGGGGCAGCCCTTCCAGATTGTTGAAATGCAAAACGTCAAAACCGCCCTGGCCGCGAATAAAACCGGCAACCATATCCAGTATGCCGGGGTTATCCGTATCCATATAGGAATGCAAATCATTATGCAGCAGCGCGGCCGGAGCCGCCACCGGAGAATTGACCAGTTCATACGAGCGGCAGCTGCCGCTTCCCGGCGCACGGCGGATAAACGGGACGCCGGAAAACGGACTGTAAACATCGCCAGCACTCAAAAACACGACATCAGCTTCGCCGCGGGCAGCAAGAAAATTAATCAGGTTGCGTTGATAAACCGTAACCCCGCCGCCGTTGTTGCAGTCATACCGTGCCCAGTTGTAGTATAGTATTCTCATCAGAAAACCTGCAATTTGCCGCTCTGCCGCAATTGTTCGTCATAACGGTGACAGTCGCCGTTGCGCAGCTGGCAGAAAATTTCCTTTTGCCGCGGTGAAAGCAGTCCCGATTTCATTACCAGCTGCGGATTGACGCGGTTAAAACTCGCCGCAATATATTGTTTGGGATCGGTCTTGCCCTGATGAAAGCCGATACCGTAAGCATAGGTCGAATCATAGAACTCTTTGAGAAACGACCACTCCGCCACTTTTGAATATTGTTCCGCCGACAATTTTTTCAGGCGTTTCCAAATATCGTTCCACCGCGCGAAAGGAATGGTATAATCCTTAAGGTTGCTGGACTGTCCGGGATTATTGATGCGGTAATAATAAAAAGCCTCGCGCACAAAAGATATCCTGCCGTTGAGAAGCGTGTCATAAAACCACGGGTTGTCTACCCACCCCGCGCCTTTGACTTCCTCCATGCGCGCATTAATCGACTTGAGATATTTATGTTTATACAAGCATGACCAAATGCTCGGATGATGAAACAATATTTCGGGATAGTCAAAGATACGGAACGTCCCGCTGTCGGGCACTTTAAGCTTGCTCATCCAATGTATCGGCCGGAAAGACTCTTGCGAGCCGTTTTCCGAGCCGTTGTATTCAAAAAAAGCCGACTTCACAACATCCGCGCCGGTTTCTTTGGCGCGTTCAAAAAGCTTTTTATACATGTCCTTGCTGATCCAGTCGTCTGACTCGACAATGCCGATATATTCTCCGCTGGCCGCGTCCAAGCCGTGATTAATCGCGCGCCCGTATCCGCCGTTGCTCAAATGCAGCGCTTTAACGCGGGTATCGGCCGCGGCATATTCATCAACAATTGCCGGGCATTTGTCTTTAGAACCGTCGTCGACCAATATAACTTCTATTTCGCGCAGCGTCTGCCCGAGAATGGAATCAACGCACTGCCGCAGATATTTTTCAACCCCGTAAATCGGAACAATTACCGAAACCTTATACTGCATTTCTAATCTTCTCCTTATTGTTTAGCATATTGAAAATTTCTAACGAGCGGTTGACCGCCTTGTCCATGTCATAATATTTGTATTCGCCCAGCCGGCCCAAGAACCACACGTTTTTGAGCCTTGCGGCCGCGGCGGCATACCGGTTGTACAATTCCGCGTTTTCGGGTTTGACAATCGGATAATAACGTTCGTTGCGCCCTCTTGCGAACGGCGCCGGATATTCGAAGGAAACCACGGTTTTGGCTGACTGGTCGCCGAGAAAATACTTATATTCGCCGATGCGCGTAAAATCGTAATTGCACGGATAATTGATAACCGAATTGCTTTGAAAAAATTCCTGATTATACTCGACAAATTCAAAATTCAGGCTGCGGTAGGGCAGTTCTCCGAAACGATAATCGAAAAATTCGTCAATCGGCCCGGTATAAAACAGCTTGGAATACTGCAAGTCTTTCTTGACCGATGAATAGGGTGTATTGAGAATAACCTTGATTTTTGGGTGATCAAGAATGTTTTTAATCAGTGCCGTGTAGCCGTTGCGCGGAATTCCCTGATATTTGTCCTGAAAATAACGGTTGTCCCGGCTGATGTAAACCGGCACCCGCCCGGTCACCGCCGGGTCAAGCTCTTCGGGCTTGAGCTGCCATTGCTTGAGAGTATATTCCAAAAAAACCTTTTCATAAATATACTCTGCCAAAAATTCCATGTCGACGTCTTTGCTGCGGCGCAAATCCAAAATCGGCACCTTAACGTTAAAGCCGAATTTATCCAGCAGTTTTTGCTCCAGCCGCTCTGCCAAGGCTCCGGGAAAAATCTGCTCAATCGAATTAAGGTTGAACGGAATCGGAACCTCCTGCCCGTCGATAATGCCCTTAACTTCGTGCATATAAGGGTGCCATGCCGTAAAACGGCTCAAATAGCGCCAGACATCCGCATTGTTTGTATGAAAAATATGTGTCCCGTAACGATGCACGCAAATACCGTTTTTATCATAATAGTCATATGAATTTCCACCGATATGCTCTTTTGCGTCAATTATCATGACTTCTTCATTCATTTCTTCAGCAATCTTGCGCGCCATGACAGCGCCGCTGAAGCCGCAGCCGACCACCAGATTTTTAATCTTTCCGCTCATAACCATCTCCTGCCTGCCTAAAAATTTCCGGCTTCCGAAAGCCTGTTTTCAAATTCCGGCCGAAATTCCAGTATCGGAACTTCCTTAATCCGCAGTCCGGCCGTCCGCCTGATATGTTCGACATAAACATTAAGCAGGCGCTCGCCCAAAAAGCCGTAAACCCGCTGCTGGTACGCGTCGCGCAGGGAAAGCCACGGATCAATGACCGCCGCAGCCCGAAACAGCAAATCAAACAGCCATGAACAATATCCGTCCCAAAATGAATATGGTGCGACCATCATATTTTTGTAGTATCCGCCGGACCGATAATGCAGCACTTCTTCGGCCGTTCCCTTCATTGCCGGATAATAGCGGCCGAGAAGCTTCAAAACCCAATCCATATCCGAAATAACATGCGCTTTGGCATACAGCTCATACAAAGATTCTTTCCGCTCATTCGGGCGCCGCCGCTGCGGCAGAATGATATCATAATCCTCAAACAGCGGCCGTATTGTGCTGCTGCTCAGCCCAAAACGTTCTTCGAGATTGTCCATATCTGAAAAAGCCGTATCCGTACCTGCAAAATTAAGGAAACGGCGATAATGAAAAAGCCCGAAATATTCCGGGCGGCAGTTACGCCAAATCCAGTACAGCGCAGTCAGTTCGCAATAATGTTTGTTAAGGACAGAAATATTCATGCCGCTGTCATCGCCAAGCATATTAAGCTTCCGGCGGGAAACAGCGCGCCCCGCCTGAATCGGGGTTAGAAAGCGGCTATGCGGCAATACGGAAGGCTGATGACAACAGACATAAATTTGAAAATTATCCATAATCCGTTTCCTCAAATTCAATAAGTTGCACTAACATAAGTCTGAAAATAGCTTTTTAAATCCCGCCGCATAATATAACTTGACAAAACGCACCGGCTTGAGTTTGTATGTAATTAACGGAAACAATCGGAAATACTCATGAAAATAAATTTATTCCGCAAAAAGATAAAAAATGTTGTTTCGGGAAAAAACAACACGTTGGTTCTGCCGCCGGACAATAAAATAAAATGCCGCATTTACGGAAATAACAACCGTGTGGTTATTGAAGAAACGCCTTATAAATTTGCCGGCGAGATTCACATTGGCGCAGCGGACTATCCGGTTGACAACTGTTGTCTGAGCATCGGAAAAAACAGCTCGGCAAACGGCGTCGTCTTTGTCATGAAAGAAAACGGTACATCTGTATCGCTCGGCGAAGACTGCATGATCGGCTCAGACGTTTCGATTTGGAACACCGACGGCCACAGCATCTATGATAAGAACGGCCATATCATCAATTGCGCATCCGATATCAAAATCGGCAGCCATGTATGGATTTGCAGCAATGTCAAAATCGGCAAAAACACCCAAATCGGCAATAATTGCATTATTGGCTACGGCAGCGTCGTGACGCACCGGTTTACCGAAGAAAACGCGGTTATCGCCGGGAACCCCGCGCGCATTGCCAAAAAAGATATTCTATGGGGCCGCGAATTTCCCGCCCCGCAAAACCGTTTTCACAAATAACATCCAGACTGATGCAGCCTGTTTTTTGTTATTATCAATAAAATTCCGACGCAATAAACATCTCTCAAAAAAGTTATTGACAAACTTTACAAGACAGATTATTAAATACGAGAATTTTGATGGCGGGGTAGCTCAGTCGGTAGAGCGGAGGAATCATAATCCTTGTGTCGTGGGTTCGAATCCCTCCCTCGCTACCAAAATAAAAAAGTCACCTTTCGGTGGCTTTTTTATTTTACGTAAGAGGCGGATTTGAACCCACGAGAAGTGGGTTTGACTACAAGGCAAAGGCAGGCGGGAGCA
>JAHALQ010000011.1 GCA_018362935.1 Pseudomonadota bacterium | reverse complement strand
GACACTTCCCTCGCTTATTGCGAGGACGGGCCGTCCTGCGCTTCTCTGGGTTTTACCGATACGATTTCCGAATGTCCCGGCTCTTATGTCAAATGCCCGGCGGACAGTACTAAAGGAAAATGCGACTTTGAAGCTTCGCCCGGAGATTTGAAGTATTCTCTGCGTACTTCCGACCACAACGGCTGGCTGCTGTGTAACGGACGCTCTTATTCTTCTTCGCAGTATCCCGAGCTTTATTCCGCTATCAGCGGCTCCTTCGGCTCTTATCTGCCCAATTACTCCGGCTATTTCCTCAAAGCCGCCGCGACTTCTTCCGCTTATTCTTTCAAGACTGCTCAACAGGCCGGGCTGCCCAATATCTCGGGAAGATTCGGCTTAGTCACAAACGGAAGAAATACAGGTTGGAATACCTCAGTAACGAACGCCGGTGCCTTTTACAGAGTTGACGGTATTGGTGATAATGGTGCGGATAGCGGCAACGGAAACGGTGGTGTCGGCTTTGACGCCTCGCGTTCTAACTCCATTTACGGACGCTCCACCACCGTCACGCCGCAGAACTATTCTGCCAACGTCTTCATTTACGCCGGGCGCAAAAAGAACTAAGTATAAGAAAAAAGCCGCCTGATAACAGGCGGCTTTTTATCAGAAGTTGGCAATTCGCGCCAGCGCTTCCTCTACCTTGGCTTTCTTTTCCTCAGCCTCGGCCTGGCGGCGTCTTTCTTCGGCCACAACCTGAGCCGGCGCCCTTTCGACAAAGCCGGCATTGCCCAGTTTGCGCGCATAGCCCTCAATATTCTTGTTCAGGCTCTCCAGCTCTTTGTTCAGGCGTTCGCGCTCGGCGGCAAAATCAACAACGCCTTTAAGCGGCAGCAAAATCGTGCATTCTTTGAATACATGCTGAACCATATCCGGCGTTACCGCGCAATCGCCGCCGGCACATTCGATTTTTTCCAGCCTTGCCAGAGAACAGATAATCTTGTTCAGCTCCGCGACATTGGCCTGCGATTGTTTGTCGGCATCTTTCAGAATAATATTCAGTTTAGCGCCGGCCGGCAGGTTCATTTCGGCGCGCAGCGAACGCACCGACGAAATCAAATCAATTGCCCAGTCAATCTCGGCTAAAGCGCTTTCATCAATTTTTTCGTTCAACGGCCAAGCGGCGTGAATCAATTTGCATTCGCGTTCGGCGCAGGTATTATTCCATAATTCCGTTGTAATAAACGGCATAAACGGGTGCAGAATCAGCAGTATTTTGTCCAGAACCCAGGCTGCTGTGGCGCGGGTTTCAGCCTTGGCAGCCTCGTCTTCGCCATAGAAAACCGGCTTGCTCAGCTCAATATACCAATCGCAGAAAGTACCCCAGGCAAACTGGTAAACCGCGTTGGCAGCATCCGAAAAACGATAGCTGTCAAGGTTTTGGGTAACTTCGGCGGTCGCCTGTTTGGCCTTGGCAACAATCCATTTGTTGATGCCGAGTTCGACTTTGTTCTCATCAAAGCCTTTGACCGTTTTGCACTCGTTCATTTCGCAGAAACGGGCGGCGTTCCACAATTTGGTGGCAAAGTTGCGATAACCGGCTATGCGCGCCTCGCTCATATTGACGTCGCGCCCCTGCGTTTCCATGGCCGCCATAAAGAAGCGCAGCGCGTCGGCACCGTATTTTTCTATCGTTTCCATAGGATCAACAGTATTGCCCTTGGACTTGGACATTTTCTGGCCTTTTTCGTCTCTGACCAAACCATGGATATAGCACTTCCTGAACGGAACTTTCTTCATCATGTACATGCTCATCATCATCATGCGGGCAACCCAGAAGAAGATGATGTCAAAACCGGTAACCAATACCGAAGTCGGATAGAAAGTGTCCAGATATTCGGTTTTGTCCGGCCAGCCCAATGTCGAAAAAGCCCACAAGCCTGATGAGAACCAGGTGTCCAAAACGTCGGTTTCGCGGCGCAGCCCAACATGTCTGCCATAATGCTTATCCGCTGCGGCCTGCGCTTCTTCCTCGTTTTCTTCGCAGAAAATGGTTTCATCCGGGCCGTACCAAATCGGCATCTGGTGCCCCCACCACAGCTGGCGCGAGATACACCAAGGCTGAATATTGCGCATCCATTCAAAATAAATTTTTTCATAAGATTTGGGCACGAATTCCATTTCGCCCTGCTCGACGGCGCGGATGGCTTCTTTGGCCAAAACCGGCGCGTCAACAAACCATTGGTCGGTCATGAGCGGCTCAATAATGACGCCGGAACGGTCGCCGTAAGGAATAACCATCGGGTGGTCTTCAATCTTTTCCATAAAGCCCAGCTCAGTCAGCTTCTCAATGGTCTTAGCGCGGGCGTCTAAGGTGCTCATGCCCTCAAACGGCGTATTCTCATTAAGCGTGGCGTCTTCATTCAAAATATTAATCAGCGGCAGGTTATGGCGGCGGCCGACTTCAAAGTCGTTGAAGTCATGCGCCGGGGTAATCTTAACCGCGCCGGTGCCTTTTTCGGGGTCGGCATGGTCATCGGCAATAATCGGAATTGCCCGGTTGATAATCGGGATAATGCAGTTTTTACCGATGAAGTGTTTCAGTTTTTCGTTCTTGTCGCTGACGGCAACCGCGGTATCGCCAAACATGGTTTCGGGACGCGTGGTGGCGATATGGATAAATTCGCCTTCCGCGCCTTCAATCGGATATTTGTAATAATACATTTTGCCGACGGTTTCTTTCTGGACGACTTCCAAATCGGAAACGGCGGTCATGAATTTAGAATCCCAGTTAACCAGCTTTTTGGCTTTGTAAATCAGCCCGTCTTTGTACAAGTTGACAAAGATTTTGCGGACGGCGCGGCTTAAGCCCTCATCCATGGTGAAACGCTCGCGGCTCCAGTCGCAGGATGCGCCCAGACGGCGCAGCTGTTTGCAAATGGTACCGCCGCTTTGCTCTTTCCACTTCCAGACGGTTTCAATGAATTTTTCGCGCCCGAGGTCATGACGGGAAATCCCTTCTTTGGCCAGATTGCGCTCAACAACCATCTGTGTCGCGATACCGGCATGATCCATGCCGGGCTGCCACAAAACTTTTTTGCCGAGCATGCGGTTGTAACGGACAAGAATATCCTGCAGCGTATCATCCAGCGCATGTCCCATATGCAGAACGCCGGTAACGTTCGGCGGCGGAATGACAACAGAAAAAGCGTCTTTGCTTGAACGCATGTCGGGCTTGAAATCGCCGGACTTTTCCCATTCGGCATAAATTTTTTCTTCAAAATCTTTCGGCGTATAGTTCTTTTCTAACATTTTATTTTCCATAACTTTTATTAATCATTAGACCGCAAAAAGCCCTCAAGGACAACTTGGGGGCACAAAAGTTTTCAGGTCGGTTCAGCAATTTACTGATTATTACCAACCTTTGCCATCACTCGTTCAATTTCCTGTTTGACAATCGCCTCGACAACCGAAGGCAGATTGGCATCCAGCCATGCCTTGGCCTGCGCGGCAATGACCTCGCGCGCATAAGTGTCATAATCAGCCTGACCGCGCCAGTTCTTTTCGACCTCGGCGCCGATAATGCGGCGGATAACATCTGCCACAACATCTTCAATCGTCTTGGCTCCGTCGCCAATGGCTCTGACTGGTTCTGCCGGGAGTTCCGCAACAGGTGCCGGTTCGGCTTTGGGTTCGGCATGCGAAAACATCTTGGCAAAATTATTAATGATATTTGCCGAAACATCCACCGCATCTGCGGCCGGTTCTTCCGCCTTGCGGACAGGCTGCGGTTCCGGCTCGGCAACAACCTCCGGCTCCGGTTCATATACGGTTTCCGGCTCGGACGGCGTAACAGGCTGCGGCTGATTTTCAGCGGCATGCTCAATAACGGCTTCTTGTGCCGTTACGGCGGGTTCTTCTTCAACCGGCAAAACGGGCTGTTCTTCGGCTTCAATCAAATCTTCAACCGGAGAAACCTTGGCTTCCGCGTCAAACGGATCGGATTCAAAATCTTCCCAGCCCAGACCGACATTGGCCTGAACACCTTGGGATTGGGCTTCAGAATCGTTGATTTGAAAACCAGTTTCCTCCAGTTCCGGCGCTCGGACATCATTCAGCTCGGCTTCCAGATTGATGCTTTCCGGCGCGGGGGCAGCCGCCGTGGTTTCAGGCGCGCCGTCAATTTTCATATCGGGCGATAATTCCAAGATATCATCAACATTCATCTCGGCTTCTTCGTCAATCAGCGGTTCTTCCGCAGGGACGTTTTCAGCCGTTCTTCCGGCTTCATCTTCCTCGAGAATATTTTTAATGGAGGATAAAATGTCTTCCATTGCCATATCTTGGTTATTATCTTCTGCCATTTTTCAGTTTCCTGTTTTCATGATTTAGGTATATTCTACATAAAAATCCCGCATTGACAAGCCTTAGTTTAGCGACAACCACTTATCGCGCGTTTCTTTATAAAATTTCTTGGCGTCATACAACTTGACATCAAGGTTCAAATCTTTGGCTGTCAGTTTGCCCATGGCAACCAGAAGCTGCAGAGCCGAAACATAATAGTCGCGGCGGGCCGTCACCTCGTTAACGTTGGAATTCAGCAATTCCTGATATGCGTCCAATACGTCCAAAACCGTACGGTTGCCCAAAGCCTCTTCCTTCTGAACGCCGTCCAGCGCAATGGCATTGGCTTTGACCTGATCCTTAATCGCGGAAATCTGCGCCTCGTTGGCCTTCATGTATTCCCATGCGCTTGAAACCGTCGCTTCAACCTGGCGGCGGGCTTCCAGAACAGCTTCCTGCGCCTGCCATTTCTGGTATTTGCTCTGGCGTATTTTGGCGCGTGTCGCTCCGCCCTGATACAGCGGAATGGACATGTTGACTCCCAGCTCTACCGCATCGGTCGTTACATCGCCGGTATAACTGTCATTGTCTTCTTCACTGCGGGTGGCCGCGCCGTCCAGGCTCACCTGCGGCAGCAGTTCGCCGGTATTGGCATAAACATCATATCCGCGTGAGTTAAGAATATTTCTGGCCTGACGAATCGTAAAATTTTGTTTCAGCGCATAGTTCAACGCCTCGTCATAACTTCCCGGCAAAAATGTTTTAATGTTTTCCGGGTCAGACAATTTGTCAGGCTCGGAACCGATTATTTTGATATAGTTGGCTTTGGAAGCCTGCAAGGTTCCCTCGGACGCAATGCGGTCGGACTTGGCCTGCGAGTAGCGGGCTTTCGCCTGAGAAACATCGGTACGGGTAACTTCGCCGACGTTGAAACGCTGCATGGTTTCATCCAGGCGTTTTTTCAACAGCTTTTCATTGTTTTTCTGAAGATTGACAATCGCGGTATCGCGGACAACATCCAGATAAGCCGTCGAAGCGTCCAAAAAGATATTCTGTTCAACATTATACAAATTGTTCTGTTCGGCGCGGACATACTGGTCTGCCGATTTTACGGAGTTAACCGTTGAAAAGCCGTTAAACAGCGGCTGCGAGATTTTAGCGGCAATAGCTGTGGTATCGGTATCTCCGCCGCCGATTTTGGCAATTTGAGAATCGGTATCGACGCTGGTGTTCCGGGTTTTGTATGAACCGTCCACCGAAATTGTCGGACGGAAGCCCGATTTGGCAATCGCGACATTTTCATCGATGCTGCGCAGATATGCGCGCTGTGCCTGCAAAGTCGGATTGGTGTTGTATGTTTCGCTCAATGCCTCAAAAATCGTGGCGGCACGGGCAGTCCCAGTTACGCTGAGCGCAGTTGCCAGCATAAGCCCGGCCACAAAAGTCTTCTTCATATTTAAACCTCTATTTTTTAATCAAATTCGCTTGCGATTATAGCGTTGCGGCTTTCAATTTACAAGCATATTTCTTAAAAAACTGATAACTCTTCCCGTGAAACCCAAAAAAAGAAACTTATATTAACCATATTTCAAACAATTTCGGCTAGGTTCGTTACCAGTAACAGATTTCCATTGAGGAGAATACAAAAGTGAATAAGAATTCGGCAATTATCAGCGAAATTGACAGAGCCCGGCTCAAACTCTCCATTGAACACTATATCAAATATTTTATCGGTAAACGCACCTGCGAAATCAACAAAGAAGAAGCGCTGGAAGCGATTGCACTGGCTGTGCGCGAGTTTGCCATGGACAAGATGTATGAAACGATTGCCCGCTATAACAAATGCAATTCCAAACGGGTCTATTATTTGTCAATCGAATATCTTATCGGCCGTTCTCTTGAAAACAACCTGCACAATCTCGGGCTGTTTGACATTCTTAAAAGCATCAAAATAGAAGGTTTTCCCGATATTCCCCTTGAAGAAATATTTGACGCCGAATATGACCCGGCTCTGGGCAACGGCGGTTTGGGACGCCTCGCCGCCTGCTATCTTGATTCCATGGCTTCTCTCGGGCTGGCCGGCTTCGGCTACGGCATCAACTACCAGTTCGGCCTGTTTAAGCAAAAGTTCGAAAACGGCTATCAAATCGAACAGGCTGACAGCTGGCTCGGCGAAAACTCGCCGTGGCAGTTTGCCCGCCATGACCGCACCGTCAAAATTCCGATTTACGGCGACGTTGAAATCTTTGACAATCCCGACGGGCAGAAAAGCTTTGTGTGGATGAATACCGAAACCCTTTACGGCGTTCCTTTCGATTTTCCGATAGTCGGCTATGACGGAAAATCCGTCAACTACCTGCGCCTGTTTTCCGCCAAAACCGATGACGAACTCGACATCAACATCTTTAATGAAGGCGGCTATATCGAGGCCATGAAAGAAAAAATCGAAACCGAAACGATTTCGAAAGTCCTTTATCCGTCCGACGCTGTCGAATCCGGTAAGGAACTGCGTCTCAAACAGCAGTATTTCTTTGCATCCTGTGCCATACAGGATATCCTGCGCCGCTTTATGGAAAAGAGCGAGAACTTCAAACAACTGCCGGAAAAAGTGGTGATTCAGCTCAATGACACGCATCCGGCTATCGCCATCCCTGAGATGATGCGCATTCTGGTCGACATTTACGGTCAGGATTGGGAAGACGCCTGGGACATCACCACAAAGGTCTTTGCCTATACCAACCACACCCTGCTGCCGGAAGCGCTCGAAACATGGCCGGCTCGGATTATCGGCCGGATGCTGCCGCGCCACTTGCAGATTATTTATGAAATTAACCGCCGCTTTATGGATTTTGCACGCTCAAAATTCGGCGACGACAAGACCAAGCTCGACAAGGTCACCATTGTTTACGGCGAAGGCGACAATCAGATTATCCGCATGGCCAACCTTTCCATCGTCGGCTCTTTCTCGGTCAACGGCGTGGCGGAAATTCACTCCAACCTGATTAAGACAACGCTGGTTCCGGAATTCTACGAATTGTGGCCGGAAAAATTCTCCAATGTTACCAACGGCATTACGCCGCGGCGCTGGCTGCTGCACGCTAACACACCGCTGGCCGAACTGATTACGTCTAAAATCGGCGACAGCTGGGTTACCGAACTGACTGAACTCCGGCAGCTTGAAGATTTTGCCGACGATAAGAAGTTCATTCAGGCATTCCGCGATGTCAAAATCGAAAACAAGCAGCGCCTGGCCAAAATTATTCTTAAAACAACCGGCATCGTCGTTGATCCGGAAAGCATGTTTATCGTCCATGCCAAGCGCATTCACGAATACAAACGCCAGCTGATGACTATTCTGCAGGTAATCGGCGATTATCTTGATATCATCAAGGACAATGTCAAACCGGCCTGCAAAAAAACATACATTTTTGCCGGAAAAGCCGCGCCGTCATATAACTTTGCCAAGCTTATCATCAAACTGATTAACAACGTGGCCGAAGTCGTCAACAAAGACCCGCGCGTCAATGACATGCTGAAAGTCGTCTTCATGCCGGACTACAAAGTATCTCTCGCCGAGGTTCTGATTCCGGCCGCCAACCTGAGCGTCCAGTCCTCCACCGCCGGTTTTGAAGCCAGCGGCACCGGCAACATGAAGTTCGCCCTCAACGGCGCGCTCACCATCGGCACCCTCGACGGCGCCAATGTCGAAATCCGCGAAGAAGTCGGCGAAGACAATTTCTACCTTTTCGGACTGACCGAAAAAGAAGTCCAGGCCAAACGCGCTTCTTATAACCCGCGCGAGATATATGACAACAATAATTATGTCCGCCGTATTCTCAACGCGGTCAATTCCAACATGTTCTGCGAAAAAGACTTTGTCCTGCTGTTCAAGCCGATTTTCGAAGAACTCGTCAACCGCGACTACTTCTTTGTTTTGGCCGATTTGGAAGCCTTTGACAAGAAGATGGCCGAAGCCGAAAAAGAATATCTCAAACCCGACCTCTGGGCGAAAAAAGCTTTGCTTAACGTCGCCCGTATCGGCAAATTCACCTCTGACCGCGCGGTTATGGAATACGCCGACCGAATTTGGAACATCCACACCTGCTAGCAGGCACGGCCTGCCGCGGTTATTTTGCTGTAATCCGCAGGGCTCCCTGTGGTCGGCCTGCTGACGACGGTGCCAAAAATACCAACAACATAAAAAACCCCGGAAAATTTCCGGGGTTTCTTGTTTTGATGCGTTATGGTCACGCGCCACGCGGGCCGCGCTCAGGCATCGGGATACGCGCCTGCCGGTTTTGTTTGTATAGCTGATTGCGCCGGTTATTGGGCGAATGGTCTGCATTGCCTTTTTCATCAAGAGCATATTGCGGCGTATTGCGGTAGCGCGTTTCTGCCGTCGGCGGCTCAGTTGCCGGGAAATTCATTTTGATTTTGGCCGCATCGCCATAATTGCTGACCAAATCGCCTTCAACAAAGGTATTGAGGTTGTCTTTGGCGTTTTTCAAAATCTTATTGGCAGCACGCTCCAGCGCCGACCCTTGAGTTTCTTCATCCTCCGGATCTTTGGGCGCCCGTTTGTCCTTCTCATACTGGGCGTCTATCAGCTTGTCAATCGTCGGCCGGTTTTCCGCCATTTTGACAACCATGAAATCAATCAGCTTCTGCGGATCCTGGTTGATATAATCATAGTTAAACGGCTTGCCGTTTTTATCCTTGCCGTTGGCAATCGCGTAGAGCAAATCTTCCGACGCCATAACCGCGCTGGCCATATCGGCCGTTGTCCAGCGGTTTTCCTTGTCCGGACGGCTTTGTTCGCGGATATAGCTTTCAATGACGCTCTGATAACTAGACGTAAACTTGCTGAACTTGATATCGCCTCTGAGCATCTCCAGCGCCGTTTCCAGCTTGCCGTCGGGTTTGCCGCTGCTGCGCTTAAATTTGGTGTAACCGTCCAATTCGCGCGCCAGACGCATTTTCCACTTTAAGGATTCTGACGGGTCAATTTTGGCTTCTTCCTTATGAACTTTCAGCATTTCCTGCAGGTTATCATTGGCAAAACCGTCAAAGCCGTCATCGTCTTTGCTGCGTTTGAGTTTCGGGCAAATCGGAATAGAACCGGCGGCTTTCCAAAACGCGGAGTTTCCGGCGCCGCTCAGTTCGACTGTCGGTCCGGCGGTAAAATACTGGCAGCCCTGTGATTGGAATGCTTTTAAAATCATTTTGGCATGGCCGCCTTTAATTTCAGCTCCTGGCGGAACATACAGCCAAGCATTCGGCGGCGGCCCTTTGTGAACTTTGACGGCAAAGGCTTTTTTACGTGTTTGTATGCCTTTTTTATCCAGTTCGGAATCATTCCGTTCGTCAGCTTCATTCGTATACGCAATAAGCGTCATGCTGCCGTCCAGGTTGCGCCGCCAATGCAAAAATTCTTTACGCATGCCCATAATTCCGGCGCGCGCCTCCATGGCTCCGCGCATTTTGCTGTAACTTGGCGTAAGCTCTTTTGAACTTAAATATTTGTCATAATCATCACCGCACGGAGCCGACCCGTCGTTGGAAGCTCCTTCCACGGGCTGTTCGTTATTCTGCGGAGGCAGCTCTTGCCTTTCTCTTTCTTCTTGTTGACTTTGGGCATCACGCTCGGCCGCAAAGGCTTCATTGAAAATATCCTTAAAAGACCTGGCGCTGTCGCCCTGAACCTTTATGTCAGACGGCAAATTAATCAAATCGGGATTTTCAATCAGGCCGCCCTTGAAGAAAAAGCGCGCCAGTTCCCGAATTTGGGCTTCGGTCATTTCCGAATTATCATTCGTCAAAACCAGCGACTGCGGTTTGTCTGTCGTCCGATTGATGTTGAGGGCAAAATTTAATCCGGTGCCGTTCAAATCCATAACCTTAAGGCTGAGCGATTCATTGGCGGCATCATAAGAAAATGTTGCCCGGTTGGCTCCGTCGCGGGGGTTATCAAGATTATAGCCCAAAGGCTCGCTGCCGTTTGCGCCGTTAAACGCCTGCTCGTAATAACCTGCCAAAAGCTGAAGGTTTTCCTGAAGCCTGGGATTGTTCTGCGCATTTTCGGCCAAGGCGTCCAGTCCCTGGAAATGCGGGTTTTCGGCAATATCGCGGGCGTCCTCAAAGCGGTTGAGAGCATAGTTCACTTTCGCTTCGGCTTCTGTTTCGGTAAGAGCCGTATCGTCAGCCAGCCCCTTGGCTTTGATTTCCTGTCGCAATTCTTCAAGCGTACCCGCTGAAAATTCAGTATCCGGATATTGTTCGGCCAATAAATCAAACAAAAGCTGGTTGTCAAAAGGATAACCGGCGGAATTCATTCTGGCGTCAAGAGCCGCATAATCCGGTTCTTCTGCCTCTGCCGCCGCAAATTCGTCAAACAATCCGATGCGCCGCACGGTGTTGAGGTGGCGTGCAGATTCAAGAACATCTTCTAATACGCCGCTTCCTTCGTTAAGAGCGTTTTCCCGGTATTCTTCTGGTGTTTCAAAACCTACTTCGTATAATCTGGCCATGACACAAGTTCCTTATGTACAAAAACTGTTGGTTTATACTTAAGTTAGCATATTTTAGAGAAAAAAACAACCAGTTTTTGTCTAATTTTGAATAAATTATTTGAGCTTATGTTAGCAGGGATTTATTGATAAAGGTTTAATGCTTCTCGGCAAAAATGCCTTTGGCTTTGTCCATCAGCGTATCCGGCCGGGTAATTTCCGTATAAACATGGGTTGGGGTCAGCGGAACGGGGTCGGTTTTGGTCACGGCAATATAATTTGCATCCGGCCGGAAAGCGATAAACCGGAGCGCGAATAATACGAAAAAGCCGTTGGCAACCGAAAACGCCAGCAAGAAGCTTATGGCGCCGAACAACTGCATCGCCAGCGAGATTACAACCGGGCCGAAAATCATGCCGAGGCTTTGCAGCATAATCAGCATGCCCGCCGCCTCGGTACGCTCGTCGTCTTCGATTTTGTCATTCACATGCGAAACGCATATCGGATATAAGATAAACGTACCGGCACCGAGAAGCATTCCGCAGGCAATCAGCTGCGGCAGCCCTTCGGTCACAAACAATTGAATCCACGGCGCAATCAAAAACAACAGCCCGCTCGCCCACATCATGACAAAACGCCTGTCCATATGGTCAGACAGCCGTCCGACCGGGAGCTGAATCAGCATGCCGCCGAGAATGGTAAAAAACATAAAGAAGGAAACATTGGCCAGGCTCAATCCTGATTTTTCGGCGTAAATCGCGCCCAGCGTATAGACGCTGCCGACCAGAACGCCGCTGACAATGCAGCCGGCCACGCCCACCGGCGAAACGCAATATAAACGCTTCAGCGACATGCTTTTGTGTTTGCTGACATCGGGCGACGGCAGCGCGGTCAGCGAAATCGGCACCAGCGCAACGGAGTAAAGCACCGAAACAAAGATAAAAATAACAAAGCCCATTTTATCGGGTATGTTGAGCAGCAATTGCCCGAAAGCGGCGCCGAGATATGAGGTTATCATGTAAAGCGACATGATAATGCCGCGGTTTTTGTTATTTGAACGGGTATTCAGCCAGCTTTCCAGACAAATCAGCGCCGAAGCCAGGCAGTAACCTTCCAGCAGACGCAGAAAACCCCAATACAGCGGCGAAAAATAAACCGCATGCAGCAAGACCAGCGCCGAAAGTATTGAGATATAAGCCGAAAAAGCCCGGATGTGCCCGACCCGGTTGATTATCCGGTATGAAAACAGGGTTGCGAAAATATAACCGACATAATAAACCGAAAGAATGATACCGGAATAAAAAGTCGGCACGTCGGCGGCATTAAGGCGGATTGCCAGGCTTGACGACAACAACCCGTAGGCCGAACAGGTAAACAGCGTGCCGATAAAAAATGCGGTCAGGGGAGATGCCAGCGTTTTGACAGACCGTAACAAATCCAACAAATTCTGCATGGCATCTCCTTATCCTATTGTTTTTTGAGCATCACTTCCGGCGATTTGATACCCAGTAAATACAACAATAACCTTAAAATATCCCTAACCAACTTCGCCAACCTCAAACGCGACGAAGCCAGTTTGGCATCTTCGGCATTCATAATTGAGGAAGCATTGTAAAAGGTCGAAAAAGTCTGCGCCAGCGTATAGGCATAATCAGACAGAATGCTCGGCTCTTTTTCGGCGTGGGCGCGCATGACAACGGCGTTAAGCTGCGCCAGTTTGAGCGCGAGCTCACGTTCTTCGCGGTTGGAAATCTGGATTTTGCCGGATTTAATCCCCGCTTCCGAAGCCTTGCGGACAATCGAGTTAATACGGGCAATCGCGTATTGGATGTACGGCCCGGTTTTACCTTCAAACTTGGCAAAATCGTCCAGTTCAAAGACATAGCCCGACGCGGTGTTGTTTTTCAAATCCTGAAACTTAATCGCTCCGATTGCGATTTCGGAAACCAGATTTTCGATATAGGCCGCGTCATACTGCGCGTCCGGTTCAGGCATTGATTCGCGGACTTTGTCCTTGGACATGGCAATCAGGTCTTCAAGGTTCATCACGCCGCCGTCACGGGTCTTAAAAGGCTTGCCGTCGGCGCCGTTGACCGTGCCGAAACCGACATGTTTGAACTTGGCATCCGGCGCCAGGCCAAGCTTTTCGGCAACTTCAAAAACCTGTTCAAAATGCAGCGACTGGCGTTTGTCAACGACATAAATTATCTCATCGGCCTTGAGGTCGTCCGCGCGCATTTTAATCGTCGCGATATCGGTTACCTGATAGGCAAAACCGCCGTCTGACTTGACGAGGATAACCGGCGGCTTGGGTTTGTTGTCTTCTTCCAGACGGACGATAACGGCGCCGTCATCGACTTCCGAAACGCCTTTCTGCTCGGCAATTTTGACAATCTCGGCGCAGGTTTCGTGCGCGTCGCTCTCGCCCAGCCACAAATCAAAATGGGCTTCCAGCGCGTCATAGTTCTTTTTGACCGCCTCGACCGAAACCTTGCGCAGGTGCTGCCAGGCCTTGCGGTATTCCGGATTGCCGTTTTGCAGCTCGGCGGTGATGACGCGAGCGTTTTCCTTGGCGGCCTCGTCTTCTTTGCAGCGGGCGTTGGCTTTTTTGTAAAAGGCGGAAATGTCCTCAATATTATAGGTTTCGATTTTTTCAAGCGAACCGTCCTGCAAAATGACCTCGGCGAGAATCATGCCCATGGGCGTGCCCCAGTCGCCGAAATGGACGTCGGAAATGACCTTGTTGCCGACAAATTCTTCAATACGGCGGATTGATTCGCCGATGACCGCCGAGCGCAGATGCCCGACATGCAGCGCTTTGGCAACGTTGGGGCCGCCGAAGTCCATGACCACGGTTTTCGGTTCCGCCACGCAGGACACGCCGAAGCGCCTGTCTGCGGAAATCTCGTCCATATTGGCGGCAATCAGCGCGTCGTTCAGCGACAAATTGATAAAACCGGGGCCGTCGATTGAAATATTGGCAAAATCCGAATCTTTTTCCAGCTCGGACATAATCCGGGTGGCAATCTCACGCGGGTTTTTACGCTCGCTTTTGGCCAGCGCCAGCGCGCCGTTGCATTGAAAATCGCTCAAATCCGGACGGTCGGAAACCTTAACAAAGGCATATTTTTCATCTAGCCCGAGCGTCTTAAAAGCGGCCGACATTTTTTGGTTAATAATATTTTCCAAAGACAAATTCATGAGAAGCATTCCTTAAATATTATTTTTCACATTTAAAATAGTAATGATTGGGCACAAACAGGCGGCAGGTGAAAAGGGTCTGCCGCACGGGTTCGGCGTGGGTGCCGGTTTTCTGGCGGACGCATTCTTCGTCAGCCAGTTTTTTAACCTGTTCGTATTTGGTATACAGGCTGTTGTAGCAGACAGCCGGAGCATCCGGCCTGGAAGCGCCGACATACAGTCTTTCCGGGGTTTTGGCTCCGGCCTCGCGGCGGCGGTCGACAAAAGCGTCAAACTGCGAACAGCCGCTCAAAAAAGCCGCCAGAAGAAGCGCATTTATAATTTTTTGCCTAGACAAATTGAAAAACTCCATTACATTATCAGTAAATTGATAACAACATACTCAAAGAAGACGGAAAATGCAAGAAAACAAATATATCGGCGATGAAAAAATGGCCAAGATGCTGGAACATTACGACTGCCCGACACCGCTGGAAGTCGTAAAAATGCGTTTTGCCGGGGCAATCTGCAGCCCCAATCTGGAACTGCGCCCCACTGACGTGATTTCCTCTTTCTGGCCGCAGAACCAGGCGCCGCGCCTGCAGACCAAAGACGAAGCCGACTTGTTTTTTAAATTTTTCATGGGCTTGTGGGACGAGATGTTCAACTTGGTCAAAGCCAACAACATAAAACTCGACAAACTTTCCGCCAAAGACCCTGCCTATTACTGCGAGCGCCGTTATGCCGAAGTCGAATTCGGGTATGTCGAAGGCTTCTGGGGCGGAAAACAGGACATAAAAATCCCGGCGTTTCTGGCCGAGCTGATTGACAATATTTCGGAACTGGCGGCAGTTTACAATACGCTCGGTAAAAAACTGGCCAACGGCGCCGAAACCGGCGAGATTTTGCAGGCGCTGCAATCCTGCGACAAAACCGTTGAGAAATCGATTTCCTTTGTCATTGAAAATTCGGTGCTGCCGCGTATCGAGAGCCTGAAACGCGTTGTGAATTAAGGCTTTGGCACAAAAGTCTTGACATTCCCGGCAAAACTGAGCAGAGTACCCTTATTCAAATTCAATCAGTTGATTGAATCTTGAATATGTTTTAATTATCGGAGAAAATTTCATATGGAATTAATGGAAGGTCTTTTGACCAGACGTTCAATCCGCCGTTATCAGGACAAGAAAATCGACAAGGCCGTACTGGAAGAAATTATCAAGGCCGCACAATTTTCGCCGACGGCACACAACAAACAGCCGTGGGAATTTCTGGTTATTGACGACAAGGAATTTCTGGCGGAACTGCGCCATATCCAGCGCTGGACTTCTTTTGCCAAAGACGCGGCCTGCGTGGTTATCGTCTGCGGCGACACTGAAAAATCCTTCAGCCGCAGCAAAGAGGACGAAACCTGGAGCTTTATCGACGTGGACTGCGCCATTGCCACCCAAAGCCTGATGCTGGCGGCCTGGGCCAAAGGCATCGGCAGCTGCTACTGCGGCGCCGCGCCGATGCAGCGCGTGGTCGACGCCCTGCGCGAGAGGCTGAACCTGCCCGAAAACATCCGCCCGTTTGCGATTGTGCCGCTCGGTTACCCGGATGAAACGCCCAAACAGCCCGACGACCGCTACAAGCCCGAAAAAATCCACTGGGGCGAATGGTGACTTGTGATTCGTGACTTGTGATTTATGATTCGTAATTTGTGGTTTGTATGAGTAACAACTCATAATTTTCGCTTGAAAATAGCGATAATCGTGATAAATTACTGACGAAATAAAATGATGCCCGTGCGGGGCGTTCCGCACATATAATATAAGGATATATAAATATGGTAGTTCGCGTAGCTATTAATGGTTATGGCCGTATCGGCCGCTTAACTCACCGTGCCATGGTTGAATCCGGCCGCACCGATATTGAAGTTGTTGCCATCAATGATTTGGGCAAACCGATTGACAATGCCCGCCTGCTCAAATACGACTCTGTTCACGGCCGTTTCAAGGGCGAAGTTTCCGCCGATGACAACTCGCTGACCGTTAATGGCCACAAAATCCAGGTATTTGCCGAGAAAGACCCGGCCAACCTGCCTTGGAAAGACCTCAACATCGACGTTGTTATGGAATGCACCGGCATTTTCACTTCCAAAGAAAAAGCCATGGTTCACATTAACGCCGGCGCCAAACAGGTTCTGGTTTCGGCTCCTGCCAAAGAAGCTGACAAAACCATTGTTTTCGGCGTAAACAGCGATACCCTGGACGGTTCTGAGCGCGTTGTTTCCAACGCTTCCTGCACCACCAACTGCCTTGCTCCGGTTGCTTATGTTCTGCAAAAAGTCTGCGGCATCAAAAAAGGCTATATGACAACCATTCACTCCTATACCGGCGACCAGAGAACTCTGGACATCGTCCACCCGAAAGATCCGTACCGCGGCCGCGCTGCTGCCCTGAACATGATTCCGACCTCTACCGGCGCTGCCAAGGCCGTCGGTCTGGTTCTGCCTGAACTGGCCGGAAAACTCGACGGTTCTGCCGTCCGCGTTCCGACCCCGGACGTTTCGTTGGTTGACCTGACCTTCATCCCGGAAAGAGCCACCACGGTCGAAGCCATCAACTCGGCCATGAAAGCCGCTTCCGAAGGCGAACTCAAAGGCGTTTTGGAATACAATGACGAACCTCTGGTTTCTCAGGATTTCGTTACGGATTCCAACACCTCTATCTTTGACGCCGGCCAGACCAAGATTGTCGACGGCGACTTTGTCCGCATCGTTTCCTGGTATGACAACGAGTGGGGCTTCTCCAACAAGATGTCCGACACGGCCGTTGCCATGGCCAAGAGCTACAAAGCTTAATTGATTTGGAACAAGCCCTCTTGGATTTCCAAGGGGGTTTTGTTTTTGTATGATATAAGGAAAAATATATGAGCGAATATAAAACGATTAATGACCTCGGCGACCTCAACGGCAAAGTTGCCATGCTGCGCGCCGATTTGAACGTTCCGATGGACGAGAACTTCCATGTGACCAACACCGCGCGTATTGACCGCACCGTCCCGACCATCAAAACCCTGATGGACAAAGGCGCCAAAGTTGTGGTTATCTCCCACTTCGGCCGCCCGGAAGGCAAAGGCGACATGAAAAACTCGCTGTCGCATGTTGCGCCCGAGCTCGAAAAAGCCCTCGGCAAGCATGTTGTGTTTGTTGACGACTGCATCGGCCCCAAAGTCGAAGAAGCCGTTAAGAACATGAAAGGCGACGAAGTTTTGCTGTTGGAAAACCTGCGCTTCTACAATGAAGAGAAAAAAGGCGACGAGGCTTTTGCCGCCGAGCTGGTCAAACCGGCCGACGTTTATGTTTCGGACGCTTTCTCAACCGCTCACCGCGCCCATGCCTCGATGGTTGCGGCCGCCAAGCTGAAACCAGCGGCTTTCGGCCTGTTAATGGAAGAAGAAGTCAACGCCCTGTCCAAAGGCCTGAACAATCCGCAGCGCCCGCTGATGGCCGTTGTCGGCGGTTCCAAAGTTTCAACCAAGCTGGATTTGCTGAACAATCTGGTTAAGAAAGTCGACAAGCTGGTTATTTCCGGCGGTATGGCGCATACTTTTATGAAAGCCAGCGGCATTGACACCGTCAACGAAGCCAACTCGCTGGTTCAGATGGACATGCTGGACACTGCCAAAGAAATCATGGCGACAGCCAAAGCCAACAACTGCGATATTGTTTTGCCGCTGGATGTGGTTGTTTCCAAAGAGTTTAAGGCCGATGCCGAACACAAAACCGTCAGCCTTGACGAGATTCCGGCCGAGGGCTGGATTTTGATGGATGTCGGCGACAAGACGATTGCCTCAATCAACGGCAAGCTCGACGAGTGCAAGACCTTGGTTTGGAACGGCCCGCTCGGCGTATTTGAGCTGAAACCGTTTGACAACGCCACCAACAAAGTCGCGGCTCACGCAGCCGAGCTGACTCAGGCCGGCAGGATGATGTCGGTTGCCGGCGGCGGCGATACCGTTTCGGCTTTGGAGAATGCCGGCGTTGCCGATAAATTCTCTTATATTTCGACAGCCGGCGGCGCTTTCCTTGAATGGATGGAAGGCAAAGAACTGCCGGGTGTGGTTGTCCTTAAAAAATAGGGCAAACCCCGCTTATGGGAAAGCCGCTCCCGTGAAGGAGCGGCTTTTTGTTGGTGTTTATCCGTCCGTTATCGTCCAAGACATATACTTCTCTGCGGCCGATATTATTCGGATCTAAAAGAGCCAGAAGTTCCAAATCAGCGGATTAAATCTTGTTGTATTTGCTAACAATACGCCTATAATGAATCGGAGAGGTGTGGCATGAATAAAAATTATATTTTTTTGATAATCGGATTGTTGGGGGCTTGCGCAGATATTCCGCCTCAAGAACAGCGGTTTGTCAATCCGCTGTTCTATGAAACGCTGGAATCAAGGTCTACTCCGTGGACAACTCAACTCACGCCGACCAAGATTACAATCAAAAACAGAGAAGGCTATACCCTCACCCAAGATTGCGAGATGTTAAGCAATACCCAAGATTCCATTTCTTTAAAATGTAATAATCCTTACAATAAAAATTTCTGGCGCATTGAAACTTTTACCATCCGACGGCCTAATCAAGAGGAAAGTTCATATTTTAATGGTTTTTATGTTGATAGCCAGACAGTTGAATTAGACGGCCAATCGCTTGGTACAGAGCACTTTGCCATTTATCCATAATTACCATTTTCGGATAGACAAGACTTTTTCTTTAGCCCAATCATTACGGTCTTTTCCGATATCTTTTATTTCTAATCCTGCGGATTAAATTTTCTTGTATTTGCTAACAATACGGTTATAATGAACCCGAGAGATGCGGCATGAATAAAAATTATATTTTTTTGATAATCGGATTGTTGGGAGCTTGTGCAGATATTCCGCCTCAAGAACAGCGGTTTGTCAATCCGCTGTTCTATGAAACGCTGGAATCAATATCTACCCCGTGGACAACTCAACTCACGCCGACCAAGATTACAATCAAAAACAGAGAAGGCTATACCCTTACCCAAGATTGCGAGATGTTAAGCAACACCCAAGATTCCATTTCTTTAAAATGTAATAATCCTTACAAAAAAGATTTCTGGCGGATTGAAACTTTTACTATCCGGCCGCCTACTCAAGAAGAATTGTCATATTTTAACGGCTTTAATGTTGAGAACCAAACATTTGAATTAGACGGCCAATCGCTTGGTACAGAGCACTTTGCCATTTATCCATAATTACCATTTCCGGATAGACAAGATTTTTTCTTTAGCCCAATCATTACGTTTTTTTCCGATATCTTTGCGGTTGACTTCATTTGCCGTCCAAGCTGTATCGTGTTTCTCTATCGCCTCATATAAATTAGGCCACTTACTGCACCTGACGCTGCCGGTATTGTAGCGTATATCAAGCAGGACTTCTTTCAGCGGCAGCGGCAAATTGTCAAAATTGGGAAAACCGCTTTTAAGTTTTTTCAAATCCTGTCGGAGATGCTCTTCCAACAAACGCGAAATCTCCCGTTCATCTATTCTTAAGTTGCTCACATCTTCATATCTTTCTGCATTTATCTCTTTTCCAAACTTTTCTTTTTGTTTGAGAAGCTCAAAAATCTCAAAGGCTTGTTGTTTTTCGGCCTCCGTGGCAGGGCGGCCGTTTACCTGCCAATTAATCTGCATGAAAGTATTTTTGTCATCAATTTTAGTTCCCGCACCAATTGTTTTGAATCCTTTGGTATCAAGATAAATATACTGCTTACTACCCTCACTTCGCAAAAGCGCCTGTTTCATATTTTCAAGCAAAAACTGTTCTTGTTTTTTGAGAAATTCATACCTTTCTTTTTGCACCTCACCGGCAAAGATTGTCGGCAGATTGTCATTAGAATCCGCGACCAGCTCACATTTGCAATTCGGATGAGTATCCGGTATCGAATCAAGACTGAATTTCCGACCATTATATTGCCGGCAATCATCACACCCTTCTCCCTGCCACTCATACATCTGCGGCTGTGCCGATGACTCTTCTTCCGTGAAATATCCGGCGTCTTTAAAACGGGCTTCAAGTTCTTCCCGCAGGGTTAAATCAGAATAATCCGGTTCCTGTTTTTTGGCATTTGATTTGTTATAAGACATTTTGCACTCCAAAAGTTTATTGTGTTTAAAATACTACTAAAAATTTAGCAGTCTTTCAGCTATAACACAAAGCTTTTCCCAAAGTCAAATCTGTGGATAACTTTGGCGACACGACGACTACGGATATGTAAAGACGGTTATTCGTGTCAAAAAAAAACCGCCCTTTTCAGAGCGGCTTTCAGATCAGCTTACTTCTTTTTGCTGCGCACAATGTCCAGCGCGCCGTTTGACACGATGATGTCCGCCGTATCGTTGTCGCCGATTTCACCGTTGATTATTTTCATCGCCAGCTTGTTTTCCAACTGCGTTTTCAACAGCCTTTTCAACGGACGTGCGCCATACACCGGATCATAACCGTTGTTGACAATCCAGATAAAGGCCGTGTCGGTCACGCGGAAATGAATATTCTTTCCGGCCAGGCGTTTTTCAATCGCCGCAATCTGCAATTCGGCAATATCCTTGATGTTACTCTTATCAAGCTTATGGAAAATGGTTATCTCATCAATACGATTGATGAACTCCGGACGGAACGCGCCTTTGACCACATCCATAATCTTGGCCTTAACCTTTTTGGGATCATCGGCGCCGGTCGCGTTGCACAAAATATCCGACCCAAGGTTTGACGTCATGATAATAATGGTATTCTTAAAGTCCACCGTGCGGCCTTTGCCGTCGGTCAGGCGGCCGTCATCCAGCACTTGCAGCAAAACATTGAATACATCCGGGTGGGCTTTTTCAACCTCGTCAAACAATATCACCTGATACGGACGGCGGCGGACAGCCTCGGTCAGCACGCCTCCTTCTTCATAGCCGACGTATCCCGGAGGCGAGCCAATCAGCCGGGCAACCGAATGCTTTTCCATATATTCCGACATATCAATCCGCAGCATCGCCGTTTCGTCATTAAACAAAAACTCGGCCAATGCCTTGCTTAATTCGGTCTTGCCGACGCCGGTCGGCCCCAGGAACAAAAACGATCCAATCGGCTGTGAAGCGTCCGAAATACCCGCCCGCGAGCGGCGAACCGCATTCGACACGGCGGCAATCGCCTCTTTCTGCCCGATAACGCGTTTGGACAGATAGTCTTCCATATGCAAAAGCTTCTCTTTTTCGCCCTCAAGCATTTTATCAACCGGAACGCCCGTCCACTTGGACACGACATTGGCGATGTTTTCTTCGGTAACGGTTTCGGAAAAGCTGTTTTTGTGCTGCTCGGCCGCAGCTTCCGCCGTCTTAATCTTGTTTTCAAGCTCGGGAATGACGCTGTATTGCAGTTCCCCTGCGCGTTCAAAGCGCCCTTCGCGTTTGGCAATCTCAACCTCAATCCGCGCTTTGTCCAGCTGTTCCTTGAGGCTCGTGAAATCAGCCAAGCCCTGCTTCTCGTCTTTCCATTTGTCTTCCAAGGTTTTGGCCTTGGCTTCAAGCCCGGAAATTTCATAATTAATCAGTTCGCTGCGTTCTTTGGATTTGGCATCGTTTTCCTTTTTGAGCGCCTCGCGCTCGATTTTCAGCTGCAAAATCCGGCGGTCAAGCTCATCAAGCTCTTCCGGTTTGGAGTCAATCGCCATGCGCAGCGAACTCGCCGCTTCGTCCATCAGGTCAATCGCCTTATCGGGCAGGAAACGGTCGCTGATATAGCGGTTGGACAATGTGGCGGCAGCAATCAGCGCCGGGTCGGAAATTTTGACCCCGTGGTGAAGCTCGAATTTCTCTTTGATGCCGCGCAAAATGGAAATGGTGTCTTCTACCGTCGGCTCGTCTACGAAAACATCCTGAAAACGGCGCGCCAAGGCAGCGTCTTTCTCGACATATTTTTTATACTCGTTCAAAGTCGTGGCGCCAAGGCAGTGAAGTTCGCCGCGCGCCAATGCCGGCTTGAGCAGGTTGGATGCATCCATTGACCCCTCGGAAGCGCCGGCGCCGACCAGCGTGTGCATTTCGTCGATAAACAAAATGATATTGCCGTTGGAAGCCTCAACGTCTTTGAGCACGGCTTTCAGTCTTTCTTCAAATTCGCCGCGGAATTTGGCACCGGCAATCAAAGCGCCCAAATCCAGCGCCAGCAGCCGTTTGCCGCGCAGGCTCTCAGGCACGTCATTGTTGACAATGCGCATGGCCAGCCCCTCGACAATCGCGGTTTTGCCGACGCCCGGCTCGCCAATCAGCACCGGATTGTTTTTGGTGCGGCGCGACAAGACCTGTATGGTACGGCGTATCTCGTGCTCACGGCCGATGACCGGATCGAGCTTGCCTTCTTTGGCTTTTTGGGTAATATCAATGGCATATTTCTTTAAGGCTTCAAAATTGTCTTCCGAGCTTTCGCTGTCGGCAACCCTGCCCTTGCGGTATTCGTTTATCGCCTGATTGAGCTTGACGGCATTGACGCCCGCGGCGTTCAAAACTTCTGCCGCGCCGTTGCCCGCACCCATGGCCAGCGCCTGCAATATCCGCTCGACCGTCACAAATTTGTCGCCGGATTTGTCAGCCAGCTTTTCGGCTTCCATAATCATATTGGTAAAGTCCTGGTTCATCAGGCTCTGAACGGCACTGCCTTCGACTTTGGGCAGTTTGGCAAACTCGGTTTCAAGCCTGTCGCGCAGCTGGGTAATGCTGCCGCCCGACTTCAAAATCAGGTTCATAATCACGTCGTCTTTGGAATCCAACATGACCTTAAGCATATGCAGCGGCGTGATATACTGGTTTTTGTTGGACGCCGCCAGATTTATCACGTCCTGTATCAATTCTTTGGAACGCGATGTCAGTTTTTCAAAATCCATATTTCACCTCTCTTCTATCAATATAGGAATTATAAGAAGGCAAAATCAAGGATTAAAATTATTTCTTGAAAAGGTTAATCACCGTAATATCCGACGGCGCGAACAGGCGCATCATCGGCCCCCAGGTTCCGGCGCCGTTGGAAACGTACAGTTTGATGCCGTTGACATCATATTCGCCGGTCAGGAATTTGTTGGCTTTTTTGACAAAGTAGTGAAACGGAAAAATCTGTCCGCCGTGGGTATGCCCCGCCAGAATCAGGTCAAAATGCGACTTGTCCAGATTGAGGGCGACTTCGGGCGTGTGCGACAGCAAAATTTTATAATCATTGTCATGGCTTTTTTGTAAAGCCTGCGGGATATTGATGTTAAAGGTCGGGTGCGTTGCCGCCGTGTACGCATCAGGAATCCCCGCAATAAACAGGCCGCTGTTGTTGATGCGGGTACCGCGGTTCATCAGCAGCGGAAAACCCATTTTGCGGAAACGGTAACTCACCGAGCTCAGGCCGCTGTAATATTCATGATTGCCGAGCGACACATAGATGCCGTACGGCGCAGACAACCCCTGAAGCGCAGCCAGCTGTTCTTCCATACGGGTGGCGTCGTCATCAATAATATCGCCGGTCATAACAATCACATCGGCACCGAGGTTGTTAACCGTGTTGACAATTTTGTTAATCCGGCTGAGCGGCGTGGTGCGATTGATATGCAAATCCGTCAAATGAACAATGCGCATGTCGCGGCTGAGCTTGCCGCTGTGAAACGTTAGTTCCTTTACCTGCGGAACTTTTATCCCCTCATACAGCGCCCAGCCGCTGACCAGCGCGCTGACAATCAGCACCGCATAGTTGGCATAGCTCAAAACACTCAAATTTTTGGGATTCAGAGACCATTTATTGTAGCCCAGCAAACGCGCCAAGCCGTATACTGCGTACCACAGAATATCGCGCAGAATCAGAAAACAGAAAAGAATAAAGACAAAGCCATAGAGCGTATAGGATGCCGTATATAAGATATCATAAGCGCCGCTGCTCATAAAACCGGCATTTTTGAACATGCGCACAAAAATCGGAGAAAACCAGCCAACAATGATAATGCCCGACATCATCATTTTGCCGAGCCGCTTCATATCGCTGTAACTAACCAGAGTTCTGATTGTAATTGTCGAACAGGCAACAGATATAATAAGTAAAGCAACAATAAAAAACAATTTTCAGGTCCTTAGACATATTGGAAAACTAGATTGCGGCGTTTTCTGCCCCGGCTTTGGCCCTCGGCGCGCGCGTGCGGACCGTCTTTTTGACGGTGGCAACGACTTCGGCGCTTTCTTCATTCTCAGCAGACGGCGAATTAATGTCAATAACCTTAAAGGTACGTTTGCGGACGGGAACAATGTCATTGCCGTTGCCGGCATTTTCAGCCGGGGCTGCCGCTTCCGCCGCAGGCGCCGGATTTTCAGCTTCGGCCGCCGGAGTTTCCGGCTGCTGGTTTTCTGCGCGGTTATTGTTATTATAACGCTGGTCTTTGCGTTCGTTGATTTCGGTCACGATTTTGCGGTAATGTTCGGCATACTGGCGAAAATTTTCGGCCTCGACATAATCGGCATTGCCCTGAGCCTCTTTGGCCAGTTCATTATACCTTTTTATCAAATCCAGCGCCGTACCGCTGATTTTTCCGGCGGCGGAAATACTGTCAAATTTGTAATTAAGCGAATAAATCTGCGAATTGTAATTATTGCTGTTATTTCTGTATTTGTTATTTTTTCTCATTAAATCATTACCATAAATGTTAGCCCCCTTAACCGACAGGGAGCAGGTTAGCAAAAAAACCGAAATGTTATTTTGAAAAGTAAAAACGGCACCAAAACTAAACCGGATAAACCGCTAAAACATTGCATATATTATATAATAATTTGCGAATTGCAATCTATTTTTTGAGGATTACACATCTTTCGACACCGCCCAAATCCTTGAGAATTTTTTCGGGTGTCAGGCCGTTGGCCGCAAACAGGGCTGATACTTCCCGCGCCTGGCCTTCGCCGACTTCAAGATATATGCGGCCGCCCTCATTAAGCAGCTGCGGCGCCAAAGCGGCAATCCGCCGGTAGCTGTCCAGGCCGTCCTCGCCGCCGTCCAAAGCCGCCCGCGGGTCATAATCCCTCACCTCGGCATCCAGCGACAAAATCTCTTTGCGCGCAATATACGGCGGATTGGAAACAACCATGTCAAACCCGGATGCAAACTGCGCGGCAAAATCCGCGGCAAACCAATCTGACCGGCGTAAATCCAGCCGCTGCGCCAAGCCCATGGTTTCGGCATTTCGGCGTGCCACCGCCAGCGCGGCATCGGAAATGTCAACCCCCGTGCCGGACAGCTGCGGGCAATCGGCCAAAACCGACAGTATGACGCAGCCCGAACCGACGCCCAATTCCAAAACCGTCCGGCTGTTTTCGGCTAAAGCGCCTCTTATTGCCGCTTCAACCAAAATTTCAGTATCCGGCCGCGGCGACAGAACGTCGCTGTTGACTGCAAATTCATATTTGTAAAAACCTCTGTGCCCGATAATCTTGTCAGCCGGAACATGCCGGCGGCGCAACGCGACAAACTCTTCAAATTGTCTAAGCTGCCGTTCTGTCAGCCCGCGGGGATAGGACAGCACGCTGCCCGCATTGCAGCCCAAGACCTCGGCAAGCAGAAGCTTTATCTCATAAGCCGATGTTTCCACCTGATGAGCGGACAAGCCAGCCAGCGTCTGCCTGATTATTTGTTCAATCTGAGAGTTCATAAATATCTTTAAATAAAATTAAGAACGGCTAAGTTCGTTCCCGGGTGCTCGGGGCGTTTTGCCCTCGCTGCCGCCGCCCTGTTTTTCGCGGCGGATTTTCGCCAAACGGGAATCCATACGCTGCTCCAAACTGTCAAAATCCCAACCGAGGGCAACCTTCTCTGCCAGACTGCGCAGATTGGTATCGGGCATCTCATGTGATGAAGAAATATCCATTTTCCCCTCCGTTGTTTGATTAGTATATCACCTTTTGGCGCTGATTGCAACCAAAACTAAGGCCTTCAGCTTGTCAAAAGACGTTTTTTCAATCTGCCGGATACGCTCGCGGCTGATGCTGAATTTCTGGCCGATCGTTTCGAGGGTTTCCGGATTTTCGGTCAGCATCCGGTTTTTAATAATATACTGCTCGCGCTCGCTCAACTGGCTGAGGCAGCGCTGCAGAATCTGCATTTTATACGACGCTTCCTGACGGCGGGCAAGGCTTTCTTCCAGATTTTGCGACTTGTCGACCAGCAGGTCAATCCGCTCCATTTCGTCTTCGTCGGAAACACTGACGTTCAGCGATTTGTCGCCGTTCAGACGGCGGTTCATTTCTACCACGTCACCTTCTTCGACAACCAGTTCGCGGGCGATGTTTTTGACGACTTCCGGTTCCAACTCCTTATTCTCGTATATGCCCAGACGCGCTTTGATACGGTTGAGGTTGTAGAAAAGTTTTTTTTGCGCGGCCTTGGTGCCCATTTTTACCAGCGACCACGAACGCAGAATATAATCATTAATCGAGGCCTTAATCCACCAAATCGCATAAGTCGCCAAACGTACGTTTTTGGACAAATCAAATTTTTTGACCGCCTGCATCAAACCGATATTGGCTTCGGATATGATATCCAGCAGCGGCAGTCCGTAATGGCGGTAATTAAAAGCTATTTTGGCAGCCAGCCGCAAATGCGAAGTTACCAGCGCCTGCGCAGCCTGCATATTGCCGTTTTTCTGAAAATCATTAACCAGAGAAAGTTCCTGCTCTTCACTCAAAACCGGGAATTTTTTAATTTGTTCCAGATAAGCGGACAGACTGTTGTCATTCACCAGAGCCGGTAAATTGGAAGACGTCCTCAGGATAAGTTCAGACCCTTTGCTCATTGCCTTTTTTGACCTCTTTGTAAATCCAAACCATATATTATTTATGTATCAAATAACAAAAATCAACCTTCAAAACTGTGGGCGATTATATTATTTTTCCTCATGTTTTGCAAGCGGTTTTTCATAAATTATATACGGCTCGCCGTCACCGACGGTCGCGGTATAGTTGATAATTTCGACATAAACCGAGCCCTCGAAACGGTATATTAACATATATATCTTCCGATCCAAAACGGGATTGCCGCTGACACAGAGTTTGAGCTCTCCGTCCTTGAGATGTCGGTTGATTTTAACGGCAATTATGCGGTTGGCCACGCGGTAATTGTCTTTGGGCTGAAATTCGGCGGGATTCTGCTCTGCAAAACTGCCGATATGTTTCAGCGCCAGCAGGCGCGCGCGGCGCTCAACCACATTTTCGTCATCGACTGCTTTCTGCAGCTCGGAAATTTTATCTCTGACCTGCTGCAGCAACCCGGCATCGTTGCAATCGACATCCGGCGGCGTTAAATTCTCCGGTCGGTTCGGCGCGGTTATCTCGCGCAAGACCTGATTGGGCACGCCGAACGTGTCGTATTCCGCAGCGGGGGCAGAACCTAAATCCTCCTGCGCCGCTGATACGCCGCTCCACAGAACGAATGTCAGCACGATTGCCAGATATCGCATGCAGTCTCCTTAAAAATTAATCGATTTCGGTGTCCGCGGGAACGGGATAACGTCGCGGATATTGCCGATACCGGTTACCAGCATCATCATCCGCTCAAAACCCAAACCGAAACCGGCGTGCGGAACAGAACCGTATTTGCGGGAATCGAGATACCAGGCGTAGTCGTCTTCATGCATCCCCATTTCACGAATTTTTTGCACCAGAACATCATAACGCTCCTCGCGCTGCGAACCGCCGATGAGCTCGCCGATGCCCGGAACCAAAACATCCATTGCAGCAACCGTACGGCCGTCTTCATTCAGGCGCATATAAAAAGCTTTAATCTCTTTCGGGTAATCGCGCACGATTACCGGGCGTTTGAAGTGGACTTCGGCAAGATAACGCTCATGTTCAGTCTGCATATCAATACCGAATTCGGGCTTATATTCAAAGTCGTGTCCCGACTTCTGCATAATCTCAATCGCTTCGGCATACGTAATCCGCGCAAAACCTTTTTCAACGATAGTGTTTAGTTTATCCAGCAAACCCGGCTCGACATATTTGTTGAAAAGTTCCAAATCTTCGGCGCAGTTTTTCATCACATGCTTAACGCAAAAACGCACCATGTCCTCTGCCAAATCCATGTCGTCATAAATATCGGCAAAAGCCATTTCCGGTTCAATCATCCAAAACTCGGCGGCATGACGGGTGGTATTGGAGTTCTCGGCGCGGAAAGTCGGCCCGAAAGTATAAATATCGCCCAAAGCGCAGGCATACATTTCGCCGTTGAGCTGGCCGGACACGGTCAGATGCGCTTCTTTGCCGAAAAAGTCCTGAGAATAGTCAATTTTTCCGTCCTTGGTCAGCGGCGGGTTTTTCATGTCCAGCGTTGTCACTTGGAACATCTCGCCGGCGCCTTCGCAGTCAGACCCGGTGATTATCGGCGTATGGACATAGCGGAAACCGCGTTCGTTAAAAAACTTGTGAATGGCATAAGACAATTCCGAGCGGACACGGAAAGCCGCGCCGTATTTATTGGTGCGCGGACGCAAATGGGCAATCGTGCGCAGATACTCGTCGGTGTGTTTCTTTTTTTGCAGCGGAAAATCTTCCGGCGCCAGGCTGTAAATTTCTACTTCCGAAGCCACAACTTCATATTTCTGGTTGCCGCCTTTGGACTCTGTCAGCGCGCCTTTTACGGCAACGGAAGAACCGGTTGAAAGCTTTTTGACATCTTCGTAATTTTTGAGATTATTATTGGCAATAACCTGGATATTTTTGAGGCAGGAGCCGTCGTTGATTTCAAGAAAAGAAAAATCTTTGGCATCGCGGCGGGTTCTGACCCAGCCTTTCACCAAGACCTCGGAAAGCGGAGATTCAGCGCGCAGGAGGTCAATTACTTTGGTTCTTTTTATCATTTGTTCATCTATCCTTGGTTATTCATTATTCATACAAGATTACTGCCAGTAACCGATTGGTCACTATATTACAACTTTATAAAGATGTCCAGCATTGACAAACAATATTCTACATATTAAATTCGTTGTATATGCAACAAAAAAGGAAAAAAATATGAAAAAAGCCGCCCTTACCATGATTATCCCCGCCTTGCTCGCCGTCGGCGCCTGCACGGCGGATATCGGCACCAACGATTATTATGCCTCTTCTGCCGGTGAAGTCAACCGTGCTGCCAAAGGCACAATCGTCAGTGTCCGCCAGGTGACCGTCAAGAGCAATAACAACAATGCCGGAACTCTGTTCGGCGCAGCGGCCGGCGGCGTGGCCGGCTCGGCTATCGGCGGCGGCGATACAGTGCCTATCCTCGGCGCCATCGGCGGCGCGCTTATCGGCGGGATTGCCGGAGATGCCGCTCAGGCCGAACTTTCCAAACAAGCGGCTTATGAATATGTCGTTCAGCTTGACAACGGCGGTTTAGTCACCATTGTCCAAGGCGCCAACGAACTGCTGGTTCCGGGACAGAAATGCATTGTTCTCTATGGAAAACAGGCTCGCGTTGTTCCGTACAATATGTGATTCGTGATTTGTGAATTGAAACCCCGCTGTGAAAGGCGGGGTTTTGTTTTTTAAATGATGCCCATTTTTTGCGCGATGACGACAGCCTGCGTGCGGTTGGTTGCGCCGACGGCGCGCAGCAGCGCATTGATATGCAGTTTGACAGTCGCTTCCGATACGCCCATTTCATAAGCAATCTGCTTATTCGACATTCCTTCCGCCACATAACTCAAAACTTCCGACTGGCGCGCGGTCAAATGTTTGCCGTTGGTGCGGCGCCCCAGATTTTCCACGCTGTTTCCGGCTTCCATAACCGATGGCGGCAGATAAGTTCCGCCGTCGATAATCAGTTTGAGCGCGGAGTTTAAGAGCTTGGTGTCCATGCGTTTGGAAATATAACCCGATACCCCGAGTTCCAGCGCTTTTTTGACGTTTTTATTTTCATCCGAGGCCGAGATAATGACGATGCGCGAATTGGGCGCGGCTTTCTGCAGTTCGCGCAGGCCGTCTTCCCATTTCATGTCGGGCATGTCCAAATCGATAATGATTAAATTCAGTTTTGGTTCGGCCGCCGCAATTTTGAGCGCCTGAGTAAAATTGGCCGCCTGAGATATAACCGCGTGCGGCGCCAGTTTTTCCAAATTCATGCTTAAACCGTCCCTAAACAAAGCATGGTCGTCCGCGATAAGAATCTTCATCTGATTTCTCCTGCATCAAAACCGCTGTCAGTACAAGTCCGGCTGTTAAAGCCTGTCAGGCATGTTCTAAATAACATTAATACTTTAGTTCGCTATATATGAGCCAAAGTTCTGGATTTAAAGTGGGATTAGATTTTTTTATCCGTTACAGATACAGGCAGTCTATTCCGGCCTCGGCAAACATCTGCTCGGAATAAACCAGTTTGTCGCGCCAGGTTCCGGCCGGAGAATTGGCGTCAACCTCCACTTTATGCGTCACAACCATTTTGATTCCCGATTGGATAATCGCACGGGCACAGTCCGGGCAAGGCATGGAAGTGACATAGATTACGCAGCCTTTGAGCGACGCGCCGATCAGGCAGGCGTTATACACGGCATTGCGCTCGGCATGCTCAAAAAAGTCATACTTGGTCGGACGTTCAAGCCGTTCGGGGATATCGTCATCCACGCCGCGGACGACGCCGTTATAGCCGGTCGAGCGTATTTCACGATCCGGACCGACCACAATCGCGCCGACTTTGGTTGACGGATCCTTCGACCAGGTGGCAACCAGTTCGGCAACTTCCATAAAACGCTTATGCCATTTATCAGAAAACATTATTTTCTCCCAAGCCATTTTTCTGTTTCAGGATAAGCCAATCTGCCGAATTTACAACCAACTTTTTGATTTAGCCACAAAAAAATACCCGGGAACCGAAATTCCGCGGGTATTCTTCTGTTTGTTTTTTACAAATAATAAGGTCTTGTTTTCCTTTTGGCCGGTGAGACAGCTATAAAAACCATTACAGCAAGCAGACAAACGACCATAAGCTTATTGATGACGACAACATACAAATTGTCCGAAATCGCCGTCAGCCAGAAAATGTCCAAAACAATCCAGTTTAGTCCTCTTGAAAGATAATAGTTCGGATTAAAGCTGCTCGGACGATAGCGTCTGTTCAACCTTTTCAGGCGGAAGAAATTCCAGAAAGGCCTAGCCATAATCGGCAGGGTTCCCACCGTAAAAATGACAGACATCGTCATTGTTTCTTCAATGATGTTCCACCAGAAAGAAATTATCATGGCGATGATGCCCAACAGCTCTGCAATGGCAAAAATCTTTTTTCCGGTCAAATTAATCGTTTTTTTCATAGTTCGTTTATTAGGTTTTTTAACATGATGCGCCACTAATGCAAAAGCGAAAACAATCACTTCGTATGTATAATAATGGCGCTAATAGTATATTTCTTATGGAATAATGATAACATAAACAGACGGTACGGTCAATAGACGAAATATCCAAAATCAATTTTCCGCCAGCCTTAAAAAAGCTTTGCCTTATTCATGACTTTTGCTTGACATCAGGTATAAAATAGACCAAGTTATAGCCAGTGCATTTTTAATTTATTAGGAGAAGAAAATGAGTGCTATTATTGATATTCACGCCAGAGAAATTATGGACTCCCGCGGTACGCCGACGGTTGAAGCCGACGTTGTTCTGCAAAGCGGCGCTTTCGGCCGCGCTGCCGTTCCTTCGGGTGCTTCTACCGGCGTTCACGAAGCTGTCGAACTGCGTGACGGTGACAAAAAACGTTTTGGCGGCAAAGGCGTTTTGAATGCCGTTGAAAACGTCAACGACAAAATTTACGACGCTCTGGCCGGACTTGAAGCCGAAGACCAGATTGATATCGACCGCACCATGATTGAACTTGACGGCACCGAAAACAAAGGCAAACTCGGCGCCAACGCCATGCTGGCCGTTTCAATGGCGGTTGCCAAAGCTCAGGCCGAAGAAGCCGAACTGCCCCTGTACCGTTACCTCGGCGGCACCATGGCTCGCACTCTGCCGGTTCCGATGATGAATATTCTGAACGGCGGCAAACATGCCGATAACCCGATTGACATTCAGGAATTTATGATTATGCCGGTTTCCGCCGCCAATATCCGCGAAGCCATCCGCATGGGCGCCGAAATCTTCCAGGTTTTGAAGAAGAACCTCAAAGCTGCCGGCCACAACACCAACGTCGGCGACGAAGGCGGTTTTGCTCCGAACCTCAAATCTGCCGAAGAAGCCCTGACCTTTATTGTCAACTCAATCAAAGATGCCGGCTATAAGCCCGGCGACGATGTCGTTCTGGCGATTGACGCGGCTTCTTCCGAATTTTACAAAGACGGCAAATATGAAATGGAAGGCGAAGGCAAATCATATACCAACGCCCAGATGGTCGAATTCTACAAAGACCTGTGCGACCGTTTCCCGATTTTCTCCATTGAAGACGGTATGGCCGAAGACGATTGGGAAGGCTGGAAGATGCTGACCGACAAACTCGGCGACAAAATCCAGCTGGTCGGCGACGATTTGTTCGTCACCAACCCGAAGCGCCTGGCGATGGGTATCGAAAAAGGCGTTGCCAACTCTATTCTGGTTAAAGTCAACCAAATCGGCACACTGACCGAAACCATGCAGGCCGTAGACCTCGCCCACCGCAACAAATACACCGCCGTATTGTCGCACCGCTCGGGCGAAACCGAAGACGCCACCATTGCCGATATTGCCGTTGCCACCAACTGCGGCCAGATCAAGACCGGTTCAATGTCTCGTACCGACCGCATGGCCAAATACAACCAGCTTATCCGTATTGAAGAAGAGTTGGGCGATATGGCTATTTATGCCGGCAAGTCTATCCTGAAAAAATAATTTCAGATAAAGACTAATCTTAAAACAGCCTTCGTGAGAAGGCTGTTTTTTTGTGATTGACTCTGTTGAAAGCCCGAGTATAATCCTCGCCATAATCAATAATTATTAGAATTTATGAAACAAATAATTTCTCTTTCCCGAAAAGGGCAGTATCTGTGTATGGCTTCGGCTTTGTTTGCATCCCTGTTGATGTTCTGCCTGCCGCTGGCCGCTTCGTTAATCATCCGTTATTATTGCGGCGGCTTTACAGATTTTTATCTGCGGCACCCGCTGCTGCCGATGATGTTTTCTTTTCTGCCAATCGGCATTTTGCGATACCGGAAACTTCTTATCCGCACCTTTGGCAAAGCCGGTTTCTGTATTATTCTTGAAATGAGCATGACCGTACTGCTGGTGGGATTTTCGCCGCAGCTTGAACGCTTTTTCGCGACGCAATGGTTGTGGACGGTTCCGCTGATGCTGGCTGCGACAATTTCCGGGTTTGTCATGAAAAGGCTTTTACTGCCGCAGGTTATTAAATTTTTCTTTTTCGGACTGGTCGTATTAGCCGCTATTGCCGATTTGGTTATAACTTTATGCCGCGGCGTTGATTCCGGACTGATTTTAAGCATCGGTATTGCGATATTGTTTGTTTTTCTGCAATTCTCGCATGCGCGCGTATTACAGGGACGGCTTGAACGCAAGACTTTTTCCGATACAGAATTGAAGAATCTGACGCTTAACTATGCGCTGATATTTTCGATTAATCTGACCGGAATGCTGCTGACGACCCATCCGATGAAGATGTGCCTGGCTTTTCTATTTGACAGTCTGGCGGCGAAAGGAGTTTCTGAGATTTTAACCCCTAAGCACAGATAATTGATGACAAAACCGCGAAGCTATGCAGCTTACGCGGTTTTGTTTTTTTATATGAGCAAATTAACGCAATTTGTCTGCCGACAGCCGGGCTGCACCTTCTCTTTGCACCGAACGCATCAGCATAGATACCAGCGGGGCGTATCTTTTTGGCGCCTCTTTTTTCCAACCGACAGCAGCCAAATTCTGACAGCGCGTGATATTTTTCATGGCATTGTCTATCTGGATGCGGGCATCGGCATCAAGATCCGCGGGATCGCCTTTCATAATATTATAACCGCTCGGCGATGCCAGCAGCGGTTTGCCAAGCGGCGCCTTATGGAAATCATAATCCGGACAGCCCATGGCCTGTTTCCACTGTTTGAGAGTGACAAGGTCTTTGCCGAATAAAATCGGGTCGGCAACCAGCGTTTCGGTCTTGTCGCTGCCCTTGTAAAGCGGAACGTCGATGGCTGTGGCAATGTGGTAATCGTATTTAACTTCTTCAAACTGATTGGTCTGCTCGTTGCGCAGATTGACACTGACATAATTGGTAAAATTATCGCCGCGTTTGGACGTCGTCGAGCATATCTTGCTCGGCTGATAGCCGTCTTTCTGCGCGGCAGAAGCAATGACATGCGCCAGACAGTAGCAAATATCGCATTCATAACGATAGCAGTCTTCGGGGATTCCGGCCAGCCAGCGGCGGTAGTCCTGATTGTATTTTTTTATTTTATCCGGGTCTAATTCCATGGCGGCCTCATCATAACATTAGTTATACCATAGCATATTCCGGCGCAAAATAAAAGCCTCTTTTAGATAATTGGTTTAGGACAGGTTGTCCGCGCGGTATTAATGACTAAATCTAAAGTGTTCACGATGAAGGTTGTTAAAATAAAGAAATTATATTTCTTTTGCCGGTTAGAGTGAACGCCATCGTTTCTCCACAGACGACAAAAGAAATATGATGTTCTTTAGTCTCATTAAAGTGGGAAACGGGAAAGCGGGGATTTTTCAAAAATCCCCGCTTTCTGTTTTTATACCAGTTTGGCAATCGCCGCATCTATACGCCGCAAGGTTTCTTCACGCCCCAGCACGACCGCCAGTTCGGTGGCGCCGCCGGGCGTGGTTTCCTTACCGCTGAGAGCAATACGCGCCGGATATAAGATCTGTCCGTTTTTGACGCCGAGTTTCTCGGCCAGCGCTTTGAGGCTTTCAAACAGAGCTTCGTTGCTCCATTCGTTTTGAGCCTCAAGCACTTTTTTAATTTCCGGCAGGTTGGCTTTGGCAACTTCAACATCGGTTTTCATCTTTTTGTTGACGTAAAGCTCAGAGCTGTAATCAGGCATAGCAATCACAAAATCAATCTGCTCAGGTATCTGCGCCAAAGTTTCGATACGCGGCTGCAAAGCACGGCTCAGTGCATTAAGGTCAACATGCGCCGGGACGTCCTTATAATAAGGCAGCGCCAGTTCATGAAATTTGGCGGCATCCAACGCGCGGATGTAAATGCCGTTCATCCAGGTCAGTTTGACAATGTCAAAAATCGCCGGAGATTTGTTGAGGCGGTCAACCGAGAAAATCTTTTCAAGCTCGGCGATTGAGAAAATTTCTTCCTCGGTTCCGGGATTCCAGCCCAGCAAAGCGATATAATTGATAATCGCTTCGGGCAAAAATCCTTTGGCCACCAGGTCATGGAAAGAAGCGTCGCCGTTGCGTTTGGACAGCTTGTGCTGCGCGTCTTTCATCACCGTCGGCAAGTGGACATAAACCGGGCGCTGCCAGCCGAAAGTATCATACATCAGATTGTACTTCGGCGTGGAGGGCAGATATTCGTTGCCGCGGACAACATGGGTGATTTCCATCAAGTGGTCATCAATCACATTGGCAAAGTTATAAGTCGGAAAACCGTCGGATTTGAGCAGCACGCCCTCGTCCAGCTCGTCATAATCAATTTCGATGATGCCGTAGACTTTGTCTTCATATTTGGACTTGCCGCTTTTGTTGATGGTCTGGCGGATGACATACGGCTCGCCGGCTGCGACGCGTTTTTTGGCTTCTTCCAGCGGTATCTTTTTGCAGGGGTCTTCAAATTTGCAGATAATCTCGTTGCCGTCTTCGTCGACCTGTTCTTCGCGCTCGCCGCAAAAACAGTAATGCGCGCCGCCCAATTCAACCAGTTTGTGGGCATAAGGCGCATACAGGCTCTTGCGCTCAGACTGAACATAAGGACCGTAATTGCCGCCGATGTCCGGGCCTTCGTCCCAGTTCATGCCGACGGTTTTGAGCGTATTGTAAATAATCTCGGTCGCACCTTCGACATAACGCTTCTGGTCGGTATCCTCAATACGCAAAACAAAGTCTCCGCCGTTGGCCTTGGCAATCAGGTATTCATACAGCGCCGTGCGCAGGTTGCCGATGTGCATATAACCGGTCGGGCTCGGAGCAAAACGGGTGCGTGTTTTCATCTTCTGGTCTCTTTCGTAAAAAAAATTAAGCTGTAGCTACGATAGCGCAAGCAATTTATTTTCTCAAGAGTTTTTGCGGCTTCTGTTCAGATATTTTCATGAATAGCCGCCGATTTGTACACAGCCCCTCTTGACATACGAATATCGTATACAATATACTAACTTCGTATATTTATATATACGAGGGATTAATTGACTGAAAAAGGAGGAAATATGACTTATTATCCCAATCCGTTTGATGAAGATGAAGAAGAGCGCCGCCGGCGTCTCGGGCTGGCCGCTGATACAGCGACGGAAGAAATCACAGAGCCCAAGCCGATGTCGGAAATGTCAACCCGTGAGGCCGTCGCCGCGGCATATGACAAACAACACCCTTATGGCGGAACCGCAACCATGACCGGCCCCTTGGGCAATATATCTTATTATGATGAAGAGCTAAACAAACCGAAAAATAATTCTCATATACTTAACACAAAAAATTTTGATGATGATATAATATCTGATAACAATTCTACTTTTTCGAATATTTCCAATTGGGTAGATGAAAAGAATAGAATTTCCACTTTACCCATTTCTGATGAAAACAAGCATCAATATATGTCATGCTTGGCTGGTAAAGGAGGAACTCTAATGAACCTAACCGGCCTCACGTTGGGAATTGGCAAAGAAGCATTGGACATCACCACTAAATTATCTAATCCAAACCTAAAGCAACGATATGGAGGAACTTTCGGTGTTTTAGGCGATAGCATGAAGGATATGAGAAATAACTTTCGAGGGCTACAACACGCTTATGATGGTTGTAGTGATTGTCAAGCTTTGCTTTATTATAAAAAACCATAATACTCTTGCTACTTAACAACAAAGCTGATAATCTTTATTATGTTGGGGGATATCAGCTTTGTTTTTGCGCATAAAATCAATATTAATATGGGGTGGATTATATATCTGGATTAATTTTGTTTTAATCGGTATGGCTTTGCTTCTGGTTCTTTTCGGCCTTGATAAATTTGCAGATATTTTATTCGATTTTTTTCATAGTCCATATTTCTTTTGGGGAATTTCTTTGTTTCTGTTTGTATTCCCGCCAAATTTTTCCTCGTACCTCTCACCAAACCAGCTGCTTTATTTTATGTTTGTCGGATGGCTGCCTTTTTTTGCGTATTTGCCGATAGTCACGAAAAATATTATTTATCTTTGCTTATTTATGCTTAGTTCAAGTGCGGCTATTGTTCGCTTTACAAAATGGGATATTTCTGAAAAAGTCTTTACATTAATCTTGATAGGATTAGCATTCATTTTTCTTGTTCTCGGAAACATTGTTTTTGCGGATTAATCATATCTGCCTATTAGAACATCGGCGGCGGCGCGGGCCTGCTCGGTAATGGTTTCGCCGGCCAGCATCCGCGCAATTTCTTCACGTTTTTCAATTGCAGACAGCTCGCGGACAAAGGTTGTCGTCACATTGTCAACCGTCTTCTTCTCTACCTTGAAATGATTACTGCCTTTGGCGGCGACCTGCGGCGAATGGGTCACAACCAAAACCTGCACGCCCTGCCCCAGCTTGGCTAATCTTTCGCCGACCGCCTGAGCCGTGGCGCCTCCGACACCGGCGTCGACCTCGTCAAAAATCATGGTGCAGACACTTGAGCTCTGCGCCAGATTGACCTTGAGCGCGAGCATAAAACGCGCCAGTTCGCCCCCGGATGCAATCTTGTTAATCGGCCCCTGCGGTGAGTTGGGATTAGTGGCTACCGTAAAATTAATATTGTCAAAACCGCTGTCCGACCAGCCGCTTTCTTCTTTTTTATCTATCAGGGTGATAAATTTGGCCTTTTCCATTTTGAGCGGCGGAAGTTCGGACATAACCAGCTTATCCAGCCTGGCAGCGGTTTCCAACCGCGCCTGATGCAGCCGGTTGGCAGCCTCAATATAAGCCTGCCGTTTTTCCTGTTCGGCTTTGCGCAAATTATTAATACCATCCTCGCCGAGTTCGATATTGGTCAGCCGGGTTTTGAAATTTTGCAGCGTATCGGCCAGTTCGTCAATGCCGACGCCGTGTTTGCGCGCCAAGTCTTTCAGCGCAAACAGGCGGCTGTCGATGTTTTCCTGCTCGTCCGAATTGAGGTTAACGTCCGCCGAAGCGCTTTCTATGCGCTCCACCGCATCTATAACCTCAACCAAGGCGCGGTCAAGCGCATCATAAATCTCGGCGTATTTGCCGTCGACATATTGACTGGCCTTGTCAATTGCGCTTTCAGCCGAGCGCAGCGCCGATTGCACATCGCGGCCTTCGGTCAAAACCGCATAGGCATAGTTAAGGCTTTCCATGATTTTTTCGGCATGCATCAGTTCCTGCCGGCGCGCCGACAGTTCCGCTTCTTCTCCGGCATGCGGATTAATCTGCTCCAGCTCGCGCACCCAGTGGCGGAGATTGTCTTCCTCTTCTTTGGCGCGGGCAATATCCGCCTCGGCATAAGCACGGGCAGCGGAAGCCTCTTTGTAATCGCGAAAAGCCCTGCCCACGGACGAAAGCAATGCGTCATGACCGCCAAAGGCATCCAAAACATCCTGATGATTGGCCGGATTCAGCAGCCCCTGATTATCAAACTGGCCGTGTATCTCAACCAGATATCTGCCGATGTCTTTGAGCAGCTTAGCGCTTATCGGCTGGTCATTGAAAAAGATTTTGCCTTTGCCGCTTTGGTCAAGCGTACGCTTGACAATCATTTCGCCGTCGGCTTCCAGCTCGTTTTCGGCAAGCAGGCTCTGCAGCCCGGCATTGTCAGGCTCAGGGTCAAAAACAGCGGTAACGCTCAATTTATCTTCGCCGCGGCGGATGAGCGAAGTTTCGGCGCGTTTGCCCAAAACCAATCCCAGAGAATCAAGCAGAATCGATTTTCCGGCGCCGGTTTCGCCCGTCAATACGCTAAGGCCGGACTTGAAATCCAAGTCCAGTTTGTCAATCAAAACCACATTGCGAATTGAGAGCGATTGCAGCATTTTTTATTTGTCCGATTTTACCAATCTTTGCGCGCGAACATTCCATTTGGATTTGGGATAATTGTGGTTCAGTACGCGGGCTGCGTCAACAGCCTCTTTGTCCAGCCCGAGGATTTGATAAATCTCAACCTGACGGTAGAGCGCTTCTTCAATATGCCCGGTGGTCTGGTATTCGTTGACAACGACCGAAAAACGGTTCAGCGCCGAGAGATAATTGTTCTGCCCGAGGTAAAAGCGGCCGATTTCCATTTCATGTCCGGCCAAATGGTCGTTAATCAGATTAATTTTCTTACGCGCGTCAGCGGCATATTCGGTATCGGGAAAACGGACAATCACCTGCTGAAACGCCTCAAGCGCGAGCCGCGAATTTTCCTGATCTTTTTCTATTCCGACAATCTGCTCGTAATAGCACAGGCCTTTCATATAATAAGCATAGGCAATATCCTTGTTGCCGGGGTGGTATTTGATAAAACGATCCAATGCCAAAACCGCGTCATCATACTTCTGGTCTTTGTAATAGGCATAAGCCCCCATCAGTTTGGCCTTGGTCGCCCATTTGGAATAGGGGTGCTCCAGCTCGACCTTTTCAAAATTTTCGGCGGCGGCAGCATAACGCGTCTTATTGAGGTTTTTATATCCGCGGTTATACAAGTGTTCCGCCGAAAGATGCTCGGCAGTTTCCGGCGCAGATGAACAGGCCGCCGCACTCAAAAGAAGTCCTAATATCAAGGCTAATTTTTTCATGGTCTTTCCCTATATTATTTCATAATTGGCCGTATCGGCAAACAAGGCTTTAAGAATCTCGTTATTATGGAAATGTCCGGATTTTGCGGCTTTTAATTTTCCCTGAATATGATAGCCCGACGTATACATATCGCCGATTGCGTCTATCACCTTATGGTTGACACATTCGTTGGCAACCCGGAAACCGCCTTCGTTCAAAATCGTTTCGCCGTCAAGCACCACCGCGTTATCCAAACTGCCGCCTTTAATCAGGCCGATTGATTTGAGATAGTCAACCTGATATTTCTCGCAAAATGTGCGGCAAGGCGCGACGTGTTTCTTAAAGTTTTCCAAAGTCAGAGGCTCGCAATATTCCTGATGCCCGACGATTTTGGACGGAAACTCTATCATAAATTCGACGCTGAAATTTTCTGCCGGAGAAAGTTCAACCCGGCTGCCCTTGTCATCGGCATACTCAACTTTTTTAAGAACTTTTAAAATTTTGCGTTCAGCGTTCTGGGCTTTTATTCCGGCATTTTCCAGCGCGGTGACAAAAGGCAGCGCCGAGCCGTCCATAATCGGCATCTCCTGATTATTAATCTCTATCAGGACATTATCAACCCCCAGCATGCTTAACGCCGCCATTAAATGCTCAATCGTGGAAACAATGTTTCCTTTGCCGTCGCCAAGGCAGGTGCAGTTGCGGGTATCGACGACATTTGTATACAATGCTTTGATTTCAGGCTCTCCGGGCAAATCAACCCGTTTGAAAACAATACCGTAATTTTCCGGCGCGGGTTTAAGCGCCAATACGCTCTCGCATCCGGAATGAAGCCCAATTCCCTTAATAACCAGTTCCTGCGCCAAAGTATGCTGTTGCATAAACGTTCCTTTACATCTAAAAAATAAGGCAGCCTATAAGCCGGGTTCTGTATTCCGCTTGCGCGGAACGATAGCCATTCATCTGGGCTGCTTATCGCTAAACAGCTCGTCGCGACCTACCTCTGGAGTGGAGAGAGAACGCTCCGTAAAATCCGGTTTATAAAGCACAAGGCCTTATACCTGAAATCCCCTAACTTGGTCTTGCATCAGACAGGGTTTGCCTTGCCAGGCCTGTTACCAAACCTGCGGTGAGCTCTTACCTCGCCTTTTCAGCCTTACCGGGAAAAACCCGGCGGTATGTTTCTGTGGCACTTTCCCTTGGATTGCTCCAGCCAGACGTTATCTGGTGTCTTGTTCTCCCGAAGCCCGGACTTTCCTCATCATGGGCAAAGCCATGACGCGGCTATCCGGCTGCCTTGCCGTACAGAATAGCATTTACAACCGCGATTGCAAGAGCTTTATAAGCTTTGCCCAACAAAAAACTGCCGTCCGCAATGGAACGACAGTCTTTTTTCTGTGCGTACGGCTTTTATGCCTGCACAAATCTGGGCGGCGTATAAGGAGCCTCAGCCACTTTGACGGGTTCGCCGGCAGGAACCGGGTAATACTTCTCTCCGCAGGCCCGGAAGTATCCGAGTACCACATACGAAGACAGTCTGCCGTCATTGCCCCACCATACGATGTAGTTGCATCCGTACACGTCATCAGGGTTGGTAATGTTAATCATCGGGGTGGTCAGAAATTCGAAACCGCCCCACAGCACGCCATAGACGTTAACATCGCTGTATACCCAGCAGCTGACAGCGTTGCTCTTGGGCACATACAGGTCGTAGTCGAATTCCGAGTGAGAAAACTCGTATTTCTCAGCCAAAACCGCCTTGGGAATGGCGTAGAACTCATTCTTAACGACATTCTGCGCTGCGACTTTGTCCTCGTCGAGTTCGACTTCGTGCTCAACATAACCGTCGATGACCGTCTTGATTGCTTCACCCGGCCTGATGTTCTTCCAGACGCGGATCGGCTCCTGCTTGCGAGCGATGTAAACACCGTGCTTTTTGAGCATTTTCCGACCGTGTTCGGCATAGTCGACGAAGAGGTATTCAACCCCGATTTCATTAATCAGAACCTCCGGCATGGGAACTTCCTTGCCGTCAGCGACTGCAACGGGTTTGCCGTCGACAACACTGATGTAGTTACCCTGAAAGCCTTCTGCTTCACTTGCCTTGATACGAGAAAAAACGACATTGTCGCGGGTTCTGAACACTTGATTGAAATTTTGCATAATTAATTAAAAATTTGAGGCGACGACTTAGGTACGGCAATAAGCCCCTATTATGACATACCTTTAGAGTTTACAATAGTAAAACGCAATTTTAAATATATCACAAATTGCTTATTGTGTAAACACAATTAACCGCCGAATGTTTCGCAAAAAAATATCCCCAGTTTTTTATTTTTCACTTGCGCCTTGGTTAATGCGGGGTTGCGGAATCACCTTGCATAATTTTGCAGAACAAACCCAGAACAGTTAACAAATTACTAAAATTTCCCATTGATTCCCATAATATCCCATGTTATACCATATACATAGTCAGTTTTACAACAAGGAGCCATAGGTTGCGCAAAACATTTTTGTTTATGGATACGGTGGTTAACAAGGTGGACGCCAAAGGGCGCGTTTCCCTGCCCGCCGACTACCGCGCAATCGTCAAGGACACCGGCTCCGAAATCGTTTGCTACCGCAGCCTTTCCGCCCCCTGCGTTGAAGGCTGCCTGGAAGACCTGCTCGACAAGCTCGCCACCGATATGGAAAACTCGCTCGACTTTTTCTCGCAGGAACAGGACGATATTTCCAACCTCGTATTCGGCGACGCCAAACGCTATCCGTTCGATTCCACGGGACGGATTATGCTTTCCGAAAAACTCCTTACTCACGCGCAAATTACCGACAGCGCCGTTTTTGTCGGCAAAGGCCGCAAATTCCAAATCTGGAACCCTGAAAACTGGGCTAAAGAAGAAGCCCGCATCCGCGCCGAAGTGCTCAAAAAACGCCCGTCCCTCCAACCGTCGGGAGGAAGAGAATAATGCCGATTGATTTTCAGACGCATTTTCCGGTTATGCTCCCGCAGGTTTTGGAAACGCTCAACCCGCAGGACGGCGCAATTTACGTTGACGCCACTTTCGGCAACGGCGGCTATACCGAAGCTGTTCTCAATGCCGCAAACTGCAAAGTCATTGCCCTTGACCGCGACCCCAATGTTCTGCCACGGGTCAAAGAGCTGCAAGCCCTTTACGGCGGCCGGCTCGAATTCCGCGCCGGGTGTTTCGGCGATTTTGCCGAGCTTGTCAGCGAACAGATTGACGGCGCCGTTTTTGACATCGGCGTTTCCTCAATGCAGCTTGACCAAGGCGAACGCGGTTTTTCATTTTCCAAAGACGCGCCGCTTGACATGCGTATGTCGCAATCCGGACAAAGCGCCGCCGACATCGTCAACACCCTTCCCGAGAGCGAACTGGCCGACCTGATTTACCAATACGGCGAAGAACGCAAATCGCGCCAGATTGCCGCCAGGATTGCCGCCGCTCGCAAGCTCAAAAAGATTGAAACGACCAAAGAACTTGCCGAAATCATTTATTCCGTCATCCGCCGCAGCCCCAATTCGATTGACCCGGCCACGCGCACTTTTCAGGCGCTGCGCATTGCCGTTAACGACGAGCTCGGCGAACTGCAAAAAGGCCTCTCCGGTGCAACCGCCCGCCTCAAGCCGCAAGGCCGGCTGGTGGTGGTCGATTTCCACTCGCTGGAAGACCGGATTGTCAAAACCTTTTTCAAAAACAACACCGGCAAAGCCCGCCACGTTTCGCGCTACGCGGCCAAGCCCCAAGAACAAGACAACGCAATTTTTAAAGAATGCTCCAAGGTGATTCTGCCCTCAGAAGAGGAAGTGCGGAACAACAGCCGTTCGCGTTCGGCGAAACTGCGTTATGCGGTCAAACAATAACTCAAAGTCCAGAAAGGGTTTGAAATGAATAGTACAAAATTAGCAGCCTTAGCACTCAAGATAGCGCTTCCGTGCCTGTTATGTTTCAGCTATCTGGTGATGACCAACATGGTGCAGGAACTTGAAAGCGAACTCAATTCCATTAACCGCGGAATTGAAAAGGATATCAAATCCATTCATGTTCTCAAAGCCGAATGGTCGCACCTCAACAACCCGACACGCCTTCGCAAACTCGTTTCCAAACATATTTCGTTAAATCAGGTGCAGGCTGAACAAATTATTAACTATTCTGCGTTACCATTTTCCTATGAAGACGGCGAATCGAGAAAGATTGCCGCACGCAAAAATATTTCTAATTATGCTGAGCACAATAAAGGTCTGAAAAAACTCACAAAAGCTCAGCGTTAAACAGTTGGGCAGAAGCAAACATGATTGGGAAGTATTTTTCCAAAAAAGACCGGGGCGGATTCTACCTTCCGGGACAGGAAATCAAAATTGACAAAGTCAGTTCGTTTCATGGTTTTTCCTGCGAGAAAGACTCTCTGTCCGTCTGCAAAAACCGCGTCATGTTTTCAATCTTTTCCTTTGCCGCCGTATTCCTGATTATCGCCGTCCGCCTGTTTGATCTCTGCGTCCTGTCCGGGCTCGAAAAAGAAAACAGCACCCCGCGCGGAATTTATGCCCATAATCCCATTCGCCGCGCCGATATTCTCGACCGCAACGGCACAATTGTCGCCACTTCGCTGCCGACCGTCAATCTCCATGTTAATCCGCGTAAAGTTTTCAACGCCCCCAAACTGGCGCATGAGCTGGTCAAAATCCTGCCCGAGCTGGACTATGACACGACCTATAAAAAACTGACTCAAAAAGGCACTTTTGTTTACCTCAAACGCAACCTGACGCCGTCGCAGCAATACCAAATCAACTACCTCGGCGACCCCAGCCTTGAATTTGAAGAAGGCGAAAAACGCGTTTATCCGCACAAAAACCTGCTTGCGCATATCATCGGCAGCACTGACGTTGACAATGCAGGTATCTCCGGTATCGAAAAAGCCATGGACGAGCGCCTGACCCAATCCGACATTCCGCTCACGCTCTCAATCGACGTCGGGATTCAGGACACCATCCGCGAACTGCTCAAAGAAGGCATGGAAAAATTTAAGGCCGCCGGCGCCACGGCAATATTAATGGACGCCAACAGCGCCGAGGTTATCGCGATGGTTTCGCTGCCGGACTACGACCCTAATACCAACCGCGTCAAAAACGAACGCGCATTGTTTAACATGGCGACCAAAGGCGTCTATGAGCCCGGCTCGGTTTTGAAAATCTTCAATACCGCCATGTCATTGGAAAGCGGCAAAGTCAAAGTCGCCGACAAATTTGACGCCACTAAACCGCTCAAACTGCGTTATAACACCATTAAAGACTACCGCGGCGAGAACCGCTGGCTGTCGGTGCCGGAGATTCTGGTTTATTCTTCTAACATCGGCTCGGCGCAAATGGCGCTTAAAGTCGGCGGCAACGAACAACGCAACTTTCTTGAAAAAATCGGCTTCTTTGAAAACGTTGACATTGAACTGGCTGAAAAAGGCCGCCCGCTGGTGCCCAAGCGCTGGAGTGAAAGCACTATTGCCACCGTCGCTTACGGATATGGCATTTCCGTATCGCCGCTGCATGTCATCAGCGCCTATTCGGCGATCATTAACGGCGGCGTATACCACTCGCCTTCCCTCATCAAAGACAGCCCCAAAGCCAAAAACGGGCATCGTGTGGTTTCTTTCAGCACATCCAAGGCCATGCGCAAACTCATGCGTCTGGTCGTGACCGACGGCTCGGGCAAACGCGCCAATGTCAAAGGCTATGAAGTCGGCGGCAAAACCGGCACCGCTAACAAGCTTTCCGAAAACGGACGCTATGTCGACAAAAAAGTCCGCACGACCTTTGTTTCGGCTTTCCCGATTTCCGACCCTAAATACACGTTAATCGTCATGCTGGACGAGCCGCAGCCGCTCAAAGAAACCTGGGGCTTTGTCACATCCGGCTGGAATACCGTGCCGACAGCGTCTAAAATCATCAGCGCCATTGCACCGCAGCTGAACCTTAAAGCCAACTTTGACCTCGACGAACTGCGTCAGGCTCGCATTATCGAAGCTTCCTACTAACCCAGTGCGAAGCCGCACGGGCATCGTCTAGCTGTGACCCGCAGGGCTCCCTTTGGTCGGCCTGCTAATTGCCGGTGCCCACAATAGCAAAATATTTCTTTCCTTAACACGTCATCCTGAGCTTTGCCGCAACAGCGGCATTTCGAAAGATACAGTAAAACTATGGCTGTATTTTTTGACATGGATTCTTCGCTCCGCTCGGAATGGCGTCTTTCTTGTGTTACCCCTCGGCGGCGCAACAGCCGTCAAGGGGCCTTCCTATTCTGTATTAGATGACCGTTATGCGCCTTTTTTAATTGCAAATTAAGAAATGTCATTTATACTGCTTTTGCTTTCGGGTGTTCCGAAGGCGGAGTGTAGTAACTCCTAACGAGAAAAAGAACAACTCCTGTTTGGGGAGCCGGGGATATAAGCATGCCTGCATGTCGAATAACCCGGACTGTTCTCGTACAGTTACTAACTCCCCGCCTTAATTTTTGTTAAGGCGGTTTTGTTTTAACAAAGGTTTATTCTGTCTCTTCTCTTGTCATCCTCGGACGGCACGAAGTGCCTGATCCGAGGATCCAAGACAATAAAGCTGTCATTCAATTTGGATTCTCGGGTCAAGCCCGAGACGGCCAAAAGAAAAAGCGCACGATTGCGCTTTTTCTGAGGAGACGCAATGAGACTTAATTTCGCAAACAAGCGTAAGCGATGTAAAGCGAAATTTAGTCGGAATTGAACCGGTCAAACCCGAGAATGACAGGAACTTATGGCAGACAAGATAAACCAAAACAAATCAGGAGTTTGAAAATGAACAACAAATTTCAATACAGATTTTTATTATCGCGCGATGACGCCAGAAAACACTGGCTCGATGTCCGCCGCAGCCTTGGCTCATGGCTCAACGAAACACGCCGCGACCAGGGACTGAATCTCGTCGACGTGGCAGATTCCCTGTCGCTGCCGATTACCACGCTTGACGACATGGAATCCGGCGAAGGCAAAATCAGCCTCGACCGCCTGCTTTATGTCTGCCGTTTCTACGGCGTTGCCCTGGACATCAGCCTCAAGACCTTTGACAGCGTCAATTACAACCGCGATGACGAACATACCGCCGCGCAAATATTTCGCGAAAATCTGCCCAAGGAGTATG
>JAHALQ010000029.1 GCA_018362935.1 Pseudomonadota bacterium | reverse complement strand
GCTCTTCTGCACTACAGACTTTATTGTAGCATAAAAAGCGCTCTTATTCAAGAGTACTTTAGTACTGATTATATACTATTGAATTTTGGTAAATAAACCCTTAATTTTTAAGCATTTAAACAAAAAGCAGCCCCGTATTCCGGGGCTGCTTTTGACTTTTGTCGATTGAAATCAGAACAATTTCAAAACGGCCTGCGAAGCCTGAGAAGCCAAAGACAAAGAGTTAATCGCCAGCTGCTGTCTGGTCTGCAGAGCAAGCATGTTGGCAGATTCTTCGTTCATGTCGGCCAAAGTCAGGTTGTCAGCGCCTTCGGTCAGAACATCAATCAGGCCGTCGGTAAATTCCTGGCGGTTTTGAACAATTGAGTAATTATTACCGTAGGTTGAGGCCATTGAACGCAGAGTATTGATTGCCGTTTCAACCTGTTTGATTGAATCGGTAATTTTTGTCTTGTTGGCTTTGATGTCCGCTTTGGCAGCGGCATCATATGCAGCCTGCTTTTCGGCAACATCGGCGTCTTTCTTAGCCTGAGCTGCGGCTGTTTTTTCTTCCAAAGCGGCTTTCAGAGGAGCCTCGTTGGCCAGCTCATCCTCAGTCGGGTTATCACCATCAACACGTTTGGCAACTTCCTGATCATAAGCAGTCTTAGCCGTCTGAACATCCCGATCGGTCGTGATATCATATGCTTTAGCATCATCCAAAGCCGTCTTGGCATCGGCAGCAGCCGTGGACTCTTCATCCCAGTTAGTTGCTTCGGTCAGCCCCAGACTTGCCGAGTCGGCTTTTTCACCCTGAATGGTAATGGAAGAGGTGCGCCCTTCATTGAAAGTAACGGTCAATTCATCACCGTCAAGCAAATTGACGCCTTTGTAGCCAGAGTCGTTGGCCAGTTGGTCAATCTGTTTGAGCAAATCGTTAAACTGCTTTTGAGAAGAACTGATTTGTTCAGAATCTGACGTGTCCAGCGCGGTATTGGCAACAGCTTTGGCCTGTTCGGCAAAACTGGTGATGGTTTCAATACCTTCATTGGCGGCTTTAATGGTTTGAACCGCCTGCCCCATACTGTCCAACAAAGCGCTCAAATCGCTCGCGCGGTTATTCAGGCTCTGGGCAGTGTAATAAGACGACGGATTGTCAATTGCGGAGTTTACTTTTTTACCGGTTGACAGACGTTCCTGTGTCATATCCATCAGGCTCTGTGTATTCTGCAACGACCGTAAATTTGAACGCATACTCGCAGTAAGTGTAATATCTGACATGGCTTTCTCCAATTATGTTGCGCAGAATACCACATACTGTTTGTCGCTACGCAAAGCATGTTGGCAGATTCTTCGTTCATGTCGGCCAGGGTCAGTTTGTCGGCGCCTTCGGTCAGAACATCAATCAGGTTCTCGGTGAATTCCTGACGGTTCTGAACGATGGAGTAGTTGTTACCAAAAGTCGATGCCATTGAACGCAGGCTGTTAATCGCCGTTTCAACGTTGGTAATCGATTCATTAATTTTGGCCTTAGAAGCTTTTACGGCATCCGCATAAGCTTTTTTGTCATCTTCGGTCGCGCCTTCGGCTTCGGCCGCAGCTTTGGTGGTCTCCAAATTTTTTGCCCAGTCAGTGGCAACAACCATGCCCAGGCTGTCGGAATCAGCCGTTTTTCCTTCGACGGTAATCGAAGAAGTACGGCCTTCATTGAAGGTAACAGTCAGACTGTCGCCGCCCAGAAGGTTGACACCCTTGTATCCGGCATCGCCGGCCAATTGGGTAATCTGGGTACGGATATCATTGAACTGTTTCATATAAGCTTCAATTTCTTTACCGTCAGCACTGTCCAAAGCGCTGTTGGCAACGGCTTTGGCCTGCTCGGCAAAACTGGTGATGGATTCAATCGCCTGGTCGGCAGCTTTAATGGTCTGAACGGCCTGACCCATGCTGTCGAGCAAAGCGCTTAAGTCGCTGGCGCGGTTGTTCAGGCTCTGAGCGGTGTAATAAGAAGACGGATTATCAATAGCTGAGTTGACTTTGTTACCGGTGGACAGACGCTCCTGAGTCATGTCCATCAGGCTCTGGGTATTCTGCAAAGACTGTAAGTTGGAACGCATACTTGCGGTAAGGGTAATTCCTGACATTGTTTTTCTCCATATACTGTGGTTAAACATATCCGCAGTGCCATTCTGCACTACAAATATAATGATAGCATAAAAAAGATCCTTCTACAAGAAACTTTTTTTACTGTCTTACAGTATATTAGCCAGATATGAATAAAGCATTAAGACGTCGGGAATTAGCCAAAAAAGATTATGCCCGAAGCGAATCGCCGAACAGTTCATCCTCTTTTTCGAGCAGCTTGGCACAAGCCTTGATTGCCCCGTAGTAGTCTTCATTAATAATGCTTTCGTTGACCGGAGCAATATACGGAATCAGGCTCGGCGCGGCACTCTGCAAATCACGGACATATTCCAGATAAAGCTTTTGCAGCTCTTTGTTTTCCTTGCAAAGGTACATCTGCTGGACGATAAAATAAACTCTTTTGCTCGGCGTATTGGCATCTTTCTCGCGCAAGATAAACTTCTCGCGCAGAATCGGAACATTGCCCTCGATATAAAAACGCGTGCGCTCGCCGTCATTGGTAATCAACGACTCGCCGATAATAATGCTTTCATGCGGTTTAAGTTCAATTTTTAAGGGCATCGGAGTCTCCTTTTTTGTGCCGAATATGTAAAATCTGCGGCTATTATATAATTATTTTTATTTTTTTTGCAAATCTTTATTTTTTTATGTATAAACTAAACAACTAATCTTTTATGAGGGTAAAATGACAAGTTTCAAAAAGACCATGAGCGACGATGCCAAAATAACTTTTATGGAGGCACTGACATTCGTGCTGAATATTGAAGACAGAAAAACGCCGCTGCAACAGGAATATCTGCTGCGACAGGCCTTTGAATGCGGCCTGCCGGCGCGTGAGCTCAAACTCGTCAAGAACCTGAAAAAGCCGGATGACTTAATCAAAAGACTCAGAGAAATTCCCGACAAGAAGACCAAACGCTTTATTATCCGCGAAATGATCATGATGGCCGTTGCCGACCGCGAGCTGACCGACACCGAAATGTGCACAATTTACGAAATCGGCACCGGCGCGGGTCTTAAACAGGAAAAAATCAACGATTTCTTTTTGTGGGCGGCCAAAGGCATCGAATGGCAGATTGAAGGCGCCCACATGGTGGAAGACGATTAACCATGCAGGAACCCCCGATTTATACCCTCAAAGGCATTTCTCTGGCCTTTGGCGACAATCAGCTGTTTGAAAACGTGGAGCTGTATATCAACCGCGGCGACAAAATTTCGCTGGTCGGGCGTAACGGCTCGGGCAAATCCACTCTGCTTAAAATCATTGCCGGCGTTATTGAAGCGGATAACGGCGAAACATTTATCCAGCCTGGCATCAAAATATCTTACATGCCGCAGGAGCCTGACCTTAGCCCGTACAAAACGCTTAAGGATGTTGTTCTGTCAGGGCTTAAAGGCAATATCGCGGCACAGGAATACAAAGCCGACATTTGGATTGAAAAGCTCGGCATTCTTGCCGCGCAGGAAACCCAAAGCGCCTCCGGCGGCGAACAGCGCAAAGCCGCCCTCGCCAAAGCGCTGATTGACGAGCCGGATATTCTGCTGCTGGACGAACCGACCAACCATCTTGACATCAACACCATTGAAACGCTGGAAAAAATCATTGCGGACTTTGGCGGCGCGGTTATCCTGATTTCGCACGACCGCATGTTTCTGGAACACACCTCGACGACCACCTTCTGGCTCGACCGCGGCAAAATGCACCGCAACAACAAGGGATTCAAATTCTTTGAGGAATGGCAGGAACAGATTATTAATCAGGAAATTATTGAACAAACCAACCTCAACAAAAAAATTGCCGAAGAAACCGAATGGCTGCATAAAGGCGTTACGGCCAGACGGCGGCGCAATATGGGCCGCCTGCGCCGTTTGCAGCAGCTGCGCGCCGAACGCAAAGAACAAATCCGGCAAATCGGCAACATCAACCTTAATCTGGAAGAAGGCGACTTCCGCTCCAAGCTGGTGATTGAGGCCAAGCACATTGCCAAAGCTTTCGGCGAACGCGAGATTATCAAAGATTTTTCAACCCGCATTATCAAAGGCAACAAAATCGGCATTGTCGGGCCTAACGGCGCCGGAAAAACCACGCTGGTCAAAATTCTGACCAAGCGGCTGGAACCGGATTCCGGTTTTGTGCGCATCGGCAAAAATCTCGACGAGGCCTATTTTGACCAAAACCGTCTGTCGCTCGACCCCAAGAAAACTTTGTGGCAGACCCTGTGCGACAAAGGCGACCATATCATGGTGCATGGGCACTACCGCCATGTCGTGGCCTATCTCAAGGATTTTTTGTTCAAACCGGCGCAGGCGCACTGTCCGGTCGCAGCCCTGTCCGGCGGCGAGAAAAACCGCCTGATGCTTGCTGTGGCGCTGGCGCAGCCGTCCAATTTTCTGGTACTCGACGAACCGACCAACGATTTGGACATGGACACGCTTGACCTCTTGCAGGAAGTGCTTGACGAATATGAAGGCACGGTGCTGATTGTCAGCCATGACCGCGATTTCTTAGACCGTATTGTCACCTCGATTATTTATATGAAAGGCGACGGCACCCTTTACGAACATGCCGGCAGTTACAGCGAGCTGCTTGAAAAAGTTTCCGGACAACCGGCCAAACCCGAAGCCAAAAAAGCCGCTGCCAAAACAATTGAAAAAACACCGGTCAAAAACAACAAGCCGCAAAAACTCAGCTACAACCAGCAGCGCCTGCTCAACGTTCTGCCGCAGGAAATCGGGCAGCTTGAGCGGGAAATTGCCGAAATTGAGGAGGCGTTATCCGATGCGGGCTTATATGCGCGGGATGCCGGCCGCTTCAACGAGCTGACCGCAAAACACGCCGAAAAAATCGCCCTTAAAGAAGAAAAAGAAACCCAATGGCTGGAACTGCAAATTCTGGCAGAAGAAATCAACGCTTAATTTTTAAGAACCGCTTTGCCGTCCATAATCATATTGACTTGATAAAGGTTTGCCTTAATCAATTCAAGCTCCTGCGGATTGACCCGCGCCAGTTTTAGCTGTTCTTCCTGGCGGGTGATAATGTTTTTGAGATTGGCACCGGACGCAGCGTCCTTCTCCAGTTTTTTAAGAAGTTTGCGGTTGGATTCGACATTTTCTTCCAAAGAGGCGATATTGGCCAGTTCGCGGATTTTCTGTTCGTCATAAAAAAACCGCTCGGCGCTCCAGCCCTGGCGCTTCAGCCAGCGTACCAACTGCGGCGGAAAACCGTCTGCCGTGCCGCGGCTGCTTAAAGAAAGCTGCTGGGACTTGTATCCGGCAACGTCCTTTCTCATAAATTCCGCCCAGACCGACAAAAAAGAATTCAGCTCGGCAACATCCAGAATCTCTCCCTGTTCCGGCATACGGTCATAGGCACTGCCGAAACGCCCCAAATCTGACAACGGCGTCATCAGGATAAAAGCCAGCAACACAAAGGAAAGCAACAGAATCAACAATTTTCTTTTACGCGGCACGTTTACCACCTGAGGTTAGAGATTACAAAATTGGGCGAAGCGTCATAATTATTGGACAGTTCGCGTGTTTTGGCGACATCGGGAATATAACCTTCGCCGAGATAATTGACATGGACGCCTTTGCTGATGAGCACAGAGTCATATCCCAGTGCGGATGCGGCTTTTATGTCGGTTGCCACATTATCGCCGATGACCAGCACGCGGCCGATATCCGCCAGACTGTCAGTACAATAGCGGAACATGCGTTCATCCGGTTTGCCGAGGGTAATGATGCGGCCGCCCATAATGGCATATTGTTCCGCCAGAGCGCCGGGCGCCAGACAGATTTTGCCGTTTTTAAAACAAGAAGTGTCATTGCCGGCACAGACAAAAGGTATGCCGAGGCTGGCGGCATGTTCCAGCAGCGGACGGTATGTGTCTATGGTGTCATTAACGTCTGCCGTTTCGCTCATATAGATAAAATGCGCGTTTTCAATGCCGGCCGTTTCCGTATAATCCAGCCCGAAAAAGACGCCTTTTCCGCTTTTAGCCCCGAAATGGTAATAAATATTACCAAGCGCGGCATATGAGCCGCTGCGGTTTTTCAACAAATAGTGCAAGATTTCCCCGGCTGTCATGATGCAGGCAAAGCTTGCCGGAGACAAACCGCCTTTTTGCAATTCCTCCGCCAGCTGAATGACGCGAAGCGGCGTATTGGAGATTAGAATTATTTTCTTCCGGCTTTCAAACAGATTATTTAAACAGGCAGCCGCATCCGGCAGAATACCGCAGCCTTCTGACAAAACGCCGTCAAACCCGAGGATAATAGTGTCATAGTCATCGGCTATTTTGGCGATATTTACGATGGGCTTAATCATTTTCATCTGTCTATTCCCGATAAAAAGCTCTGTTTTTGTCAGAATAAAAGAATATGCGCCAAAAGACAAGGAAATAAAACGACTTTTGCGCCGTTTTGCAAGACTTATTTTTTAATGCGCCGATAAGCTTCAAGAGCCTGCGGAATCGGTGTTAAGACGCGTTCCAAAACGCCTTTTAATTCGGAAATGCAGACACCGTAATTGGTTATCGGCACCCCGGCCTGCTCGCAGCGGTTAATGCGCGAGAGCATGGTGCGCCGGTTATGCATGCAGCCGCCGCATTGAATAACCAGTTTATACTCTGCCAAATCCGCCGGAAAATCCAGCCCGGCGGCATGGTCGATTATCAGTTTTTTTCCGGTTTTCTGAGCCAGCCAGCGCGGAATTTTGACGCGGCCGATGTCATCTTCAACGGCGTGGTGGGTGCAGGACTCGGCAATCAGGATTTTGTCGCCGTCTTCCAGCTTCGATATTGCGGCGGCGCCTTCGACAAGCTTGACAATATCGCCCTTGAGGCGGGCAAACAAAATTGAAAAAGTCGTGCAGGGAATTTGCGCCGGCGTGTGGGCGACCATAAAATCCACCACCTGGGAATCGCAGATGACCAGCGCCGGCGGGATTTTCATGTTATTGAGCGCGGACAGATACTCGCTTTCTTTGACAACCGTCACTATCTGCGAATTGTCCAGCCCGTCGCGGATAGCCTGAACCTGCGGCAAAATTATGCGGCCTTTAGGCGCCTCAAAGTCAATCGGCACAATCATTACGACTGTGCTTCCGGCGGGTGCCAAATCGCCGAAAATCGTCGGGGTGTCAATAAAATCTTCGGGACAGACCTTTATCAATTCTGCCTTAAACTTGTTCAAAACCTCATGGCGCGAAGACTTGTCCGTAGAATTGACGGCAATGCCGCCGTCATCCGTTACGGGGGAAATGTCCGCTTTGTTGTATATTTTAATCAGCGGCAGTTTGCGCGCGGCAGCCTCATGAATTATCTGTTCTTCATATTCGCCGATTTGGCTGCCCTCGCAGACCAAAACGACAATGTCGACACGGTCAAACACGGCTTTGGTCTTCTCCAGCCTTTTGCCGGAAAGTTCCGTCAAGTCGCCAAACCCGGCGGTATCAAGCCAGACAACCGACCCCAGAGGCAGCAGTTCCTGCGTTTTTTCAACAACGTCGGTAGTGGTGCCTTCTTGCTCGGAAGTGATTGACACATCCTGCCCGCTGACAAGGTTTAAGAAGCTTGATTTGCCGGAGTTAACCCGCCCCATGAGGGCAATGTGAAGGCGCAGGGATTTTGGCGTTGTCTGCATTCGTTTATTCCTTTATACCGTACCCGGACTTTATACCGTACCCGGACAGCCGTTTGATGACATAATTTGCCAGTGTCAGGCCGAAAATGGCGGTAATCGTCGGCAGCGACCCCATGGTATTGCGGGCGCGGCCTTCCGGCGCGGCAGTCTCAAACATCTGAATGGCCGTATCGGGAAGATTGGCCTGTTCATCCGAAAAGACACTTGTTATTGAAGATATGTTTACACCCCTTTTGCGCAAACGTTTACGTATAAATTTGGCTAATCCACAATTTTTGCTGCTGCTGAGCGGCGCGCAGCGGATGCAGGACGGGTCGCTTTTGAGCGCCGCGCCCATAGACGAAACAAACGGAATGCCGCGGTTATACAATTCTTCCATGAGGCAGCATTTGGGATTGAGCGCGTCAATCGCATCTATCACATAATCAACTTTGCGCTCCAGCAAAGCGGGCAGCGTTTCGGCATTGACAAACATATCGACAATTTCGACCCGGCAGTCCGGATTGATTTCACGCACGCGTTCCCGCGCAACCTCTGTCTTTTTGCGCCCTATCGTACTGCCCAGCGCTAAAATCTGGCGGTTAATATTACTCTCGTCAAAAACATCAAAATCGACAAGGATGAGATGCCCGACCCCGGCGCGGGCGACTGCTTCCAGCGCATAACCGCCGACAGCGCCGAGGCCGACAATCATGACTGTCGCATCTTTAAGCTTCTGCATGCCTTCGCGGCCGAGCAGCATTTCGGTTCTGAGCAGACGTTTATTTTCCGGCATTTATAAACTCCAGTGAATTCTGATAAACCTGCGCGGCAAGATATTCGGTTTCTTCATCGCGCAACGCGGCGATTTCGGCGGCCAAAACGGGCAGTTCCCGCGGCGTTCCCTCGCTGCCGCGGTTCAGGCTCTGCGACGGGCCGTCGGTTTCCAGCAGCAGCCGTTCTATTGGTATCAGCGGCACAATTTCTTCTTTATGCGGATTGCGGAGCACAAACGGCGACAAAGACACATAACCACCCGCTTTGAGTATTTTATCCAGCAGTTCGCGGCGGCCGTTAAAAGAGTGAAAAACAAATTTGGCAGGCAAAAGCTTCCAATATTTATCCAGCCAGCCCTGCGCCCGCACAGCATGAATCAGCAGCGGGCGGTTATATTCTTTTGCCAGTTCAAGCTGTATCTTGAAAACGGCGTTCTGCGGCTCGGCTTCCTTATCGCGGAAGCGGTCTAGCCCGGCCTCGCCAACCAGCGCCTGCGGATGCTGCTCCAGATACCCGGCCAGCCGTTGTTCCCAATCCGGCATGGCCTCGCGCGCATACCACGGATGCAGCCCGAAAGCCGGAACAACCCTGTCGGGAAACTGCCGAGCCAGAGCGGCGGCTTTGCCCCAGTCATCTTCTGCCGCCGAAACACAGACCATTTTTTCCACGCCGGACGCAGCGGCGTCTTCAATAATATCCGTTGCATTCTTTGTTTTAAAATCTTGCAAATGTATGTGAGTATCCATAAACTGCATGCAAAAGAAACCTCTCATGGAATTTGATATCAGGATAGTAAAGAATTATGAGTATTTTGACAAGACCGATTTTGGAAATAAACCTTAAGAACATTCTCGACAATTACAATCTGCTGAAAACCATTGCCGTCCATTCGACCCCGGCAGCGGTTGTTAAAGACGACTCATACGGCCTCGGCGCCGGAATTATCGCCCCGATGCTTTATGGAAAAGCCGGCTGCCGCAATTTTTTTGTGGCGCACGCGGTCGAGGGCGAGCGCATTGCCGATTTGATACCGCAGGCCAAGATTTTTGTTTTGCAAGGCTTCGGCGAAGACAGCAAAGAGCACTTTGAAAGATGCAAACAGCTGATACCGGTTATCAGCTCGCCGCAGATGTTTGAATACTGGAAAGCCGCGCGGCCGGACAACCGCAAAGCGGTTATTCACATCGAAACCGGATTGAACCGCCTCGGCTTTCGCGAAAAAGACCTGGCGAAACTCAGCGAGGACGATTTGAAAGAATTTTCAATGGTTATGTCGCATTTGGCCTGCGGCGACGAAAAAGAGCATTTTATGAACAGCCATCAACTGGAAAACTTCGACGCGCTGAAAAACCTGTATTTTCCTGAGCTGCCCGCCTCATTGTCGGCTTCGGACGGCGTTTTCCTCGGTGAAAGCTTTCAATGGAACATGGTGCGTCTCGGCGCGGCCATGTATGGCATCAATACGGCGCCGTATCGCAAAAACCAGATGAAAAACGTGGTTAAAATCAAAGCGCCGGTCTTGGAAATTGCCGATTTGCCCAAAGGCGAATTTGTCGGCTATTCTGCCACCTACCGCGCTTCGTCCGACCGCAAAATCGCGATTGTTTCCATCGGCTACGGCGACGGGATTCCGCGCTCGCTTTCCAACGTCGGCAAGGTCTATTTTCAGACACGCGGCAAATTGCAGGAAGGGCGCGTTATCGGCCGGATGTCGATGGACAACATGATTTGCGACGTGACAAACGTTGACGGGCTTGAAACCGGCGACATGGCGCTGATTGCCGATGATTTTTACACGTTGGACGACATGGGGCGCGACGCGGGGACGATTTCTTATGAAATTATGTCACGGGTCGGCAAAAACACCCGTTATATCCGCAAATATATTGAAGAATAAAAAAAGCCCGGGTAATCCGGGCTTTTTTTTGCTGACAGGCTAGCGTCTGCCGTGATCCCAGTTATATGGTATCGCGTCATATCCGGCAAACTTAAGGCCGCTGCAGTTGGTCCAGATATTGTATTTCTGATAACAGTATTCGGTAAACTTCAGCGACTGGCCTTTGAAAACATAGGTTCGCGGCCATGCATATTCCGCAAGACAAACCGGACTGCCGCTCTCGGAACCATAACTGCCGTTGTTATAATAATAGTTACACTGCCAACCGGCCTGTTTGTAATCATACCCCGGCATACCCGGATGAATCCAGTCGCAGCAGGGGGTTGAACTGCCGTAATTATTGGAGCAGCGGTCATATGAATTATACTGCTGAACATGATATGCCGTACTACTTCTGTACTCAAATTGCGCATTTCCGCAGGCATCGACAGAATTACCGCCCGGGGTGCTGCGCTGCATGTAAAAAGCGGGACCGTTTTCATTTTTCGGATTACAACCGTAAGAAGAATATGAACAATCCGGCGGTTCCTGAACACTTTGCGAAGCCGCTTTGCAGCGAGCGTAATCTTCTTCATATTCTTTATAAGACGAGTTGTCTCTCCAGGTATAACAGTTGGTATTATCATACTGCGCCTGCTTGCAGCAATAGGTATAAGGACAGGACGGCATGTTTGATGACGTATAGTAATTGTAACTGCAGGCTCTTCCGTCGCATTTATATTTATTGGTATTTTTTGAGCATTTGCTGACGGTCTGCCCTTCCGAACAGCTGTAAACACCGTTGGTGGCAACTTTGGTATAACCCAGTTCGCTGCATTGGTCAGGCACGTTGATACAATGCACTTTTGACGTATCAAACGGACAAGTCAGATAATCGCCGGCACAGCTGCCGCTGTTTGCACCATAGCCTAAGTCAGCACAGGACGGCGTCGGGGTGCAGGATATTGCCGCCAGCGCCGAGGCAGCGCTCGCCAGGGAAAAACCACCAATTATAACTGCTAATTTTTTCATCTTCTTTCTCCTTTAGAGCACTTAGGGTAAACAGTGAACTTTGGTTAAATCATACGGGCATTTGACATAATCGCCGCTGCTGCAGCTGCTCGCGCTCTCGTTATAACCAAGCGTAGAACAATTGGTCGTCTGCGGAAGCTTGCACAAATATTTGAAGTTCGTCGCGCACCCCGTCACGATATATTGTCCGGAGCAGGCGGCACCCGTCGTGTCGCAGACGAAGCCGTTGGGGCAGCTGCCGGATGTTCCGGTGCAGCAGGTATACTTCTCCGAGCAGGCTTCCAGATTAGAGGCTGATGTTGTCGCACCCATGTTTGTACACTGCGCCGCCGTGTATTTGCCCAAATTCGGGCACGGGTTGCAT
>JAHALQ010000039.1 GCA_018362935.1 Pseudomonadota bacterium | reverse complement strand
GATTTCTTCCGGCGTATAAGTCTGATTTCTTTTGAACAGCGGCTGGATGATTACAATATCATAATTGGTGTTGCGAATGGCGTCGATGAACTCGTATTTGTCCTGATATTCGCTTTCGTCGGTCAAAATGAGCATATTTTTGGCATCGTTGACGGACATAACGTTTTTGGCCGTTTCATTGATGACGGGCAGATGCTTTATGTCACGGAAAGCATACTGAGGGTTGTCAAAACCGTAAATGACGCGTTTGTCCATGACAGATTGAACGATGGCCTTGTCAAAAGACAATTCGTCCGCGCACTGTTCGATGCTTAAAATCGGGAGTTTGTGCTTGAGCAGCAATGAACCCGGGCGGTGTTGCGGGGTGCAGTAAAGGTTGTTAAGCACAATGGCGTCAAGCGCGTTAAGGTAGCGGCGTCCGGGAGTGCCTACCGCCGGTTCGGCAGCGGGACTTTGCTCTTTCAATCTGGTCAAAAAAGACGGATCGCTGGCGTTAATACCCTGTCGGCGCGCTGCGTTGTATCCTTCAAGGTGATATTCCCACAAGCTTTTTGTCAGCAGTTCCTGTCCTTCATGCGCAATGATTTTAAAATCAGGTTTTTGCGATTTTGCATAATCAATTAACATCAGAAGGTTATCGCGCATTTTTTCCCGGTAATTGGTAATCGTCAGCGGCGGAACTTCGATGTCGAGCAGTTCTTCTTCTCTGGTATAGGGGTTAACGTTGGTATAACCGTACAAGCCGGCACCGGCTTTCGGGATGAAAGCCAGCGCGGCTAAAAACGTACTTAGGACGATATGTTTTCTAAGTAACAACATCGGCTTGGTGTTTTCCTGTCCTTTCGGGAATTTCAGCTATTGCCATGGCAACCCGCAACAATTCTTCCAGCATTTTCAGAGGTTCGCTGCCAAGGTTGGTTTTGCTGTATTTTTCAAGATAAACGCGCAGCGTCGCCCCGCTGGAACCGGTGCCGGAGAGGCGGTAAACGATACGGGAACCGTCGTCGAAACTGACAATTAAGCCGTTTTTGGTACTGCTGTGATCAACGGGATCGTTATACACAAAAGCATAAGCGTCGGCAACCTTAAAGTTTTCAAGCTGTTTGCCGGGGAGGGCGGGAAGTTTTGCTTCCAAATCAGCCATCAGGCGGTCGGCAATGTCGGTAGAAAGGCCTTCAAAGTCAAAACGCATATAGTAACTGCGGCCATATTTTTCCCAATGTTCTCTGGTAATCTGTTCTACTGATTTCCCGGTGGCGGCAATAATGCTGAGCCAGAATAAGACAGCCCAAATGCCGTCTTTTTCGCGGATGTGGGAGGAACCGGTGCCGAAACTTTCTTCGCCGCAGAATGTAATCCGTTTAGAATCCATCAGGTTTACAAAGTACTTCCAGCCGGTGGCGGGCAACGGCAGTTGAGGTCGGGGCCGATTTGCCGACGCCGTAAATGCCGTCTTTGTAAGCGGGAATCAGGGCAAAATTGTCGGTTAAAATAGCCAGACTGTCACTCGGCGTGACAAAGAAGTTTTTGCCGAGAATCATATTGCGGTCGCCGTCGCCGTCGTTAGCAGCCGCAAAGTCTGCGGCTTGAGGCGAAGCCATAAAGTCAACCAATTCTTTGGCATAAACCAGATTGGGGTCCGGATGCAGGCCGCCGAAATCGGGCAGCGGCCGGGCATGAACGACAGAACCTTTGGCAGCACCCAAGATATCTTCGAAAATACGAATGGCATAAGGACCGGTAACCGCGTTCATTGCGTCAAAACGCATTGTAAAGCCGTTTTTGAATAATTTTTTTAACGCTTCAAAATCAAAGATGTTTTGCATCATTTCGACATAGTCTTTGACAGGGTCGATGATTTCTATCTTCATTCCGCAGACTTCGAAGCTTCCCAGCTTTGACAAATCCACGTCGGGAACATCACAGATTTTGTATTCGCTGATGTTTTTGGAGGTTTGATAAATCTTATCGCTGACTGCCGTCGGAATCTGACCGCCGGTTTCGTTGGCATATTTGATTCCGAAGTCGGCGTTGATGCCTCCGGGATTATGAGATGCGGAGAGAACGAAGCCGCCGTCGGTTTTGTTTTTGAGCAAAAGGTTAGACGAGGCAGGGGTTGAAAGAAAACCGTTCTGTCCGATGATTAATTTGGCAACGCCGTTAGCTGCAGCCATTTTTATGAACTTTTGGATTGCAACATCATTATAATAGCGTCCGTCACCGCCGACAACGAAAACTTTTCCGCTGAGGTCGCCGATGGTATTGAAAATGCTTTGAATAAAGTTTTCAAAATAATTGGGCTGCATAACCACTTTAGTTTTTTTACGCAGTCCGCCGGTCCCCATTTTCTGGTCGTCATAGGGTGTCGTTGCAACTGTTTTAATCATG
>JAHALQ010000028.1 GCA_018362935.1 Pseudomonadota bacterium | reverse complement strand
AAAGTACGAAAATAGTTCATGGCAAAGTACCTCAAACAAGAATATAAGACTATTCTTATTATCGGACATTTCCCGGAGAGAGTCAACAATAAATTAAGGACTGGGTTGTGACAAAAAGTCAGAAATAGCCACGCAACGAAAGAGAGTTTTAACTAATTGGCTTTATGATATAATTCGGTGAAGGAGAATCTGATGCTGCAAAAATGGCTTAAAGCGATAGAAGTTTACGGCGACAAGCGCATGCTGACCATGATGCTGCTCGGTTTTTCGAGCGGTTTCCCGTATCTTCTGGTATTTGGGACATTCAGTTTATGGCTTAAAGACGCCGGCGTTTCGCTGGCCGCCATCGGTTTGTTTTCCTTGGCCAAGGCGCCGTATAGTTTCAAATGGCTGTGGTCGCCGGTTGTTGACCGGGTGCGGCTGCCGTTGTTCAACCGTCTGGGGCGGCGGCGGGGCTGGGCTTTGTTTGCACAAATCTGGCTGATGGCTGCCATCTGGGGGATGGCTGTGACGAATCCGGCGCAGAATCCTGTTAATATGGCCGTGTTTGCTTTTCTTATGGTGGTGGCTTCGGCAACGCAGGATATTGTTTTGGATGCCTACCGCATTGAATCGTTTAACAATCGGGAACAAGGCGCCGGGGTCGCTGTTTTTGTACTGGGATACCGCTTCGGGACGCTGTTTTCGGGGGCGGGCGCGCTGTTTCTGGCCGCTGTCATGTCGTGGGAAGACGTTTATAAAATAATGTCGCTCGGTGCCATTGTCGGCATGGTTGCAATATTGTGCGCCAAAAAGGAACATCAGCCGGAGCCTGAAGAGCGCAATGAAAAGCGCGGCTTGTGGAAACGCGGGGTCAATTTCCTGAAAAAATCGGTTATAGCGCCGTTTGCCGATTTTATGAAACGCCCCAAATGGTTTGTCATTCTGCTGTTTATTTTCCTTTATCGCATGACCGACGCCTATATGGCGCCGATGGCGTATCCTTTCTATGATGATATGGGATTTACCAAAATTGAAATTGCTTCCATTATTAAGCTTTTCGGGATTATGGCGACAATCGGCGGCACGCTGGTCGGCGGCGTTTTGGTCAGCCGTTACGGGATAGTCCGGTCGCTGTTGTTTTGCGGCATTCTTCAGGGTTTGACAAATATGTCGTTTGTGTGGCAGGCGTATGCCGGGCATGATTTGTCTGTTTTAATGGTGACGATTTCGCTTGATAATATCGCTTCCGGTATGGGAACGGCTGCTTTTGTGGCGTACCTGTCATCGCTGTGCAACAAGGAATATACGGCGACGCAATATGCGCTGCTGTCGTCATTTATGAGTCTGGCGCGCGATATTTTTGCGGCGACTTCCGGCTTTTTGGCGGCAGCGGTTTCGTGGCCGGTTTTCTTCTGGCTGACATCCTTTATGGTGGTGCCGTCTTTGCTGTTGCTGGCTTATATGGTTAAAACCAGGGTTATCCGCGGCTAAACTTTATAGGGCAGTTTCGAATAAATGAATTCGCTTACCCGCGCGGGCAGAACTGAGCCAAGCCACGAAGCCAGACGCATCGGCCACGGAAAAGCTATCAGCCCGATATTTTTTTCGAGCCTTTCGGCAATAATCTTGGCGGCTTGCGGCGCTTCCATGAAAAACGGCATCGGGCAGGTGTTCTTATCGGTAATGCGCGAGCGCACAAATCCCGGGCAGATGACGCTGACGTTGATATTGAAAGGCCTGAGAGCCAGCCTTTGCGCTTCGCCCCAGGCTTTGACGGCGGCTTTGCTGGCGCTGTATGACGGGCAGGTCATCAGGCCGTGGTAGCCGGCGATTGAACTGGTGAGGGCGATTGTCTTATTGGTGTCTTTGCGGCGTTTGAAAATTTCGACGGCCGGCAGCGCGGTGTTGAGAACACCATACAGGTTGGTGTTAAAAGTATTGTAGACGTTTTCGTCCGTTTCCTGCAATGTTGCGACGCCGGCGTTGGCAAAGACCAGGTTGAGCGGCGCGGTTTTTTCGCATTCTTCAATCCATTCTCTGACGGCCTGGCGGTTGGTGACGTCAAGAACTTGTGTATGAACGGCAGTCTGATATTTGTGGCACTCGGCGGCGACGGCTTCAAGCCTTTCGGCATTGCGTCCGCACAAAAACAGGTTTTTGGCGCCGGCAGCGGCATAATGGATGGCCAGAGCTTCGCCGATGCCGCTGGAGGCACCGGTGATTAAAATATTTTGAAAATTTTGCATATTTGACTCCGATGGTAAAAACTTGTTAAGTATTTATGGAATATGATATGCCGAGTATAAACATCGGCGCATGATTTGCAAGGGAGATTTAAATCTATGAATGAGATTATCAGTAGATTAAAAAAAGTTCGTAAAGGGGCAATGTTTATTATTGAAGCGCCTTCGGGAACCGGAAAAGGAACCGTTGCCAAGAGAATCCTTGCGGAAGACAGCAATATTAAATGGTCTGTTTCAGTAACCACCCGCGCACCGCGCCCCGGGGAAGTCGACGGCGTCGATTACTACTTTGTGACAGACGAGCAGTATGACGAATTCTTGAAACAGGACGCTTTTTATGAATATGTCGACTCTCAGTACGGCGCGCGTTACGGAACGCTGCGTTCGGAAGTTGACAGTTTTATCAATGTCGGCCAGGATGTTCTGTTTGACATGGATTGGGCGGGATGCCGCCAGATGCGCAAAAAGGCCGGTGATGACGTGGTGACGATTTATCTGCTGCCGCCTTCAATCCGCGAATTGCGCGAAAGACTGATCAACCGCGGGACGGATTCTCCCGAAGTTATTGAAAAGCGCATGGGCATCATCCTTGATAAAATCAGCCACTGGGACGAATTTGACTATGTCATCGTCAATGTGGATCTGGATGAAACGGTCAAAAAGATTCAGAAAATCATTTCCGGCGAAAGGATGAAACGGGTACGCCAGGTCGGCATGAAGGGTTTTGTCAACGAGCTGATAAAAGAGGCTAGTAACCCTTAAGCTTTTTGCGTTGTTCTTCGTTCATTGCGCCGTAGACCAGCCGGGCGTTTTCCTGTGCTTTGGGAATATTCAGCGCGGCGGCTTTGCGATACAGTTTGTAAGCTTCCACATAATCAATCTGAACGCCGACACCCTTGGTGTACATCCAGGCAAGAACTTCTACGGCTTTAGGGTCGTTGAGGCGGATGCGGTAATATATTTCGTCAAGTTCAAGAGGGGTAATACGGTTTTGCTCGACAGCCTTGAGAGTTTGTTTCCACTTGAGCTGTTTGGCTCTTTGGGCGGCCTCTTTTTCAGGAATGGTGTTAACCAGGCTGACGCCGTTTTCATCCGTGGCAGGCTTGGTCTGCGTTGCGTCAGTGCTTGCCGTCTGAACAAGGCTACCGGTACCGAGAATGTCGGGCATTTTGCGGTTTTTGACGAACAGCGGCAGATATCCCTGATTATCGGAACGGATAATGTCCCGGTAGAGGTCGTCCAGGCTGGAAGCGTTTCCGCAACTGCCCCACAGCAGCAGCGGCAGAGCGCATATGAAAGCTGTCAGTTGTTTTTTCATGGTTTCAACATCATATTTAAATCGTTGTAATTATAACAAATTATTGGTATACAGGTCTAGATGTTTTTCGGGATTATGAACATAATAGAGGAAATTATATGAAAAAGATTTACAATTCTATCGCCGAAATGGTCGGCAAAACGCCTTTGCTGCGGTTGAACCGCCTGATGAAACAGCATCATGCCGGCGCGGAAATTCTGGCCAAATGCGAATTTTATAATCCGTTGTTTTCGGTTAAAGACCGCGCGGCGCTGAGTATGGTTGAAAAACTGGAGAAACAGGGCAAAATTACCCCGGAAACCATTTTTGTGGAAGCGACCAGCGGCAATACCGGAATTGCGCTGGCGGCCATATGTGCACAGAGAGGGTACAAACTGGTTATCGCCATGCCCGAGAATATGAGCCGCGAACGCATCCTGCTGATGCGCCATCTCGGGGCGGAAGTCATTTTGACGCCGAAGGAAGACGGCATGAAAGGCGCGCTGGCGAAAGTTGATTTGCTCAGCGAAAAGAATCCGAACGTGATTATTTTCGACCAGTTTTGCAATGAAGCCAATGTTGATGCCCACCGTTTCGGCACCAGCGTCGAGATTCTTGAAGATACCGGCGGCGATGTGGATATTCTGGTGGCCGGCGTCGGTACGTCAGGCACCTTGACGGGGATTGCCTCGACTCTTAAGACCTCTAATCCCGATTTATATGTTGTGGCTGTCGAGCCGAAAAACAGCGCGGTTTTGAACGGGCAGCCGTCAGGCGCTCATGACATTCCGGGTATCGGTGCGGGATTTGTGCCGCCGCTTTATGATAAATCTCTGGTTGACGAAGTGTTTGACGTTACCGATGAACAGGCGTTGAATGCAGCTGAGGAAACCGCCCGGGCTGAAGGGCTGCCCATCGGGCTTTCCGCGGGAGCGGCCGTGCATGCCGCGCTTCAGATTGCCAAACGTCCGGAAGCCGCAGAAAAAAATATTGTCGTTATATTGCCCGACGCTATCGACCGCTACCTTTCAAAGCTCGGATAGAAGAACGGATTTTTAGCTTGCGTAAATTTGCTTTTATGAATATCTTTGAAAGCGGAAAACAATAAATAAAGACTTTATGATATGAAACCGACTTCAATTTTGGGGCGATATTTAACCCGACAGATTTTATTTAATTTTTTGGCCGTGCTCTTTATGGTGGTGAGCGTGGTTATGCTGTTTGAGGTGGTTGAACTGCTGCGCCGGACGTCCGACCGTCCGGAAGTCGGTTTTGTTATGGTAATGAAACTGGCTCTGACAAAGCTTCCCAAAACCGTCGAGATGGTTTTTCCTTTTGTGGTGATGATTGCTGCCATGGCGACTTTCTGGAAACTCAGCAAGAGCAACGAATTTGTGATTATGCGCGCTGCCGGAGTTTCAATTTGGGGCTTTCTGCTGCCGGTTCTGACGGCGGTTTTTATGATTGGTGTTGCCAATATTATGCTGATTAATCCGATTTCGGCGCGAATGTATAATATGTATGAAACGCTGTATTATCGTATGAAAACAAAAAATCCCAACGCGGTGTTGTTTTCCGATCAGGGGTTATGGATACGCGAAGCCATAGATGACAATAATGTCATGGTGCTGCAGGCAAAATCTCTGCGCCAGGAAAAAGAAGATTTGCTGCTGCGCGGCGTCACGATTATCGAAATGGACCGCCGGTCGCAGCCGAATCGGCGCATTGAGGCTTTTGCCGGCATCTTGCAAGAAGGCCGGTTCGTGCTGAAAGACGTTCATATTTTCCGTCCCGGCTATCCGACCAAATTAGACAACAGCATGGTTTACCCCACTTCGCTGGACGGCGACAGGATTAAGGAAAACTTTGTGGAGCCGGAAGCCATATCGTTTTGGGCGCTGCCGTCAATCATCGATTTTTATGAAAATTCAGGATTTTCGGCCCAGCGGCACCGTTTGCGCTATTATTCGCTGCTGGTTTCGCCGCTGCTGTTTTGCGCCATGGTGCTGGTTGCGGCCGTTTTTGCCCTGCGTCCGAACAACCGCCGCGGCGGCGTCATGTATCTGATTGTCGGCGGCATTACTACGGGCTTTTTGGTCTATTTCATGACACAGCTGGTCTATGCTTTCGGAATTAATGGTTTTATTCCGATTTCACTTGCGGTTTCGACGCCGTTTTTAATCACAACGTTGATCAGCGTGTCTTTGCTGCTGCATCTGGAAGACGGGTAAAAAACTTGTCTGGCTGGCATCTAAAGCAATTTTACACAGCCAGAAAAAATTCATGTACCTTTTTGTACACTAAAATTTTTTCTGCTGTTAGAAATTGCTTTATCTGCGCACGCCATCCAAGTTTTTGGCAGAAGTGTAAAAAATGCTGGATTTTTAAATTTTTTATGATATATAAGAACCATAGTTATGGTTTATTATAGGAAGTGGGGTTAAAAACCCCGCTTTTTTGTTAGGAGAATCGATAAATGACAGATAAGCATCCGGTACAGGATCTGGTCGAGCCGATTATTGACAGCCTCGGTTTTGAGGTTGTCCGCATTATGACAATCGGCGTCAAGAATCCGACTTTGCAGATTATGATTGAACGCAAAGACCGCAAGGATTTGGTGGTTGACGACTGTGCCGCGGTCAGCCGGGCGATTTCCGAAATACTGGATGAGAAAGACCCGATAGACGGGGAGTATTCTCTGGAAGTCAGTTCGCCGGGGCTTGACCGCCCGCTGACCAAACCGGAACATTTTGAACGTTTTGCCGGTTATGAGGCCAAAATCGAAACCAAAACGGAAGTTGAAAACCGCAAGCGTTTTAAAGGTAAAATCATCCGTATTGATGATGAACAGCAGATTGTTTTTGATATGGACGGCACGGAATACCGCATTCCTTTTGATGCCGTCGGCAAAGCCAAATTAATTTTAACCGATGAACTTCTGAACCAATATATGGAAAATCATCCGGAAGTTGAACTCTAAACTAATAATCTTTGAGGAAGAAAATGCAAAATACTGAAAATATGCCCAGACCAGAAATCATTTTGGTTGCCGATACCGTAGCCAGAGAAAAAAACATTGAGCGTGACGACGTTCTGGAAGCAATGGAAATTGCCATTCAGAAGGCCGCCCGTTCCAAATACGGTTTTGAACACGACATCCGGGCTCAGATTGACCGCAAAACCGGCGCCATTGCGTTGTCGCGTTATCGCGAAGTGGTTGAAAACGACGCTGAAATTGAGAATGAGGCTGCACAGTTAAGACTGGATGACGCTCAGGCTTATGAACCAAACATCAAAGTCGGCGAGTTCATTATTGATCCGCTGCCGCCGATTGATTTCGGGCGTATTGCCGCGCAGACCGCCAAGCAGGTTATTGTGCAGAAAGTCCGCGATGCCGAGCGCAACAAACAGTTTGAGGAATACAAAGAAAAAATCGGAACGATTGTCAACGGCACGGTTAAGCGCATTGAATTCGGCAATGTCGTTTTGGATATCGGCAAGACAGAGGCTGTTCTGCGCCGCGATGAAATTATCCCGCGGGAAAAATTTAAAAACGGCGACCGCATCCGCGCCTATGTTCTGGATGTCCGCCGCGAAAACAAAGGGCCGCAGATTTTTCTGTCGCGCACCTGTCCCGAGTTCTTGGCCAAGCTGTTTACTTCGGAAGTTCCGGAAATTTATGACGGTATTGTCAAAATTGTCAGCGTTGCCCGCGACCCCGGTTCCAAAGCCAAAATTTCGGTCAAGACCGACGATGTGACTGTTGACCCCGTCGGAGCCTGTGTTGGTCTGCGCGGTATCCGCGTACAGGCTGTCGTAACGGAACTGCAGGGCGAGAAAATCGATATCGTTCCTTATTCCGATGATAAGGCGCAGTATATTGTCAGCGCTTTGTCGCCGGCCGAAGTCAGCAAAGTTGTGATTGACGAAGAAAATAACCGTATTGAAGCCGTTGTCCCGCAAGAGCAGTTTTCGGTTGCCATCGGCCGCCGCGGCCAGAATGTCAAACTGGCTTCCCAGCTGCTGGGCTGCGACATCGACGTTTTGACCGAAGAGCAGGAGCAGGAACGACGCTCGAACGAAAACAAAGTCCGCTCGCAGCGCTTTATGGAAGCTCTGGATGTCGACGAAATGATTGCCCATCTGCTGATTGCCGAGGGTTTCTCCAATGTTGACGAAATTGCGATGGTTGAACTCAGCGAACTGGCCGAAATCGAAGGATTTGACGAAGACGTTGCCAAAGAGCTGCAATCGCGCGCCAAGGAATATGTCGAGAAACGCGATGCCGAATTTGCCCAGAAGAGCAAATCCCTCGGTATTGACGAGAAGCTGCAGGAAGTCGAAGGGCTTGACCGCGAAATGCTGCTGGCTCTGGCATCCAAAGGCATTAAAACCATTGACGACCTGGCCGATCTGGCTGCCGACGAACTGATTGAACTTCTTGGCGAAGATACAATTTCGGTTCAGGAAGCTAATAAGATTATTATGGCGGCGCGTCAGCACTGGTTCACGGAGGAAAACTAATTTTATGGGGCATTCAGAGCGGTTTTGCGCAGGCTCGAAAAATTCATGTACTTCTTTGTACACTAAAATTTTTCTCGCTTTCAAAACCACTCTGACTACCGCCCTAAAATTACTTTTCAAAGTAAGGAAATTTGAATGAAGGAAACAGAAACGACACGCAAATGCATTGTTACCGGCAAAATCCTTGAAAAGGACAAGCTGCTGCGTTTTTGCGAGGGGCCGGACAATGAAATTATTCCCGATTTTAAGAAGAAACTTCCGGGCAAAGGCATATATGTTTCCAATTCAAAGCCGTTGCTGACGAAAGCCGTTGAATCCAATGTGTTTGCCAAGGCATTGAAAAAAAAGGTCAAACCGGCGTCCGGGCTGGTTGCAATGGCGGAAAATATTCTGCGTCATAACGCTTTGGGCGCCGTGTCTTTGTCGCGTAAAGCCGGAAGTTTTGTCTGCGGGCTGGACAAGGTTCTGGAAGCGGTCAAAAAAGACAAAGCGGCATTTGTCCTTGAGGCAAAAGACGCCGGAAATGATGGACATCAGCGAATTATGCTGGTATCTAAAGATATGGATGTTTTTCAGCTTTTTGAAGCAGAGGAGTTAGACAAGGCGTTAAATCGGGAAAATACAGTGCATGCGGCTTTTCTGAAAAGCGAAATGACCAAAATGGTAAACCGGGAACTCAGAAAGTTGGCTGATTTTTTGGGCGAATAGATTTTAGATATGATACGGAGTATATTTTATAATGACAGAAGATAATGCAAAAAATAAGTTAACATTATCAGGCAAATCGACCCTCACTTTGAAGGGGCTTGGAGATTCATCCCGCAGTCAAAGCCGCGACGGTAAAAAAGTGGTTCAGGTTGAGGTTCGCAAAAAACGCGTAATTACGTCCAATGCCGCCAAGACCGAAAATAAAGTCGAGATTAATGAAGAAACCGCGGCCAAGCTGCGTCTGATTGCCGAAGCTAAAGAGTTTGAAAACAAACGCCGCGCCGAAGAAGAAGAAAAAAACCTGCTGCGCCAAAAGCAAAAAGAACAGGAAGAAATTGAACGCCGCCAGCGCGAGGAAGAAGAGCTGCGCCGCGCCAAAGAGCTGGAAGAAAAAAACAAGCGCGGAGTTGCTGAGGTTCCGGCCGAAACTGAAAGCAAGGTTTCGGTAAAAATCAAAGACAAGAAACATGATTTTGATGATGACGAAGACGATGAAGTCGCTTCGGCCAAAAGAACAGCCGCTCATAAAGCCGCTTCCAAAGAAGACGTGTTTGAGCAGGAGCGCAAAAAGGTTATGAAGCGCAGCTTTGAACCGCAGCGCCGCAGCGGCAAGCTGAATGTTCACAGCATTAATGCCGATGATGACGAGGATGATTTCGGTTTCGGCGGACGCCGCCGCAAATTCAAGAAGAAGCAGCCTAAACCGGTTGAAGCTCCGGTTTCGCAGGAAAAAGTCATTAAAGAGGTTGTTATTCCCGAGGTTATCACCGTTCAGGAACTGGCCAACCGTATGGCTGAAAAGAGTGCCGATGTTATCAAAAAGCTGATGGCGTTGGGCGTTATGGCAACGATTAACCAGCCGATTGACGCTGATACGGCGCAGATTATCGTCGAGGAATTCGGGCATAAATTCAAACGCGTGGCCGAAAGCGATGTCGAGCAGGCCATTTCGCATAGTGAAGATACGCCCGACCAGCTGATTCACCGCGCGCCGGTCGTCACGGTCATGGGGCACGTCGACCACGGCAAGACCTCTCTGCTTGACGCTTTGCGCGAAACCAACGTTGCCGCCAAAGAAGCCGGCGGCATTACCCAGCATATCGGCGCATATCAGATTACGGTTTCGACCGGCGATAAAATTACCTTTATCGATACGCCGGGTCACGAGGCGTTTTCCGAAATGCGCGCCCGCGGTGCCAAAGTGACCGATATCGTTGTTTTGGTGGTGGCGGCCAATGACGGCATCATGCCGCAGACGGTTGAAGCCATCCGCCATGCTCAGGCCGCCGAGGTGCCGATTGTGGTAGCTATTAACAAGATTGATTTGCCCGGCGCAGACCCGATGAAAGTTAAGACAGCCTTGCTGCAACACGGTATCGGCGTTGAGGAAATGGGCGGCGAGAGCCTGTGCGCCGAAGTTTCTGCCAAGAAACGCATTAATATTGACAAACTGGTTGACGCCATTTTGCTGCAAGCCGAGGTTTTGGATTTGAAAGCCAATCCGGAACGCAAGGCCGAAGGCGCGGTTATTGAAGCCAAAATGGAAAAAGGCCGCGGCACGGTTGTGACGGCTCTGGTTCAGAAAGGCACGCTGCGTATTGGCGATATCTGCATTGCCGGCAAGGAATGGGGGCGTGTCCGCGCTATGTTTAACGAACATGGGCAAAAACTGCAAGAAGCTGCGCCGGCTACTCCGGTTGAAGTTCTTGGTTTGCAGGGAACTCCGTCGGCCGGCGACGACTTTGTGGTTGTCAGCGATGAAAACCAGGCCAAAGAAATTACCAATTACCGTATCCGCAAAGAGCGCGAAGCCAAGCTGGTTAAGTCTGCAAAATCTGCCATGGAACAAATGCTGGATAAGATTAAGTCCGGCGAGGTTAAGCATCTGCCGTTGATTATCAAAGCCGATGTTCAGGGGTCGATTGAGGCAATCGAAGGCACAATTAACAAATTGTCCAATGACGAAGTCAGCGTACAAGTTTTGCATTCTGCGGTCGGCCCAATATCCGAATCGGATATTGCTTTGGCCAAAGCCTCGCATGCGCTGGTTATCGGCTTTAATGTCCGCGCGAATCCGCCGGCACGCGACATGGCTCGCCGCGACGGTGTTGAGATTAAATACTACTCAATTATTTATGACGTATTGGACGACGTCAAGAAAGGCCTTGAAGGCATGCTCTCGCCCGAACTGAAAGAAAAACTGCTCGGTTATGCCGAAATCCGCGAAGTTTACAACATTACCGGCGTCGGCAAAGTCGGCGGCTGCATGATTACCGAAGGCATGGTTCGCCGCGGCGCCAAAATCCGTCTGCTGCGCGACAACGTGGTTATTCATGATGGCGCTATCGGCCAGCTCAAACGCTTCAAGGAAGACGTCAAAGAAGTCAAAGAAGGCTATGAATGCGGTATTTCCTTTGAGAATTACAACGACATTCAGAAAGGCGACTTTATTGAGTGTTATGAGGTGGAGGAAATTGCCGCCAAACTGTAACGGTGAAAAACCGCCTAGCGCGCATCTAAAGCAATTTTACGCGGCCGATGAAAATTCATTCAAGTTGATTGAAACGCCCAAGCCTTTTTCAATCCGCTCTATTGTGTCGGCGGACAAGTCGCAACAGATTGCTACCTGGCTTGGTATCAGGCCGCGGTTGAGCCGCTCCTGTTGCAGCAGCGGCGCCAGATGCTGCCGCAAAATTAAATTCGATGTGATATGCACGGTTTAAACTCCTATCTTTCTTGTTAAAAAGAAACCGCCTTAACAAAATTAAGGCGGGGAGTTAGTAACTGTATAAACGCAGTCTGCCTTATTCGACATGCAGGCATGCTTATATCGGCAGCTCCCCAAAGAGGAGGCTTTTTTGTTTATAAGGAGTTACTACACTCCGCTTGCGGAACACCCGCAGGCAAAAGCAGTATAAAAGAGAAAATCTAATTATTCAAGCGCTAACGAATCACCGTTTGTGATTTGTAATTCGAGATTCGTCTTAGAGGCTTCTCTGTCATCCTCGGGCGGCATGAAATGCCTGACCCGAGGATCCATAATAAGGCAATATGTTTTCTGGATCCTCGTGTCAATTCCTCAGGCTTGTGGCCTTCGGGCACGAGGATGACAAGGAAAGGGAGGGGCACGAGGATGACATAAAGCTCCTAAAATAAATCACGAGTCACGAATCACAAATCACACAAAAACACACCCCGTTAAACGGGGCTGTGTTTTTATAAGACTTCGCGGCGTCCGGCATGGTCGGGGGCAGAAATGATGCCCTCTTCTTCCATGCGCTCTATCAATATGGCGGCGCGGTTATAGCCGATGCGCAGGCGGCGCTGGACATAGCTGGTCGAGGCCTTTTTGTCATTGCGGACAATTTCCACGGCCTGGCGGTATAAGTCGTCATCGCTGCCGGAGCCGAACTCGCCGTTGTCAAACACCGGTTTGTCGGCACCGCTCGGATTCAGTTCGCCGGCGGTGACTTCTTCGACATATTCAGGCTCGCGCTGCTGTTTCAAAAATTCGACAATCTGCTCGACTTCGCTGTCTTTGACAAACGGGGCGTGGACGCGGTTGGGACGCTGGCCGGCGGGCATATAGAGCATATCGCCCATGCCGAGAAGCTGTTCGGCGCCCTGCTCGCCCAAAATGGTGCGGCTGTCAATTTTGGATGTAACCTGGAAACTGATACGGGTCGGGAAGTTGGCCTTAATGGTGCCGGTGATGACGTCGACCGACGGCCTTTGCGTGGACATAATCAGGTGAATGCCTGCGGCGCGCGCCATCTGGGCAAGGCGTTGGATGGCGGCTTCAACTTCTTTGCCGGCAACCAGCATCAGGTCGGCCATTTCATCAACAACAATTACAATATAAGGCAGCGGGGTGAGGTCAAGTTCCTGCTCTTCATAAATCGGTTTGCCGGTTTCCATGTCGAATCCGGTTTGGACGGTGCGCGAAACTTTTTCGCCGCTCATGCGCAGTTCTTCCAGCCGTTTGTTGTAACCGGTGATGTTGCGGACGTTCAGCTTGGCCATGGCGCGGTATCGGTCTTCCATTTCGCGGACCGCCCATTTAAGCCCGACGACGGCTTTGCCCGGGTCGGTAATGACCGGGGTCAGCAGGTGCGGAATGCCGTTATACATCGTAAACTCAAGCATTTTGGGGTCAATCATGATGAGCTTGCATTCTTCGGGCCGCATTTTATAAAGCAGGGAAATAATCATCGAGTTGACGCCGACAGACTTACCCGAACCGGTGGTACCGGCGACCAGCAGGTGCGGCATTTTGGCCAAATCGGCATAGGTGTTTTTGCCGCCGATGTCTTTGCCCAGCGTGATGGTCAGAGCGGCTTTGGAATCGGCAAAGTCCTGACTTTCCAGCAAGTCGCGCAGATAAACAATCTCGCGGGTCTTATTGGGCAGCTCGATACCGATGGTGTTTGAACCGGGCACGACGGCAATACGCACCGAAACGGCGCTCATTGAGCGGGCGATGTCATCAGCCAGGCCGATAACGCGGGCGCTTTTGGTGCCCGGGGCGGGTTCAAGTTCATAAAGGGTGACGACCGGGCCGGGGCGGACTTTGACAATCTTGCCGTTGACGCCGAATTCCTGCAAAACGGCTTCCAGCTCGGTTGCCGTCTTATCAAGCTCTTTCTGGCTGACGGTGTTGGCGCTTTTGTCTTTGGCCGTAGAGAGCAGGTTGATGCTGGGGTATTGATAGCCGTCGTCGGCGGGCTTGCGTGGCTTGGATATTTTAATGGTTTCGGCCGGTTTATCGGAAACGGCCGGTTCTTTGCGGACTTTCGGTTCGCGTTTGGCCTTCGGCGTTTTTACGCGTGGTTCTTCCGTTGTGCCGCGGCTGAACAAACCGGCCAGCCACATGAAGGCGGCGGCGGTTTTTGCGGCGGCAAAGGCGATTTTGCGGCAGATTTCTTTGCCGAGGCGAATCCATGAACCGAACGTCAGGCCGCAGGCCAGGTTGAATGATACAAAGGCAATCAAAAGGAAAACAGCGGCCAAAATATATTGGGCATAGTCAAAAACATAAATGCGGCGAACCAGTGTCAGAAAATTGCGCGAGAAGAAAAGACCGATATTGCCGCCGAGACGGAAAGCCGCGCAGCAGGAACTGAGCAGGCTTAATGTTGTGGCAAAACAGACGGTGCCCAGCCCAAAGGCAAACAGCCGCCACCACGGGCGCACAAATTCGCGCAGGCGCAGAAAGCCAAAGCCCCAGACCAGCGGCGCAGCCAGAAAAACCGGCAGGGCGATGCCGAACCATGTTAAAATCCAGTCGGCGTTTTTGGAGCCGTAAAGCCCGAGCATGTTTTTGGCCGGCGATGATGTTGCGAGATTATATCCCGCGTCGGAAGAATGGAAAAAGATACAGCTGACAATCAGGCTCAAAATCCATAAAACGAGAGCGAGCCCGGAAAGGCGGCGGCCGAGTTTGGCGCCGAATGATTTTTCTTTTTTGCGTTTTGCCATAGTTCTTGCCTCTTTGAACAGACTTTTCATTGTCGCCAGTATAGGGACAAATTCTCAATTTTCTCTTAATAAACCGGACATTTTGCGGCCGATAAAAGAGTTTTAAAACTTGACTTTTGGGCGTAAGTTGCTAAAGATTCAAGGGTTGTTTAAATAAAACAAGGATATTTTATTGATGACTAAAGCATTCGTTTTCCCCGGCCAGGGCTCTCAGTTCGTCGGCATGGGAAAAGAGCTTGCCGACAATTTTGCGTCGGCAAAGCAGGTCTTTGAAGAAGTAAACGAGGCGCTTCATCAGGATTTGTTTAAGATCATGGTCGAAGGGCCGGAATTGGATCTTACTCTTACGTCTAACGCTCAACCCGCCTTAATGGCTCATTCCATGGCGGTCGTAAGAGTTCTCGAAAAAGAATTTGATGTCAAATTGTCAGATTATGCAAGTTTTGTCGCAGGTCACTCTCTGGGTGAATATTCGGCTGCCTGTGCGGCCGGCGTGTTCTCATTGACTGACACTGCCAAACTGCTCCGCACCCGCGGCGACGCCATGCAAAAGGCTGTTCCCGTCGGGCTCGGAGGAATGGCTGCCGTAATCGGCGTTTCTTATCAGGATGTTGTCGCAATGGCTGAGGCCTGCGCTCAGGGTAAGTACGTCTGCGTGGCGGCCAATGATAATGCCAACGGCCAGGTCGTTTTGTCGGGGCATGCGGAGGCGATTGAGAAAGCGGTGGAAATTGCCGCCGAGTTTGGTGCCAAACGTTGCATCAAGCTTCCGGTCAGCGCGCCGTTTCACAGCCCGCTGATGCAGCCAGCCGCCGAAGTCATGGCCGAAGCTTTGGCCGGAGTCAAAGCCAACAAGACGCAGATACCGCTTATTTCCAATGTGGCGGCGCAGGCTGTCAGCGACGAAAAAACACTGGTCGAAAATCTGGTTAAACAGGTGACCGGTTCGGTTCGCTGGAGAGAAACGGTCGATTATATGGCCGAACAGGGCGTCACCGAAGCTTATGAGCTGGGCGCCGGAAAGGTGCTTTCGGGCATTATCAAAAGAAGCCATAGTGAAATTAACGCAGTTTCGGCCGGTTCTGCCGCCGAGATTGAGGAACTCGCCAAGAGTTTGAAAAATTAACCTTAAAACAAGGAATTAGAAAATGTTTAGATTAGATGGAAAAGTTGCTTTGATTACCGGCGCTGCCGGCGGAATCGGCGACAAAATCGCCCGCACCCTGCATGCTCAGGGCGCAATTCTGGCTCTGACCGATATGCGCGAAGAACCGATGCTTAAGCTTAAAGAAGAACTCGGCGGCAATGTCGAAGTTTTCACCGCCAACCTGACCAATGCCGACGATGTTAAAAATCTGGTTGAACAGGTTGAAGCCAAACTCGGCCGCATTGATATTCTGGTCAACAATGCCGGTTTGACCCGCGACAATCTCTTTATCCGTATGAGCGACGAAGACTGGCAGCTGGTTTTGGACGTTAACCTCTCTGCCGGTTTCAAGCTGGCAAAAGCTGCCGTTCGCGGCATGATGAAACGCCGTTTCGGCCGTATCATCGGTATCGCTTCGGTCGTCGGCGTAACCGGCAATGCCGGACAGGCCAACTATTCCGCTTCCAAAGCCGGCATGATTGCCATGAACAAATGCCTGGCTCAGGAAGTCGGTTCCCGCGGCATTACCGTCAACTCCATTGCGCCCGGTTTTATCCGTACGCCGATGACCGACGTTCTGCCTGATGACGTCAAAGCCAAACTCATGGAAAAAATTCCGGCCAACAAACTCGGCGAAGCCCAGGATATTGCCAACGTCGTCGCGTTCCTCGCATCCGACGAAGCCCAGTATATTACCGGACAGACGATTAATATCAACGGCGGCATGGCCATGATTTAAGGAAAGCTCGTCTAATGGCTCATCTAGAGGCATTTTTGCGAGGCTCGAAATCAATTCCGACTATATTTCGCTGTGGTTGCTGCCGCAGTCCTTGCGAAATCAAGTCTCATTGCGTCTCCTCAGAAAAAGCGCAATCGTGCGCTTTTTCTTTCGGTCGTATGTACTTCTTTGTACACTAAAATTTTTCTCGCTCTTAAAATGCCTCTATCTAAAACATTATCCGAACTTTCTCGGCTTTATGCCGGTTGGTGTCAAAAGCAACTCCCCGCTCGAAAGAGCGGGGATTCTTTTTTATTCGCTGTCTTTGGGCACGAAGTCAATGTAGACGCGCTTGTCGTAAAAAGCGGCGAGTTTAACGACGCTCTCGAGATTAAGCGTGTCCATGCACCAGTTCTCAATCTTGTCGATTTCTTCAATGCTCAGTTTTGTCGCCCGGCTGACATTTGTCAGCTTCAGCCCGCGGGCGCGGCGCAGGTTGCGCAGCTGCTCCCCGCAGTTGGCCGCCGCATTTCCAATTAAAAAACGGATTTCGTCTTTACTTAACATCTTCATACTCCTTGGGCAGATTTTCGCGAAATATTTGCGCGGCGGTATGTTCGTCATCGCGGTTGTA
>JAHALQ010000010.1 GCA_018362935.1 Pseudomonadota bacterium | reverse complement strand
CTGTATTGAGGAATACCTTGGGGAGCATCATTAAGGTAGAACTGTTTGAGGCAGACTTCGGCGGTACCGGACGGATGCGTAATCCCTTGATTCGAACCGTTGAAACATGCACTTTGAAAAAGGGCATGGTTCTTGTCTGTAAAAAACTGTCCCGGCAATCCCGGCTGTTTTTTACAGACAAGAACCCCCCGCATTAAACGGGAGGCTCTTTTTAATCCTGATGGTACTTTTATTTCAGGTAATTAACCAATGACAAATTCATAATATTATTCAAAATCGAATAAGAAGCCTGCAAATTTGTCGATGCCATCAAAGCCTTGATAGCGGCTTCTGTCTTGTCAACCGTTTTGAGTTCGCCGACACTGTTTTCGAGATTTGTTGAAGCCAGCGTCAGGTTTTCCGTATTATTCGACAGCGCGACATAATCGGAACTGAGCTTGGCGCTGACCCCGTTAAGGCTGGAATTGGTTGTCGGGTTCAAATCGCCGCTGTTGTTAATGGCGCTTTGCAGCAGATTAATCGCGTTATTAAGGGTTTCTGATGCGGCATTGGGATCAACCAGGCCGTCAAACTCCTGACTCAGGTCGCGGGTATCAACCATATTGCCTTGGGCAATCTGCCCCAAAACGCGGAACAGTTTTTCAAAAGCGCCGTCGCCGGCATTGACATTCATCATAATTGACTGGTTGCTGGAAATCATTCTTTCGGTGTCAAGAGTGCCGCCCTGATAATATGATGTTGTGTTCATTTCCCATTTGCTGGAGGCAGGAATTGTCACCGTATCGGCATTAAAATGATTTGGGTCGGCGGTCACATTGAGGCTGCCGTCGGTATTCACGCTGACAACCTGCACGCGCTCGGCAACATTATTGCCCATCCCTTCCATATTGATGACTGCGCCGACAGGAAAAGATGTGCTGAACGTCAGGTTTTCGCCGTCAGCCACAGTGCCGTCTGCGGAAGCCGGTATTTTATGTCCGTCAACATCTTCAAATGTAATCGTTTTGCCGTCGGCCGAAACCGATTTGACAATCAGCGACAAATCGTCGGAACCGTCGCCGCCGCGTCCGACCACCAGGGTATCTCCGGCTTTTATTGATTGAAAAGCGCCGTATTCGGTTGCCGTAATAGTGTTTTTATCCGAACTGAACGTGACGTCGCCGGTTGTTTTAGCGCTGCCTTCGGCCACTTTATTCAGAAAACCGCCGGCTTTTTCGGTGCTGATATTGTAGTTATTGCCTTCGATTTTGGAAATTGTCAGCGCGCCGGTATCTTCCGCCGTAAATTTCATGTTTGACAAATTGGCAGAAGCCGAAGTCGGGTATTTGATATTGATGCCGTCATAATAGGCCTGAAATTCCTCCAGCGTTCTGAACGGAAATTCAACCGGCGCATTCGTTGCATTGCCGCCGCCGAACAAATATCTGCCGTTGGCCGAAACATTCAGGCTGTCGGTTAATGCCAGCAGGGTTGCAAAAGCCGTATTTTGCAAATCTTTCAGAGCCGAGGCCTTATCGTCATTCATACTGTACGGCTCGCCGGTCTTAACCCCGTCGGCGCCGAGAATGGTTGAACTTCCGTTGATTGTATAGAGCGGAAAACTAAACTTGTTACCCTCGAAAACATAATCCGGATTGGTGCCGGCCGGATCAATTTTATCCTTCAAAAGCCCCATGACTTTTTCGGCATAATCATCGTTGCCGGAATCCGCATGAATGGCGGAAAGGTCGATGTTGTTCGGCTCTGCGTCATTGTCGGCAAATGTATATTTGGTGCCGTCAATGGTAATGGTTTTGCCGAGATAGGCGGCTTCGTTGTTATCCGTAAAAGTGATTTCTCCGCCGGTCTGATCCGGGTTCATTTTATCAGTGTCTGAGGCGCCGAATGAATTGAGCATGCTCTTCAAATCGTTTATCGCGCCGTTGATAGACTGCATGGAGGTATTCATTGCCTTAAGCTCGACATCGAGGATTTTGTTGTTTTCCATAAAGTTTTTGGTAACGCCCAAAGCCGATTCGAGATTGACAATATTATAGGCGCTCATGCCGTAGCCGGCATAAGTTGGGGCTTTCAGGCCGGTTGTCGTCTGAAAACTGTATAAATCAATTTGCGCTTTGGTGTTCAGCGTTTGATTTAACAAATTCATATAACTGTTATATGTCGGAACTCTAACCATTTCTAAAATCCTCCTATACGATATCAAGCAGCATGTCTAAAATTTCTTTTGATGCTGTAAAGGCCTGCGCGCAAGCCGCGTATGTCTGTTGAAAAATAATCATCTGCCCCAGCTCTTCGTCCAAATCAACGCCGCTGAGTTTTGCCTCTTTGGTCGCGATAGAATTGCCGAGTTCGGCCTGATATTTGTATGAAGCCTCGGCATTGCTGGTCTGGGTGGCAATATTGCCGACAAACGTCGCGGCATAATTTGCCAGGGTCGTCTGGGTACGGGCAATTGTACCCGATTGCTTAAAATTATACGTATTGCCGAAAGCCTTGCCCATAGCGACGGCGACATCATTGGCCGCGGCGTTCAGAGAATATTTTCCGGTTTCGGAACTGTAAACCGGCGCGCCGCCGCTGATTAAATCCGGATTGGTCTTAAGATCCTCGCGGACGCCGATTTCCATGGAAAGGCCGGCGCTGGACGGTTCAATGCCAAGGCGTTCGAGCAGGCCGTTGCCCTGAACTTCCGAAATTTCCAGCTGGGCGCCGCTGAGGTCTTCAATCCGCAGCATATAGCCGTTGCCGTTAGGAATCAGCGAGGCGCGGATTGTTCCCTTAAAAGCCGGGTTGGTATTGATAGACTCAACAATATCGCTCAGCGAGTCATTCGGAGATACGGTAATTGTGCCGAAATTCAGGCCATTAACGCTGTCTGAGAAACTGATAATCGAAATATCGTTCATGCCCATGTTGGCATTAAGCGGCAAAACTTTTGAATCATAGGTTGAATTCATACCGTCATCGACAAAAAAGTCGTTCAAGCCAAAAAAGTTCGAAAATCCCTCGCTGGTCGTGTCATATTTGCCGTCGGCGTTGTTGTCAAAACGAATTGTGACATTCTTCTGGTCAGCGCCTGCCGTCGAGGTTGCCTGATCAAGAATGCTCAATCCGTAATTGCTGTCGCCGGTATCCATAACCATTTTGCCTTCGGCATTCATATAGACTTTAGCTTGGGGCAGATTCGCGCCTGTCGGCGAAGTCAGCCAGTTCTGGATGGTTTCCATCATGTCTGAAATAGTGCCGTTGCCAAATCCGAGGCCGTCAACCAGAGTGGTCGTGGCAACCTGTTTGCCTTCAGCATCAAAAATGCTGAGGCGGACATCGCCGTCTTCGATGCTGATGCCCTGCGGATAGGCATCCAGCGCCGGATTATTCTTGTTTTGGATAAAAGTCGTGGTGCCGGTCAGTTTGTCGGGCGTATTCGGATAAGCCGTTCCGGCATTGTGCGCCGAATTAATCTGGTCTTTAAGAACTGCAGACAATTCGTCAAGCTGGGTTTGCAGGGAAGACAGCGTTTCATCGCGGATTTCGATTAATCCCTTGAGTTCGCCGCCTTTAATGCTTTGGGTAATGTCTTTGTTGTCAACGTAAATGCCGCCGATACCGCCGTTAGCGTAAGTCGTGGTCGGATTGGTCATGGCGACGCCGCTGTGCGAAAGTTTGTGCGGGTCGTTGTCCAGCAGGGTAATGCCGCCGCCGGTCGTCTGTACGACAATCGCGCCGCTTTCGCGTTTGAAATAGGATATGTCAATATACTGGCTGAGTTCGCGCAGAGTCTGGTCACGCTTGTCTTCCATGTCGGCGCGGCCGTCATAGCCCATGATATTGTACTTGACGATTTCGTCGTTAAGGTTGTCAAGGCTATCCAGCAGCGAATTAATTTTTTCGACATCGGCGGCAATCTGGGTATCCGCCTGTCCGCGCAGGCTTTGAATGCCGGTAGAAAGCTCATTGAGGCGCTGCGTGACGGCCGTTGCCTGATTAAGCAGGTTGTATTTGGTCGAAGAAGACGTAACGTCATTGGCAAAAGTGTCAAAAGCGCTCTGCAAAGCCGAAACATTAGCCGAAATGGAATTATCTCCCTGCGGCGTGCCGAGCATGACTTCTGCCTTGCTCAGAAAGTCATACTTTGAAGACAGGTTGTTGCTCAGTGAGCTGGTCGCCAGATAGCTTTTGAGCAGCCCTTCGTCGACAATGCGCTGCGATTGCGAAACATTGACGCCGAGCGGCACCCCGTTCAGCACGGCGCTGGTCTGTGCTGCCGATTTGCGGGTATATCCCGGCGTATCGACGTTTGAGATGTTGCGGCTGATAATGTCCAGCTGCGACTGCGCGGCTTTCATGCCGGTCAGTGAGGTTGACAATCCGTTGATTAAAGCCATTTTTCTTCCCCTTTACAATGTTCTATTTATGGCTAAGGCATTTTTATTGTTATCCTGAGGAGAATAAGTGCCGTGCGAGCCATAAGAGGTTGCGTTACGGTTATTGTTCATTTTGGCCACGCTGATAATCGTATCCATAACGGTTTTGCTGGCTTCCATTCTGGTTTTGAGCAGCATTTCGTTTTCTTTGAGGCCGGCGTCGAGAGCCAGCGACAAATCACGCAGCAGGGTTTTGTTTTCGCTGTCAAGCTGTTCCAGAACCTGATGATTTTTGATAAAATAGGCGCTGATGGAACGGTAAGCCGAAACCAGCTTGATTTTCTGGTCATAAACGGCGCTGACGGCAACAGTGTCAAAAGCTCTCAAAGCCGTATTTTCCTGTTCCAGAAAATCGACAAAGCTGCTGACAATCTGTTTGAGTTCTTCTACTTTTGAGCTGTTTTCATTTTTCTGTAATTCTTCCATAGTCGTCACCTTTCCTAAGCTTCGATATATCCTTTTTCCGCCGTTTCCTGCATTTCGAGAATTGTCCGCATAACCTGATCCTGAACGCCGATGCCGCCGAGTCTGGCCATTTCCCTGCCGTATTCGTCCAGCAGCAGGGAACGGTACATTTTTTCGGCTTCTCCGCCGCCGAACATGCCGTCGGTCGAAACGCCGTCAAACATGCTCTCCATCATGCGGGTCAGAAAGAAAGCTTCAAAATCCTGTGCCGCCGCTTTGGCTTTGGCCTGATCTTTTTCATTGCCGCTGACTGCCGGAGCTTTTGCGGAAACACCCGAGAGAAAGCTGCCGGCGGCAGATATGTTTGCACTCATTCCAACCATCTTAAATCACCTCTATTTCCGCTTGCAGGGAGCCGCTGGCTTTAATCGCCTGCAAAATGCTGATTAAGTCGCGCGGCGTCACGCCCAGCGCGTTAAGGCCGTCAACCAGTTCCTGTAAGTTTATGCCGGTATCGACGACCGTCAGTTTGGCATCAACCCCTTCGTTAACGTCAATAACCGATGTTGCGCCGGTAATGGTTTCGCCGTTGCTGAACGGCATCGGCTGCGAAACAACCGGCACGTCGGTAATGCGGATGGTCAGGTTGCCCTGAGCGATAGCCAGACGGTTGATTTTAACGTCTTTGCCGATAACTACGATGCCGGAGCTTTCGTCAATAACGACGCGCGCCAGCTGGTCGGGCTGAACCTGAAGCTGTTCGACCTTGGTCATCAGGTCGACAATTTTTCCGTTATAATTATGCGGCACTTTCAAAACAACCGTGCCGGGGTCTGTCGCTTTGGCGGCGGTCGTGCCCATCATCGCGTTAATGGCGTCAGAAATCCGGCGCGCCGTGGTAAAGTCGGGATTGCGCAGGGCAATATTGACGCTCTTCAGGCTTTCCAGCTCAAAGGGGATTTCATTTTCGATAATGGCGCCGCCGGGAATGCGTCCGGATGTCGGTACGCCCTTAACCACCGAGGCGCCGGCAGCTTTTGCCGAAGTTGCACCGACCGCAATCGGCCCTTGCGCGACAGCGTAAACCTCGCCGTTGGCGCCGACCAGAGAAGTCGCGACCAAAGTGCCTCCCTGAAGGTTTTTGGCATCGCCCAGAGCGCTGACCATCACGTCAATGCGGCTGCCCTGTTTGGCAAACGGAGGCAGGTTGGCGGTTACCATAACCGCAGCGATGTTCTTGGCCTTGATTTGCCCGCCGCGGGCGTTGATGCCGATTTTGTCGAGCATCGAAATCAGGCTTTCTTTGGTAAAATCGACCGATTTGATGTTATCGCCGGTACCGTTCAGGCCGACTACCAGGCCGTAACCGACCAATTGGTTGTCCCTGATGCCTTCAAAGTCGGCAATATCTTTTATGCGCGAAACGGCATAAGCATTGCCGGCACCCCATAAATACATTGTTCCGATAAGCGCCAAAGCGGCAGATTTTATAGATTTTCGAACAATCATAACGCAATAATCCTCAAATGCGGACAGTTAAACTTACATGTTTATATGCAATAACCGTGCCAAATTTGAGGATGTATGCGGATTAGAGATTTTTCAAAACTTCTTCATGATCGCTGAAGTGATAAATCTGGCCGTTAATGTATTGCCCGGTTTCGTGCCCTTTTCCTGCGAGAATCAAAATGTCTCCGGGTTGTAAATTTTCCATGGCGGTTTTGATGGCGGCGGCGCGATCGCCGATGTTAATGCCGTGCGGGCAGGCAGCCATAATCTGTTCGCGGATTTTGGCGGCATTTTCCGTGCGCGGATTGTCATCGGTTACATAAACGATGTCGGCCAGTTCGTCGGCCAGCTTGCCCATAATCGGGCGTTTTCCGGCATCGCGGTCGCCCCCGCATCCGAACAGGACGAGAAGGCGTCCGGAAGCGTGCGGACGCAGGGCGCGGATTGCGTTCTCGAGCGCGTCCGGCGTATGGGCATAATCAATGTAGACGGCCGCGCCGTTCTTTTGCCCGGCCAGTTCCAGCCGCCCTTTGGCGCCGCGGATGTTGACGATGTGCTTCAGGACTTCATCGGCGCGCCCGGTTTCTTCAACCAGCAAACCCAGCGCGCATAAAACGTTCATCGCCTGAAATTCGCCGGACAGCGGAATTTCAAGTTCCAGAGGGCGCCCGTAAAATTCCAGCTCAAGTTTCTGTCCGTGCGGACGCGGCGTGGTCTTAAGCAGGCGCAGTTCTTTGCCGTTATGCCCGTAGGTGACGACTTTTTTGCCGTTTTCCAGACAGGTTTGGCGGATTTTTTCAAAACAGTCAATATCGGCGTTAAGCACGGCTGTCCCGTCTTCTTTGAGTGTTTCGCGAAACAGGATAAGCTTGGCATCAAGATAGTTTTCAAAAGTCTTGTGATAATCCAAATGGTCGCGCGTCAGGTTGGTAAATCCGGCAACATCGCAGCGGATGCCGCCGAGCCGGTATTGGCACAGCCCATGGCTGGAAGCTTCCATAATGACATATTTGTATCCTTCGTTGTACAATTCGCGCAGCTCGCGGTGTATGGCGACAGCGTTGGGAGTTGTGTTGGGCGAGGGGATGGGGGCATTGTTGCCTTTAATCATGCCGAGCGTACCGGTGCTGGCGGCTTTTTCGCCCATCATTGTCAAAACCTGGCGCACAAAATCGGCAATCGAGGTTTTGCCGTTGGTGCCGGTAACGGCGAGGATATGCGGCGGCGTGTGCTCGTAAAAGCGCGCGGCCGCGATTGCAAAATCTTTATTGGGATTTGCCGTGCGGATAACCGCAATATGCGGCGGAAAGTCAAAAGCGCAGTCTTGCGGGACAAGCACGGCCGTTGCGCCGTTGTCAAGAGCGCTTTGAATATATTGGTCGCCGTTGAGCGAGCCGAAAAGAAAACCGGGTCTGATTTCGCGGGAATCTGCCGACAGCCCGTTAATCTCACGGTCATCGGCATAATTGACAATTTGGCAGAGTTTCATCAATTTTGTCCTTATAAATTTATTTTATCGGAATATTATGCCAAATCTCTAAAAAAGTATTTAATTTTAATTATTTAATTTTTAATAATTTGTCGTCTAATATAAAGCCGATAATAGTATTTAAGGGATGCGCAAAATGAAAATACTGTCTTTGCTGGGTTTTTTGGGGTTGTCTGTCGCAGGTGCCGCCGCGGCCAAACCTGCGGAAATGTATCTTTATTATAATTCGCACAGCCCCAGCCTGTATGAAATCGGTATCAAGGAACAGGAAGTTGCCCGGGTATTTGACGATATTTTCGGCCCGGCGGCGGAAGAATTACCTTTACAGGTTCAATACGCGGATTTTTATGTGTCGCGTTATCCCGATGACGGTTATGTCTTCATCCTCAACGCGCCGTACAGCTGCGGCCGTCTGGGCTGCGCGGCCGAGGTTTACCGCCGCGATGCCGACGGTGATTTGCAGCCTTCCGCCGAGAGCGCAAAGCCGGTCAAATGCAAGGAATATTCGGACGACAAATTAATCTGTATCAAGGGCGGATATAAACCGGAACTTCCCCAAAAACCGAAACCCAAGGGGCCGGTTCATTATCCGGCGCCGCGGCAGAATTAAGGTGAGCCATGTGGGCGGATTCGGCAGTTTTTTACCATATATACCCGCTGGGATTTTGCGGTGCGCCGCAGCATAACGACCGGATTAGCGTGCCGGTCTGCCGTTTGTCAAAAATTCTTGACTGGCTGCCGCACTTAAAACAATTGAATGTCAACGCCGTCTATCTGGGGCCGGTTTTTGAAGCAGCCGGCCATGGTTATGACACCAATGACTACTGCCGGGTCGATCGCCGGCTTGGTACCGCCGAAACATTGGCAGAAACAGTGCGGGAGCTGCATCAGAACGGCATCCGGGTTATCTTAGACGGTGTGTTCAACCATGTCGGCCGCGGTTTTTTCGCTTTTGCCGACGTGCGCCGCAACAAACAGTCGTCGCCGTATTGCGACTGGTTTAAGCTCGATTTTGCAAAAGACAATCATTTTCACGACGGTTTTTGCTATGAAGGCTGGGACGGCTGCGATGATATCGTCAAGCTCAATCTCAAAAATAAGGAAGTGCAGAAATATCTTCTGGAAGCCGTGTCGTATTGGATTAAGGAATTTGAAATCGACGGCCTGCGGCTGGATGTCGCCGGTTATTTAAATCGCAAATTCCTGCGCCGCCTGCATTGTGTTTGCTTGGAGCAAAAACCGGATTTCTGGCTGATGGGCGAGATGGTTATCGGCAATTATAAAAAAATAATTAATGCCGATATGCTGCACAGCGTCACTAATTACGAATTATACAAAGCAATGTATTCAAGCTGCAACCGCCGCAGTTTGGGCGAACTGAGCCTCGCGCTTAACCGGCAGTTTAATCAGGATATCGGTGTTTATAAGAATTTGCAGCTGTATTCTTTTTTGGATAATCACGATGTTTCGCGCATTGCCACGGTATTAAAGGACAAAAGCCTGCTCAAGGTTCTGTACGGCCTGCTGCTGACGCTGCCGGGCGTTCCGTCAATATATTACGGCAGCGAATGGGGGCTTGAAGGCTGCCGGGGGCAGGGGGATGAGCAGGTTCGTCCCTGTGCGGTTCTGCAGGAAGAAAACGACTTGTCGCGCCATATCGCCTGGTGGGCGGATTACCGGCGCCGCACGCCAGCTCTGCAAACCGGTTCATATATTGAATATCATGTGACCGATGATATTTTAGTCTTTGCGCGCCGAGTCGCCGGACAGGAAGTTGTCGTCGGTGCCAATATTGGACAAATAAATCACGAATATAACCTTGGCGGCCAAAAATGCCTGCTTCCCGCCAAAAGTATAAGTCTTTTAAAGTATTAGAGTATGCTTAAAAGTTAAAAAAAGATAAACAAATATATTGCATTTTTAAAAATAATTGATATATTAAACAAAAATTAGCGGAAATTTACAAAATGTATAACTTTTAAATGTTAGGAAATAACCATGAAAAAACTTATCGTCTTGTCTGCGGTTTTGGCTTTGTCGGCATGTGCCTGCATGGATTCCGAAGAGGAAGTTCAGGAACCTGTCGTTTATAAAACCGCACAGCCCAAAGATATGAATTGCGATTACTTCGACGGCAAAACCTGCTATCGTTATGTCCGCCGCACCCGCCAGATTGTCGCGCCGGCGCCGGTTATCCGTTACCGCGAAGTCGCCCGCCCGTGCCCGCAGATGCAGTATGTTCCGGCTCCGGTTGTCGTCGCAGCCCCGGCTCCGGTTACTGTTGCCGCGCCCTGCGCCGTTGCTTCCTGCGCAACAGACAATTGTTGCGGCCCCAAAATCAGCGAAACCCGCGAACCTGTCGAAGTTACTTATAAGAAGACGACTTACACAACCGTTTATGAACCCCGGACCAGCGCCAGCGTAAGCTATGAAAAAGCGCCTTATGCCGCCGCGCAGAACGTACAGGTTGTCCAGCCTCAGGTACAGGTTGTCCAGCCGCAGGTTCAGGTCGTTCAGCCTGCAGCTCAGCCGCAGACCGTTCCGGTACAGGTTAAAACCATAGCGCAGCCCCAGCCTCAGGTTACGGTTGCCGTTCAGGATAAACCGGGCGAATATGCAGAATATGATAGCGACGAAGATATTCTCCTCAATGTTAAATAATCAGCTTTAATCGTTATCAGCCCAAAAGCCCCGTTTGCAAACGGGGCTTTTTGGCGATATAATGTTGGATAACGGAAGAATGTGGTTGCAAAAAAAAGCGCTCCGGCTAGACTTGAAACCAAAGGAGAAACAAGGCATGGACGACATATTCAAACTCTATTGCGGAGACACTTTCGAAGTATTGAAAAAGTTCGGCGACGAGAGTTTTGACATGATTTTTGTTGACCCGCCGTACCTGATTTCCAGTGTCGGCACCAGCTGCCAGAACGGGAAGCTGGTTTCGATTAACAAAGGCGGCTGGGACAAATGCAACGGCGTCGAGGCGAATTTTGAATTTCACAAAAAATGGCTGACGGAATGCAAACGCCTGCTCAAGCCCGACGGCGCAATCTGGGTGTCGGGAACATATCACAGCCTGCATCCCTGCGGTTTTGCCATGCAGCTTTTAGGCTATCATATATTAAACGACGTCATTTGGTTTAAGCCCAATGCCAGTCCCAACTTGTCATGCAAATATTTTGCCGCCAGCCATGAAAGCCTGATTTGGGCCCGCAGGGATAAAAAAGCCAAACACTATTTTGACTATCATGCAATGAAAGACGGTGATTTTCCTAAGGATATGATAAAAAAACCGCATTGCCAGATGCGTACGGTCTGGTCAATAAACGCAACGCCGCCCCAGGAAAAAATATTCGGCCGTCATCCGACGCAAAAACCCTTGGCGCTGCTTGAACGGATTGTGCGGGCATCGACGCCGGAAGGCGCATTGATACTTGATCCCTTTATGGGCAGCGGTACAACCGGCGTTGCCGCCGTCAGGCTTAACCGCCGTTTTGTCGGTATAGACAATTGCCGCGAATATGTAAGCCTGGCTGAAAAGCGGATAATAGACGCCATCAACAACAAGCCGATTTTGTAAAATCGGGATTTTCGGCCGGAAACTACATGCGGCTGAGCAAGTTTTTATAATAATCGGCGACAATTTTCACTTTTGACAGATTTTGTGTTTTATTGTTGACAACCAGATAAAAAGTCAGCTGCGATGAGCAGGGGATTTTATCAATACAAATAAACCCCTCGTCTTTAAAGCGCAGCGGCATCAGGCCGATGCCGATACCGTTGCGGACAGCCCGCAAAAGCGAAAAAGTGGAATTTGACTGGAAACAGACGTGTTGGCATTGATAGATAATTTCTCTCCAGCCGGTGACCATGTCTTCGCTTCCGATCAGGTTGACGATACGGTGGCGTGAGCAAAGGTCATTGATGTTCTGAGGATAACCGTGTTTGTTGAGATATCCGGGCGAAGCAAATAATCCGCAGGGTATGTCTTTTTCAAACAGCAGTGTCGTGTTGTCGAATAATTCGGGGCGCCTGACAAATATGGCAAGGTCGGCATCATCTTCCATCGTGTAGTCGCGGATAAGCTGACAGTGCGAAATTATTTTGATATTGGGATAAGTCGCGTAAAAATCATCCAAATCATAGGGAAATAAATTTGATGAAACGCTGAGAGGCATCATAATCTTGACATAGCCTTCGCACATTTCATGAGAAACGTCATTGTCAGTATAAATCGCCTCAAGCAAACTTTGTGCGTCTTCAACAACTTTGGCGATACTTTGCGCGCGGGGCGTGAGAATACATCCGTTATGGGCATTATGGATGAGTTTGGTTCCCAGAGAGGCTTCCAGTCCGGCAACATACCGGTTAATGGTATCGACGGAAATTCCCATGGCTACGGCAGCTTTCCGTTTGCTCTGATGTTTGTTAATTGCCGAAAGGGTCAATAGTCCGTTAATGTTCAGTACTTTTTTCTTAGTAAACATTTAGCGGCTCCAAAATTATAATTCCATTGGAAAAGTTCAACTCATATTAGTGGCGAAAATTTGAATTGTCCAGAATTATGTTTGGTATCTTTTTGTTTTTGCACAAATATTTCCGAGGTCGGCTGAGGGCATTGTAAACAGCGGCTTTGGCGGACGGTAAATTCGGAGCCTTGTGTATATAAGCCATAAAAAATTGGCTTTTTGTAAGAGATTTTGTTAAGACTTATTTATAATATTAATTTTTTAGAGGTTTCAAATGAAAGGTATAATTCTTGCCGGAGGTTCCGGTACCAGACTTTATCCGTTGACTAAAACCACCTCCAAACAGCTTCTTCCCGTTTATGACAAACCGATGATTTATTATCCGCTGTCCACCTTAATGCTGTTTGGTATCCGTGAAATTCTGATTATTTCCACGCCGCACGATACGCCGAATATCCGGTCACTGTTTGGTGACGGAAAACGTCTGGGGCTGGACATCCGGTATGCCGTGCAGAATGAACCCAAAGGCATTGCGCAGGCCTTTACCATCGGAGCCGACTTTGTCGGTGACGACAGCGTCTGTCTGATATTGGGCGATAATATTTTTTATATGGGCGACCAGATTCATACGTTTCGCGACGAAGTCGACAAAAACGGCAGCAGCCGCGCCACGATTTTTGCTTATCACGTATCCGATCCCGAACGTTTCGGCGTGGTAGAGTTTGATGAAAATTATAAAGCTGTTTCGATTGAGGAAAAGCCCGAGCATCCCAAGTCCAATTATGCTTCCGTTGGATTGTATTTTTATCCTTCGGACGTTGTGGCAAAGGCAGCTTCCCTCAAACCTTCCGCCCGCGGCGAGCTGGAAATAACCGATTTGAACAATATGTACCTGCGCGAAGGCCGCATGAACGTGGTGCCGATGCGCCGCGGCAATGCTTGGCTTGATGCGGGCACGCCGGAAAGTTTAATGGATTCGTCGCAGTTCGTGCAGATTATCGAAAAGCGCCAGGGGCTGAAAATCGCTTGTATCGAAGAAATTGCCTATCGCCGCGGATTTATCGATGATGAACAGATGCGCAGCCTGATTGACGAGCTCAAAAACAGCGATTACAAAAAATATTTGCAAAAGGTCTACGAGGAATATCATGAACTTTATTAAAACGGAGATTGAGGGCGTTTTTATTGTTGAACCGCGGATTTTTGCGGATGAACGCGGCTATTTCTTTGAGAGCTATAATCAGGAAGCTTTTGATGCTGCGGGCATTGCCGCCCGTTTTGTCCAGGACAACCAGTCCCAATCGTCATACGGCGTGATTCGCGGTCTGCACTGCCAGACCGGCGAGCACGCGCAGGCCAAACTGGTTCGGGTTATCGAAGGCGCGGTTCTTGATGTCGCCGTCGATATCCGCGAAGGTTCAAAAACATTCGGCAAATACGTGGCGGCGGAACTGTCGGCGGAAAACAAACGCCAGCTTTTTATTCCGCGCGGTTTCCTGCACGGTTTTTCAGTCTTGAGCGAAACCGCTGTTTTTGCCTATAAGTGCGATAATTTATATTGCAAAGAATCTGAAACCGGCGTGCGATACGATGATAAAGACATCGGCATTGACTGGCAGATTCCGGCGGATAAGGTTATTGTTTCGGAAAAAGATATGCTGCACGGAGGATTGAAAGATGTTGCTCATTACCGGGGCTAAAGGCCAGCTCGGCACCGAGCTGTCCAAACTTCTGCCTGATGCGATAGCAGCAGATGTGTCAGATTTGGACATTACCGACAAGACCGCGGTGGATGCTTATGTCAAAGCGCATAATATTGACACGATTGTCAATTGCGCGGCTTATACCGCGGTAGACAAGGCCGAAGCCGACGTTGCGCTGGCAGAAAAAATAAATATTCTCGGCCCGAAAAACCTGGCTCAGAGCGGTGCCAGGCTAATCCATATTTCTACGGATTATGTCTTTGACGGAACCTCATGCCGTCCTTATTCCGAGACCGATGTGCCGCACCCGGTGTCGGTTTACGGCAAGACTAAGCTTGCCGGCGAAAAGGCCGTTCTCGACAATGCACGGAGCGCAATTATTATCCGTACGGCCTGGCTTTATTCTCCTTATGGCAGCAACTTTGTCAAAACCATGCGCCGCCTCGGTGCGGAAAAAAGCAGTCTGCGGGTGGTCTGCGATCAGGTCGGCACGCCGACTTGCGCCGCCGATTTGGCGCAGGCGATTGCCGATATTCTGCCGCAGTTTAAGGACGGCTGCCGCGGTGTGTACCATTTCAGCAATCAGGGCGTCTGTTCTTGGTATGATTTTGCTGTCGAAATTATGAAATTGTCCGGTCTGCAATGCCGGGTTATGCCGATTGAAACCCGCGATTATCCGACCGCGGCGACGCGGCCTTTTTACAGCGTGCTGAACAAATCAAAAATTATTGCCGAATTTAACGTTAACATCCCTCATTGGAAAGAGAGTCTGGAAAAATGTCTAAAGCAATTTTAGTTACCGGCGGTGCCGGTTTTATCGGAGCAAATTTTGTGCCTTATTTTGCGGCTAAGTATCCCGAGTATCATGTTATCAATCTCGATAAGCTGACTTATGCCGGCAATCTTGACAATCTTAAAGAATGCGAAACTATGCCCAACTATACTTTTGTCGAAGGCGATATTTGCGACGAAGCGTTGATTGATAAGCTTTTTGCCGAATATGACATTCGCGGTGTCATCCATTTTGCCGCAGAAAGCCATGTTGACAATTCGATTAAGGGGCCAAAAGCTTTTGTGCAGACCAATGTTTTTGGAACCTTTAATCTGTTGGACGCTGCCCGCCGCTATTGGATGGAAAAGCCGCACCAGTACAAGCCCGGATATGAAAACTGCCGTTTTCACCACATTTCGACGGATGAAGTGTACGGAACATTGGGCGATACCGGCTTTTTCCGGGAAACGACGCCTTACGCGCCCAACTCGCCTTATTCGGCCAGCAAGGCCAGCTCGGATTTCTTTGTCCGCGCTTATTACCACACTTTCGGCATGAACGTAACAACGTCCAATTGTTCAAATAATTACGGCCCAAAGCAGCATCACGAAAAACTGATACCGCATATTATTGAAAAGGCGCTGAATGAGCAGCCGCTGCCGATATACGGGCAGGGTACCAATGTCCGCGACTGGCTCTATGTTTTGGACCATTGCAAGGCAATCGATTTGATTTATCATCAGGGGCGTGCCGGCGAAACTTACAATATCGGCGGCCACAACGAGCGCAACAACATCACGATTGTCAAGACAATCTGTGCCATTCTTGATGAAAGGCGCCCGCGCAAAGAGGGAAAATATGCCGATTTGATTACTTTTGTCGCCGACCGTCCGGGGCATGACCTGCGCTACGCGATTGACGCTTCCAAACTTGAAAAAGAACTAGGCTGGAAAGCGGATGAAACTTTTGACACCGGCATTGTCAAAACCGTCGAATGGTATCTGAATCATTAGAACCGGCCGAAATTACAAAAAAAGCCTCCTTCGGGAGGCTTTGTTTATAAAATCAGTACAAAGGTTCCGAGGGTAATCAGTGCGCCGCCCAAAACAACCTTAAACGTCACTGCTTCGTGTAAAAAGACAAAAGCCATAATCATGCTGATGACCACGCTGAATTTGTCAACCGGCACCACTTTGGAGGCATCGCCGATTTGCAGCGCCTTGAAATAGAACAACCAGGACAATCCTGTCGCAACGCCCGACAGGATTAAAAACAGCCAGCTCCTCTGCGTGATGTGCGGCAGCTGCTGAATTGTGCCGCTCAGACAGACAATTCCTAAAGTAATGATTAAAATGACAACGGTTCGGATTCCGGTCGCAAGGTTGGAGTCGACGTTTTCAATGCCGATTTTGGCCAATATGGAAGTCGCTGCCGCAAAGAAAGCCGACAGTATCGCAAAAACAGCCCACATATGTTTCGTCCTTATGTTCATGTTATTTTTTGATGATGACCCGTTCTTCAATCGGTATAAAAGTTTTGTCGCCGGCGGGTGCTTCAATGCTGCCGAAAGGCATCTGCGCAATCAGTTTCCATTCCTGCGGCAATTGCCACTCTTTTTTAACCTCATCGTCAATCAGCGGGTTGTAATGCTGTAAGCTTGCGCCGATACCCGCTTCGGCCAAAGCCGTCCACACGGACAACTGAGCCATGCCGTTGGCTTGTTCGGCCCAGACCGGAAAATTATCTTGGTACAACGGAAATTGTTCCTGCAAAGCTTTGACTGTGTTCGTATCGTCAAAGAAAAGCACGGTGCCGTTGCCGGCTGCGAAAGAGGCAATTTTTTGTGCGGTGGGAGCGAATTTGTCGGCCGGCACAATCTTTTGCAGCGTGTCGTGCACAATCTGCCACAGTTTTTTGCTTTGCTGTCCGAACAGAATGACAGCGCGTGCTGACTGGGAATTAAAAGCCGATGGCGTATATTTGACGGCTTCTTTGATAAGCCGGCTTATTTCGGCTTCCGCAAGCGGAGGGGTAGGTCCAAGATGATAAATGGATCGGCGTTTTTTGAGGAGTTCGATAAATTGGTTCGGCATGGCAGCCTCCTGATAATTTCCAATATAGATATAAGCTGCAGCTGAAATTTCAAGAGAATTCCGGCTTGTTTGGCAGCGGCGGCAGCGAATTTATTGATTGTTTTGTTTGCCGAAAAGGCGTTCTTTTTCGGCCGCCAGCCACTTGTTATGTTCCAAAACGTCGTCGGTGCTTCCGCGCTTGACGGCTTCGCTGTAATAGGCGATTTTGTAATTTATTTTTTCCATATGCTGCTGTAATTGCGCCATTTGTTCGGCAACTCTGACCTTTTGGCGTTTAAACATATCCAGCCTTTTTTCCAGCGTTGAATCGCCTTCAATAAACCAGTCTATGTATTGTTTGATGTCCTTAAGTGTCATACCCGTGCCTTTAAGGCATTCGATCATTGCCAGCCAGCCGAGGTCGTTTTCTGAAAAAACGCGCAGCCCCGAGCCGGATTTCTGCACAAACGGCAGCAGCCCTTCTTTTTCGTAATAGCGCAAAGTGTGAGCCGTCAAACCTGTTTTTTTGGCAACTTGTCCGATTGAATATCCCATAGATTTATTACCTCCGATGGGGTAAGGTTACTAAATTTTTACTATCTTGTCAATAAAACACTTGACTTGGAGTAAACTCTAAAGATTATGCTGGTAACAGAATCGCATTTTAGGAGAATTGAGAATGAGTTGGATGATTGCAACAGCTTTGGCCGGATGCTCGGTAACGGGATATTTGTTCTTCCGCTATACCTGGTGCCTGTCGCTCGGGCTGCCGGCTAAGATTATCGTTTTTGCTTTGTTTATGTTGCTTGGCTGCCTGCCGCTGCTGGTTGGTTACAATCATGAAAAAGCTTTGGGCGGATTTTATTCTTTCTATCGCTATGCCTTGTATTTTGTTTTTATCTTTTGTGTCATTTTGTTTACCATAACATTATTGTCGGACGCTGTTTTCGGCATTTTGTGCTATGCCACTCCGTGGCTGCGCCATATGACTTATGTCGGCTGTTGGTGGTTTAAATACGGCAATATCGTTCTGGCGTTGTTGTTTTCGGTATATGCATTGTATGCCGGTACAAAGGTTCCGGACACCAAAGAAGTTGTTTTGTCTTCCGACAAAATCAGCGCTCCGCAAAAAATTGTCCTTCTGAGCGATATCCATGTTCATCGCGTTATCAGCCCGGACAAGGTCAGGGGGATTGTCGAAAAAACAAACGCTCTGGAGCCGGACGTCATTCTTTTGGCCGGCGATATTATCGACGACAACGTTGCCCGGGTGCATGATATAAGCCTGCTGCTAAAAGGGCTGCGCGCCAAAAACGGCATTTATTTTGTCACCGGCAACCACGAGTTCTATGCCGGTTATCGCGAAACCGTTGCCGAACTGAAGAAACTTGGCTTCACGTTTTTGGAAAACAACGGCGCGGCACTTCCCGGCAATATTTATGTCGGCGGTGTTGCCGATGTCCGCACCGCGGGGCATCTGGGAATAAAGATTGACATCGAAAAAACCTTTGCCGAAGCCAAACCGGGGCAGTATCGTATTCTGATGTCGCATACGCCGGCGGATTTTGAAAAGAAAAATAATTTCGATTTGGAGGTTTCCGGACATACCCACGGCGGCCAGATTTTCCCGTTCCACATTTTAGCCAAATGGTACAACCGTTATCTGGCCGGACAATATAACATGACGAACAACGCAAAAATTTATGTTTCGCGCGGAGCGGGGCAGTGGGGACCGCAAATGCGCTTTCTGGCACCGTCTGAAATAACGCTGATTAATTTGCTGCCCGAAACTCAGGAGAAATAAATGAAAAAACTTTTTATAATAATATGTTTAATGACTTTTACAACTTTTGCGGGAGCACAGGAAATGAATAAAGCGCCGATAGATACTGTTTTTGGGCAGGGCGAAATCAATCCCTACGGAAAATTTTTCACCGGGCAGACTTACCTGAAAAGGCTGAGTGCCAATGACGAGATTTGGAATTCTTCTCTGGCCAATGTTACCTTTGAACCGGGAGCCCGCACCCATTGGCACAAGCACAGCGGCGGCCAGATTTTGCTGGTTTTGTCCGGCGAAGGGCGTTATCAGGAACGCGGCGGAAATGTGCAGATTTTGCATAAGGGCGATGTTGTCCGCATTGCGCCGGACGTTGAACACTGGCACGGTGCGGCGCCGGATTCGTGGTTTACGCATATTTCGGTTGAAACCAATCTGCCCGGCAATGCGACAGACTGGCTTGAGTCGGTGACGGATGAAGAATATAAATAACAGGGCTTGCCCTAATGCCGGTTTTCTGTATGATAATGCCGCAGGCCTAATAAATCAATATGCCGGCAGCAGCGCTGAGAGCCATAATCCATACCGGATTGGTCTTATAACGCCGCAGCAGAAGCATTGACGCCGCGGCAATCAGCAACGCGTAATAATCAACCGCCGCAACATTGCGGGACAAAGTGTTTTGCCCAGTCAGTGCCAGCAGCAGAATACCGGCGCCTGCCGCGCCGATTAAGCCCGTCGCCACTGCTTTCAGGCCGCGCAGAACAGCCATAATAACCTCGGAATTGCGGTGGCAGCAGAAAAAACGGTATGCACTCGATGCAATAACCACGCCGGATATGATGCTGCTGAATGTGGCGACGACGGCGCCGGGAATCCCGGCGATTTTGAGGCCGACAAAGCTTGAGGCGTTGATTGCCAGAGGGCCGGGGGTCATTTGCGAGATAACGATAATATCGGTATATTCTTTCATGGTCAGCCAATGGTATTGGTTGACCAGCAGCTCTTCAATCAATGCGATAATCGTATATCCGCCGCCGATGCTGAAACTGCCGATCTGCCAGAAATTAATTGCCAGTTCCCATAATTTCTCAGCCATCATTTGCCGAGCCTCGTTTTAATGCCGAAAATAACGGCATAGGCCGTCAATGACAGTATGATTAATAAAATAGCATTGACATTAAAAATAAAAGAAGCCGCAAAGACCGCCGCTGCCGTAAAAAGGCCGAGAACCTCTTTGGCACGGGCAACATTTTTGCCCATGTCGTAAACGACGTCGATAATAATTGCGGCAATGGCGGCAATCATGCCTTTGAGCGCGGCGTTAATGGTATGGTTATGGATAACCTGCTCATAACAGGCGGCAACCGCGCAAATTATAAGCAGGGGCGGAAACACCGCAGCAAAGCAGCTGACAATTGCTCCGGTAATCCCCGCGATTTTATAGCCTGTCACCGCCGACAGGTTAATCGCAATTGCGCCGGGCGCTGCCTGGGCAATCGCGTACATTTCCCATAACTCGTCCATATCAAAGGCTTTGGCGCGGTCAACGAATTGCTTTTTCATCAGGGGAATTATCATGTAGCCTCCGCCGACTGCCAGCAGGCTGATGATGATATTGGCTCGAAACAGCAGCCACAAACGAAAAATAAGGCTCTTATTCTGCAATATTCAGCTCGTTTTCATTCCATGGTTTATTGTCAATCAACAGGTTTTTGATGCGCGGATTGGAATACTTCGGCCAGACAAACAACAATTCGGTTTTATGTTTGCCGTTTTGCAGCATTTTTTCCAAAACCGGCGCGGCCTGTTCGGGAACATAATAACGGTAGCTGTATTGGAAAACGTCTTCCGGACAGCGGTTTTGGGGAAACTGTCCGCAGTCTGTTTTCTTCCAGTCGGGTCGCAGACTAAGATAATGTCCGGATAACAAATCTCTCGGGTCATAGCCGCGAACGGCAATCTTATATTGCGGGGCATTGATTTCGCTGATTTTCAAACTGCCAATCCAGCCGATAAAATAGAGTACGGGGATGAAGACCAGAACAGGAATAAATTTGTTAAGCATGGCTTTTCTCCACCAATAACTTGCAGATTTTAACAGAAACAATCAGGAACAGCCCGCCGCTGATGAGAATAATGCCGGTATTCATCAGCGAGCCGAACAATTCCAAAAAGAGAACAAATATGCGGATTGCCATCAGTATGACAGCTGTAACCAACAGTTTGCTGCGGTTGTATACATAGGCATATGCGGCCAATATGGCGAGTGCCGCGAGGCTGACCGCTAAATCAAAATAACGGTCGTATACATGAAAAACAGCCAGACTGATAACATAGCAAACCTGCAGCGCCGTAATCGCCGGCAGCAAGAAGCTTTTGTTCTGACGGCGGCTGAGAATAAATATTCCGCCCCATAATAAAACCATAAGCGCGACCGGCAGCAGCGACGCATGTTCTTCCGGAGTCCGGGAATAAAATATGTTTCCGAGAACGCCGGTGAGTCCCGCTTGAAGAAAGAAAAAGCAAATGCCTGCAACTGTCCAAAAACGCAAAGCCCGAACCAAACCATGCTGATTATTAATAAATAGGGATATAACGCTGTACAGCAGAACCCAGCAGAAATAATAACTGCTGTCATACAGCATGGCATCGGAAAACGGCTTGTCCGTCAGCCATGGAAACACCCAAAGATTGAACGACGCCGTGAAAAAGAGCGGCAGCCAGAAAAACGGAAAAACCATTGCGGAATTGAGCAGTAGCAACGGCGCGGTAAGCAGGCACCATAACATGACGACGGATGAAAAACTGTGCGAACTGAGCTGAAAGACCTGTGCAACCAGGCCGATAGATGCAGCAATCAGCAGGGCATAAAAAATGCTGAGCGGCGTTAGGCGCTGCGGTTTTTTATAATAAGCGCGAACCAATGCGGCGGCTGTTGCGGCTAACAGCATAATATCCGCGCCAAGCTTGACAATCGCGGGAATTTCCTGCCAGTTAGAGGCTATAATTGAAATTATTCCGAGGCCGATACAGAAAAAACTGAGCAGGGTCAGCAGAAAAGAAAGTCTGGATGATTTTGCATTGTCAGGCATAGCAGCGTCCTTCTTTGGCAAACATAATATAGCCGGATTGTATGCGGAATAACAGATTTGTAAAGAAATATTTTAGCGCTAAAAAAACAAAAGAACTACTTAAAGAGTGGTTCTCAGCATAAAACGGGCGGGTTGGCTAATTCGCAAGCTCATATACGCCGTTCTCAATTTTCCGGCTTTCGCCGGCCGGCATCCGGTGTCTGCCTAAAATTTCAAAAACAAACCGCCTTTCTCGGCGGTTCAAACCTGCAATCTCATCCAATAATAAAAAACACCACTCACAAGGAATGGTGTTTTTTATTATTGGATGAGCTCGGGCGGGCTTAAGGAGAAAAAACAACCGTTGCTCCGGTTGTTTTTTGACGAAAGACGAAGTTTGCTTAATGAGCAAGCAAGTGTAAACGCCGTGCAGCGAATTTAGCAAACGAGTGACCAAAGCGACTTAGCTTTTGTGAAAAAGCTTAGGAGCAAGAAGAACCGAAGGTTCGAACCCGCTCTAAAACAAAAGAACCACTTTTTAAGTGGTTCTTTTTATTATTGGTGAGCTCGGGCGGGTTCGAACCGCCGACCCTTTGATTAAAAGTCAAATGCTCTACCGACTGAGCTACGAGCCCTCATCAAAATAACGAGGCTATGTATAGAAGATAAAAAAACTTTAGTCAACTAAAAAAATAAAAAAAGTTCAAAAAGTAAAAAATATAGTGTATTTGTTAATAATTATATGTTACTATCCTTACAAAATTAAGAATATCCATCTGCTAAAGAGGTTAATATGGCTGATAATATTAATAGTTCCGAGAGTGCAGAAAGCACATATGATATTTTGCAGAATGCTGCCGGCGAAATTCTGCTGATGATAAAACAGCGCCGCGGCGGCCCCGAAAATCCCCGCTTTGTATATGACGGCGGCGATACGGCTCTGTTATACCGGAGTCGGGAAAGCTCCGTTTTCCTGGGCGGTATTAATGCCGATGCGCGCGCGCCTCTCAAACGGGTTGATGAAATTCTGGTTGCCGAAATCGACGGCGAAGAGGTTGCCCGCGAATATACCGTTCCCGTTCGGATTGTCCGCGACTTGAAGGCTGTCTTAAGCTGAATTATGCACACCGTATAAGCGCAAATTCTAATAAGGGCTTTAAAAGCCCTTATTTTTTGTTATATTGGCTCATAAATTAAGTAATGGAAAACGGCATATGATACTGCAATTATTTCTGGGGCTGGTTTCAATCGCCTTACTGTTCTTCTTAATCGGTCAGGAAAAACGCCGCCGGATTTGGTCTGTCCTTTTATTCGGGGCAGTTCTGGCGCTGCTTTATGCTTTTTTTGAAAAAATCAACGCCATTGGTATCAGCAATGTAATGTATTCCTGGATACCTCACCACACCCTTCAGGCAAATCTGAGTTTTGTGACGGCCGGAAAGGCGTCGGCCTGTGTCAGCATGATGAGCCTTTGCCTCGCGGCGATGATATATTTAAACATTGTATATCGCCGTGAAGAATATTCTTTGTATATCAATAACTTTATTGTGCTTAATTTTGCGGCCTTGATAATTCTGCTTGCCAGCCAGGATTTTATCCAGTTGATGATTGGCAGCTGCTGTTTTTCCATAATCGGATTCTATCTTATTAATGATGTTGAGGCCAAGACCAGGTTTATTTTTTATAATTTTTTGGCCGAGCTTGCCGTTTTTACGGCTTTGGCCGTTGTCTATGCGCATTTGGGCACGATAACGCTGTCGGCACTGCCGCAGTATCTGCAGGCGGGGCGTCACAAGGATTTGGTTTCAACGCTGCTTCTAGGGGCGGTCTTTGCCAAATGCGGGATGTTTTTGTTCCAGAGCCAGATAATCGGGCTTAAACGGCTGGCTTTCAACAGGGGAATTGCCGTGGCAGTGTTCGGCGCGCCGTTATCGGGGCTGATTGTTTTTGCCAAATTGATGCCGTTGATAGAGGTCTCAGCCTATGCGCAGCCGCTTTTTAACGTCATTGTCGGCATATCGGCCGTCTGGGCGGCTGCCGGCGTTTTGCTGATTGACAGCCTCAAAGCCAAAATACTTTATCTGAATATGTTTTTTTACAGTTTTTGTCTGTATATGATGTGGGGCGGCGGCGATGTGTTTTACAATCGTTTGGTATATTTGTATCCGCCGCTGCTGGGAATATACACGGCGTTGCTGTTTGCCAGCGTTTCGGCTTCCGATGAGGTGCAGGTGTCACAGATGGGTGGCTTTGCACGGCGGTTGTGGCTTGATTTTTTGCTGGGATTGCTGGCAGTTTTTGTCTTGATTGGAATTTTCTTCAAGCATTTTGATTCTGATCCGGCCAAATGGTTTGTTTATATCTTTTTGGGTCTTGTTGCCGCGGTTCTGCATATGGTTTATCTGGGTAAAAACCGTTCGGATGAACGGGTGGAAGCGTTGTTGAAAAATATTAATGTCGCCTGCTGGCTGCCGTTTCTGATTGTCAACGGCTGGTGGCTTTCTTATTCGGGATTATACAAAAGCGATGCCGTCTGGGCGTATTTCGGCTTTTTTGCAGCGGCCGTAATTTTGCTGCCTGCCGGGTTTGCCCTCCGTTTTGCGGGTTGTGAGGGCTTACAGAAAGGCGATATAATGCACCGTTTTTATATTGTTTTTCTGATTACGCCGCTGCGCCTGCTCGGCAGGGTTCTGTGGCTGGCCATTGATTTTGTGGTAATAGAGCGGAGCGTTATCGGTTCAATCTCGCACTCGACCCGTTTTGTGGTTCAAAACCTGCAAAAAATTCAGGGGGCGGGATGGGCCAATTATTTCATGATGATATTGCTGGGGCTGGCTGTTGTCTTATTAAACCTGGGGTGGTATTGTTATGGATAGTCCTTTTGCCTTATTGTCGCTGATTGTCGCCGTTCCGTTTTTGGGAATGCTTTTTGTTCTAAGCTCCAAAGACAATGAAGATTCGCAGCCCGGCCGCAACGCTTTTAATGTCTGTGTTTTTACAATCGTTTCCAATATCATTTTGATTTGGCGTATTTTCATGATTCTCAATGAAAATTCAGCCTCGCTTCAGCTGATTGAAAAATTTGACTGGCTGAGCATTCCGGATATCAATATTGTCTTTGGCGTCGATGTTTTTTCGCTGCTGCTGATATTGTCTGTGCATCTTGCTGTGCTGATCGGCGTGCTCGGCGTCCGTTCCAATACTTACCGCCCCAAATCGTTATTGGTCTTTACGCTGCTGTTTTTAAGCATGCTGACCGGATTTCTGGTTTCGGCGGATATTTTTTCTTTTTATATTTTCTTTGAGGCAATGTTGTTTCCGCTGTTTATGATTATCGGCATGTTCGGAGAAGTGCGCAAACAAGGGTTGATAAACCGTTTTTTCCTGTATAATTTTATCGGTGCCATAATTTTGTTCAGCGCGACCATGATACTTTTTTATCAGGGCGGCAGTCTTATGCTGGCCGATGTCGGAAAGCTCCGCCTTGGCAATCCGCTCAAGTATTTTGTTTGGGGGGCGGTATGCCTGTCTTTTGTCTCGCGGATTCCGATATGGCCTTTTCATTACTGGATTTCTTCGATTAATTCCGGCATACGCAACCCGCTGGCATTTATTATTACCGCGCTGCTGCCGCTGACGTCCATATACGGTTTTATCCGCTTTTTGCCGTCAAAACTGCCGTTGGAACTTGGAACATATATTATGTACGGCGAAATAATCGCGGTTGTTACCATGTTGTTTATTGCCTTAATCGGTTTCATCAACAGGGATTATCAGTATAAGATTTTTTCTTATGTAACGGTTTATTATATTCTGTATCTGCTCGGCATTTTTGTAAATGACGAACTGGTCAAGACCAGTATCGGCTATTCTTTGTTCGGGTTTTTGATTATCATGGCCTCGCTGGAAACCGTTTCAAGCTATATCTACCACAAGGAGCAGGAGGCCAGTTGTATTTCCAACGGTTTTTTATGCCGGGTCAAACGGTTGTCTTTTATTTATTCCTTTTTGACGATAGCCGCCGTCGGCATGCCTGTTTCGGCTGTATTTATCAATAATTTTCTGATTCTTTCATGGCTTTTGAGCTTTAATGTCAAAATGGGCGTTCTTCTGATATTGTCGCTGGCGTTTGTCGGCGTAACGCTGCTTCAGGAATTGTTGCGGCTCAAGCAGGACAGCAAAGAATGCCGTCTCGGCAAAAATGATGATATATCCAAAGCTTTTTTTGCCTTTATGCTTTTTGTGATTTTTATTTTGCTGATGTCTTTTGTCAAACCTTTGTGGTTTGTGGCGTCGGAATAGGAGAAAGCAATGTTGCGGAATTGGTTGATTTTGGTTCCCGAACTTTCGCTGTTGGCATATTTGCCGGCGGCTTTTCTGATAAATCTGTTCAGGGAAGAAAAAACCGCAAAGACATTTTTTACGGTCAGCAAGGTCTTTTTGTTGTTTACGCTGTTGACGACGGTTGTTTTTTATAACCAGAGTCCGTTGCTTCCGTGGCTCAAAAACACATCCTATTCGACTTTGTTTAAAACGCTGGTTTATATCGTGTCTTTGGCCTGGTTTTACCTGTCGTCAAAATGGTTCTTAAACAAAAACCGCAGTTCTTATAAATTTTATTCGCTGGCAATGTGGATGCTGTTTTTGTTCAGCCTGTTGATTTCCGCACGGCATTTGCTGGTGTTGGCAGTCGTTTTGCCTTTGCTGTGTATGGCGGTTCGCAGCCTGATTTTGCTTCATTGGGATGAAGGAAAAGTATCAATTCTGGGGCGCCTGTACAGCTGCTGCGCGGCGTTGTTCTGTCTGCTATTATGGTTGGGCACGGGGCTGTTGTACCGCCGCTTCGGCAGCGTGGATTATGCTGTATTGCAGGAAGCGCTGTCAGCGGGCAGCGATGCCGGGTTATACGCCTTGGCCGGCGCTGCGTTTGTTTTGTCGGCGGTGTTGTTTATGATGGCGGTGGCGCCGTTTCATTCATGGTTTATCGGCACGTTAAGCAACGGCAGCCTCCCGGTATGCGGCTTTTTGACGCTGATAGCCCCGATAGCTTATCTGTTTTGCCTGGTTACCCTGGTTGCCAAAGCCTTTTTCGGGTTGGCGCCGCTGCTGCATAATATTTTGCTGAGTTTTGCCGTCATATCGCTTTTTATCGGCGCATTTTCTGCCAACGGACAGAAAAACATCCGCAGCCTATTCGCCTATGCAAGCATTTACAATACCGGTTTTCTGCTTTTCGGGCTGATTAACTTTAACAGCGGCTCGATTATGGGCGTTTTTTCCTACGAACTGATATATATTTTGGCAATGCTTGGCGTTTATACGGTCTTTCTGGGGCTGAAGAGCAAAAGCGAGTATCTGAGCGATGTTGACGGAATCAGCGGCCTTTCCAATGTCAAACCCTATATTTCAGCCGCTTTTCTGGTCTTTATGTTTTCTTTGGTCGGCATGCCGCCGATGCTGGGTTTTTTGGGGCGTTTGACGATTGTCAATACGCTGGTCATCGGCGCGCACTGGGTTGAACTCGGGGTTTTGCTGGTATCGGTGTTGTTCATGGCCAACGCTTTCTTAAATGTCATCCGTACCATATATTTTGAGCCGCTCAAAAACACTTTTGACCGCACCGACAAGGCAATTTACATCAGTTTGTTCATTAATCTGGTTTTGGTAATTATTTCAATTCTCAATCCGTCATATGTATTGTTGGGCGCCGAAACCGTGCTTAAGGGAGTGTTTTAAGTGGAGCTTGTAAACAACAATTGGGCTGTTGCGGAATATGAGGAGGTTGGTTCAACCAATGACGCGGCGCGTGAACTGACTATTAATCCGCCGCATCCGTATTTTGTGGTGACGGCGCGCCGGCAGACGGCCGGACGCGGCCGGCGCGGTCGCAGCTGGAGCAGTCTGGACGGCAATTTATTTATGTCGCAGTGCTTCCCGCTGGAGATAAAGTATCTGACCGACGCGGTGTTTTTGGTGTCGTTAAGCATGCTGGAGGCCGTGCTTTCTTTTTCGCCGCGGGGAAGGGCGCAGCTTAAGTGGCCGAATGATGTCTTGATTGAAAATCGCAAGATTTCGGGAATTTTGCTTGAAAAGGGCGAAAATGGGTATATAATCGCCGGCATTGGAGTAAATATAAAGGCGGCTCCGCCAGCGGATGCCAGCCGGATTTATCCCGCCGCAAGTCTGTCGGACTATGGCATTTCTGCAAATTGCCGGGAATTTTTAGCGGCTTATCTTCAGGCTTTTGATAAAAATTTTACGCTTTGGCGCGAGCAGGGATTTATGCCGGTAAAAGACAAATGGCTGAGCCATGTCAAAGGATTACACGAAGAAATAGCCGTTAATCTGGAACACGGACAGGAAATCGGTATTTTTGAAGGAATATCAGACAAAGGCGCTTTGCTGCTCAGGCAGGGAGCCGAAATCCGGCAGATTTTGGCGGGCGATATTTTTTATAAAGAGGAAAACAAGATTAATGAATAACACACAACAACAGGAACAGAATCTTCCTGCGGAACAGCCGGCATTTTTCAGTCGCGAGGGAATTTACTTTATTGCTCTGGGCGGCGCCGAGGAAGTCGGCTTTAATATGTATGCCTATATTGTCGATGGCAAAATCATTGTCGTAGATGCGGGATACGGCTTTTTGAACGATGACTTTCCCGGCATTGAGCTGGGGCTGCCCGACGCTTCTTTTCTGGAAAATTATCAGGACCGGATTGAGGCTTTGTTCATTACCCACGCGCATGAAGACCACTTCGGGGCAATCGCGCATATCTGGCCGAAACTGCAATGCCCGGTTTATGCTGCCGATTTTTCGCTCGGGCACATCCACAAGCGTTTGGCCGAGTACAAACTGGACGGCATTGTCGAAACTCATTCGATAAACGCGCAGCGCCGGATAAAGCTGCAAAATTTTGAAGTTGAGTTTGTTCCGGTGGTTCACTCGCTGCCGGACAATTCCGTCTTGATGATACGCACCAAATACGGCAATATTGTGCATGGCACCGACTGGCGCATGGATGACGGCAAAATGGGGTTTATGCCGACCGATTATCAGCGCTTGTCCGAGATTGCCGCCGAAGGCATTAATTTGTATGTCGGCGATTCAACCAATATGGCGCATGACGTATCAGGTCCGTCGGAAAGCGAAATCCGCGAAAGCCTGATTAATCTTGTACCGCAATACAAAAATACGCTGGTTGCGACCTGCTTTGCTTCCAACATTGCCCGTCTGGAGAGCCTGATTCTGGCGGCGCATGCGGCCGACCGCACGCCGGTGATTGCCGGAATGAGCATGATTCAGAATATCAATATTGCCAAAGAATGCGGCTATCTGCCGGATTTGCCGCCGTATGTCGAAGCCAAACAGGCTATGGACATTCCGCTGGATAAGATGCTTTATATCTGCGCCGGTTCGCAGGCGAATTACCGCAGCGGGCTGAACCGCATTGTCAACGGCGAAAACAAGGATATAAAACTTGGCAAAGGCGACGCGATTATTTTCTCATCGCAGATTATTCCCGGCAATGAAGAAAAAATCGAGCGTATGCAGGAAAAACTGCGCGACGCCGGCGTCGACGTCATTTCCTGCGAGGAATATCTGGTGCACACCTCAGGGCATGCCTGCAAAGACGATATTAAAAAGATGTATCAGATACTGCGCCCGAAACTGGTATTGCCGGTGCACGGCGACAAGCGCAATATCCGCGCCCAGAAGCGTTTTGCCCTGGAATGCGGCGTAGAGGATACCGTCATGGCGCGCAACGGCGATGTGGTTTTGATTAACGGCGGAAAGGCCGAAATCATCGGTCAGGTGCCGACGGCTCTGCTCGGCGTTGACCGCAATCAGATTACCGACCTCGGTTCGCAGCTGATTAAGAACCGCAAGCGGATTGCGTTTAATTGCAGTTTGTTTATCAGTATTGTCTTTGATGAAAACTGGAAACTGGAAGACTTGCAGATTTCCTCAATCGACATTTTGGAAGAGAATGCTTTTCTGGAACTGCGCGAACAGGTCTTGGCGCATGTCGTGCCGGAAATTCCCGAGATTGTTGCCAAACACGACCATCGCGTCAAACAGATTCAGGAATACATCAACGCCGCTATCCGCAAGGATATTTTCAAGGCAACCGGAATCAAGCCGGTGGTTTTCTCACACTTCTATAAACGCGGCGGAAATCAGGCCGACTGCAATCCCGAGGCTATGGCTCAACCGGCAGATATATCGTAAAAGTCGTTCCGTTATAATTGTTGGAGCTGACGGTCAGATTGCCGTTGTGGCGGATGATGATGTGCTTGGCGATAGAAAGCCCAAGGCCTGTGCCTTTGATGTTGAGGTCCTTATGTTCCTGCATACGGTAAAAACGTTCGGTTAAGCGCGCCAGTTTTTCCGGCTCGATTTTCGGCCCTTTGTTGTTGACTGAAACGACGACGGCTTCACCCTGCGAGATTTTGAAACTCTTTGACGGCGGAATACTGTCGCTGCGGCTGACCTTGATGGTAACGTCTGTATCGGCCAGTCCGTACTTGACGGCATTGTCGGCCAGATTTTGGATAACCTGCTTAATCAGCGGTTTGTCGGCGGTAATTGTCGGAACTTCCTCATTATTGACGACTTTAATTTTTATATTCCGTTCAGCCGCTTTGAGTGACAAAGCTTCGGCCACGTCTTCGGCAATCGGCAGGATATCAACTTTGTCTCCCGGGCGCTGGTCTTGTTTAAGCTCAATTCTTGACAGCGAGAGCAGGTCTTCGATTAACGAAGACATGTAGTCGGCCTGGTCGCGCATAATGCCCAAAAATTTATCCTGCGCTTCCGCATCGTTCTTGGCGGTGGTTTGCAGCGTTTCGATAAATCCGGAAATAATCGCCAGCGGCGTGCGCAGTTCGTGACTGGCATTGGCGACAAAATCCGACTGCATTTTCTCAATTTTCATCGATTTCGTCAGGTCATAGACCGAGACTACGGCGACGGCTTTGCCTTTAGACAGCCACGGCAGCTGTTTGATATGTGCGTATAGTTTTTGTTCAACCGGTTTTTTGACATAAAAAATCAGGTTTTCGGATTTGCTTTCCTTTTGGATGACCCTTTTGGCCGCATTGATAAAGTTGTTGGAATCAAAAACTTTTTCGATGTTTTTGCTGGTAATGTTTTTGCCGAAGCTGGTGCGCGCCGAGAGGTTGGCGCCCAAAATGTTGCCCGAACGGTCAATCATCATAATCGGGTCGGGCAGGGAGTCCAGAACCGCGGTGTCGGAAATGGTCTGCGCTTCGAGCATGTCGGTTTTCTGCGCCCAGAAACGGTGCATGGTGTTGACGGCTTCGACAATATCCTTGGCGTCTTCTTCCGAAAGCGTCATGGCGGTTTCGTCAAAAGTTTCGCCCTGCGCCAGCGCGGTAATGTATTTTTTGATGCGCTGCAATTCAAACGTCAGCGGAAACAGCAGGATAATGTTAAACATCACGACCGCGGCCAGAGAAATAATTGCCCACAGCGGATCGACCAGCCGGAAAGCGGCCAGTGTGACAAAAACCATGGCGGTCGGAAAACTGAGGAACAGGACCCGCTCCACAAACTTGGAGTTTTTTTCGATTCCCAAATGGGCTCTGGCGCGTTCAAACATGATCTAACGTCCTATATCTTGCAAATTATCCTAGACTGGATTTTTTAAATATACTATTATACAACAAGTTTAAAAAGATTAAATTTTTGGAAGAAAATGACTGATAAATCTGACAATACGGCAGCAATAACGCCGATGATGGCGCAATATCTGCAAATTAAGCAGGAGCATAAGGACTATCTGCTGTTTTACCGCATGGGCGATTTTTACGAAATGTTTTTTGACGACGCCGTTACCGCGTCCAAGGCGCTGGATATTGCCCTGACCAAACGCGGCAAGCACGAAGGCGCCGATATTCCGATGTGCGGCGTGCCGTTCCATGCTTATGAGAGCTATCTCGCCCGTTTGATAAAACAAGGGTATAAAGTGGCGATATGCGAGCAGACCGAAGATCCCAAAGAAGCCAAAAAGCGCGGTTATAAAGCGGTTGTCAAAAGAGACGTCATCCGTCTGGTGACGGCCGGAACCCTGACCGAAGAGCCGCTGCTTGATGCCAAAAAGAATAATTTTCTGCTTTGCCTGGCCAAACAGGGGGATAAACTCGGCGCGGCCTGGCTGGATATATCGACCGGGGATTTTTATTTGCAGGAAATTGAGCTTCGCGCCCGCGACGAAGCGGTTGTGCTGTCGGGTGTGTTGTCGCGTCTGACGCCGGTTGAAACGGTGGTTTCCGACAGTTTTTTGCAAAATCCGCCTGTTTTTCATGTTTTGAACGATTATCGCGACCAGCTGACGGTCTTGCCGCAGGCGCGGTTTGGCAGCGAGAATGCCAAAAAACGTTTGCAGGAGTTGTTTAAGGTGGATACGCTGGAAGCTTTTGGCAGTTTCAGCCGCAGCGAAGTCACCGCCGCCGGCGTGCTGCTGGATTATGTCCAGGCTACACAAAAAGGGCAGATACCCTATATCGCCAACCCGGTTAAGGTTTCCGAAAGCCAGATTATGGAAATTGACGGGGCGACCCGTCGTTCGCTGGAACTGGTTGACGCTTTGAGCGGCGACAAGAACTCTTCGCTGCTCGGCGTTATCGACCGTACGGTAACCGGTGCCGGCGGCCGTCTGCTCGGCTCTCGCGTGGCTAATCCGCTGCGCGATATTGCCGCGATTAACGAACGTTTGGATATGGTGCAGTTTTTTGTGGACTATGCCCGGGTGCGCGATGAGCTGCGCGCTTTGCTGAAAGCCTGCCCGGATATTGAACGCGCCGTTTCGCGCCTGACTGTCGGCCGCGGCGGCCCGCGCGATTTGGCCAATATCAAAAACGGTTTGGCGGTTGTGCCCAATATCCGCAACATCTTGCGCAGCTGTGCCAAGGAAAAAAACGGGCAGATGCTCGGCGAAATTCCCGGCGTATTGCAGAAAATTATGCAGAATCTCGGCGAACATTCGCATCTGGTGGCCAATCTGGAAAACGCGCTGGCTGATGACTTGCCGCTGCTGGCGCGTGACGGCGGCTTTATTCGCGAAGGTTTTCTGCCGACGCTGGACCAGGTCAAATCTCTGAAAAACGACAGCCACAAAACCATTGTCGAGCTGCAGGCGCGCTATGCCGAAGCAGCCGGCATACCCAATCTTAAGATAAAATATAACAATGTTATCGGCTATTTTATCGAGGTACCGAGCAAGTTTGCCACGCAGCTGCTGGAAAATCCTGATTATATTCACCGTCAGTCGGTATTGAACGCTTCACGTTTTACCACCGTAGAACTGAGCGAACTGGAAGACAAAATCCGCGGCGCGGCGGACAAGGCGCTGGCGCTGGAACTTGAAGTTTTTGAAAATCTGGTGCGTGACATCAAGGTTTATTCCGACAATATTCTGAAAGCGGCAAAGGCTTATGCCGAGCTTGACGTTGCTGCGGCGTTGGCCGATTTGGCGGTGGAAAAGCATTATTGCCGCCCCGTAATTGACGACAGCCTGGAATTTGAAGTTCGGGAAGGGCGCCATCCGGTGGTTGAGCGCGCGCTGGAAAAAGAAAACGGCGTCGCTTTTGTCGGCAACGATTGTTCTCTGGGCGGTGCAGAAGGGCGTTTGTGGCTGATTACCGGGCCGAATATGGCCGGTAAATCGACATTCTTGCGCCAGAATGCGATTATTGCCGTTATGGCGCAAATGGGATCTTTTGTACCGGCTGCTTCGGCGCACATCGGCGTGATTGACAAGATCTTTTCGCGTGTCGGCGCTTCGGATGATCTGGCGCGCGGCCGTTCAACCTTTATGGTTGAAATGGTTGAAACCGCCAGTATTCTGAATCAGGCAGACGAACGCAGCTTTGTAATCCTTGATGAAATCGGCCGCGGTACCGCGACTTTTGACGGCCTGTCGATTGCCTGGGCGGTGGTGGAGCATTTGCATGAAAAAAACAAATGCCGCACCTTGTTTGCCACGCATTACCACGAATTGACGGCGCTGACCTCCAAACTGCCCGAGATGAGCCTGCACTGCATGAAAATCAAGGAATTTAACGATGAGGTTATTTTCCTGCACGAGGTTGTCGGCGGCGCAGCTGACCGCAGCTACGGCATACATGTTGCCAAGCTTGCCGGTCTGCCCAAAACGGTGCTCAAGCGCGCCGGGCAGGTGCTGGAGCATCTGGAAAAGAACGGCAAAGGCAATTCGATGGTCCAACTGGCGGATGATTTGCCGCTGTTTGCCGTCTTGCGCGAACAAGAAGAGCCTAAAGCTTCGCCTCTGGAAGAAGCAGTCAAAGCTTTGAACCCGGATGAGCTGTCGCCCAAAGAGGCCTTAGAAAAACTGTATGAAATCAAAGGGTTGCAAGATGCCGTTTAGCTCTGCGAATATTCGTCCGATTGTTGTGGCCGTCGTCCGCCGCGGGAATGATGTTCTGGCGGTAAAAGGTTATGACAAAAGCAAAAAGCAGTATTTTTACCGTTTGTTGGGCGGCGGAATAGAATTCGGGGAAACCGCCGAAGAAGCGCTGCATCGCGAATTTTTGGAAGAACTTGGGGCTGAAATACAAAATTTGCGCCGCTTGGACGTGGTCGAAAATATTTTTACATATAATAACAAGCCCGGTCACGAAATTGTTTTTGTTTATGAAGCCGAACTTGCCGACAAAAGCCTTTATGAGCAGAATACCCTCCCTTTTTATGAACAAGGTCAGGCTGCGCCGTATGCTGAATGGGCCGATATGCAAAAAAATATCATTTATCCGGAAATCAAATTTTTTAAGAACAGCGAAAATATAGCAAAAACAATCTGTTATTGCGCGGTAAAATAATACCATCTTGTAACGTGTTGTAAAATTACAACATTTTGTTGTTGACAATAGAGTTTAATCAGGTATATTCACACCGAATTATAACCAATCTTTAGAAGAGAGAAAACATGAATACATATACAGCAAAACCCTCGGATATCGAGAGAAAATGGTATGTAGTCGATGCTCAGGGTGTTGTACTGGGTCGTCTTTCTGCCGAAATCGCCAAGATTTTGCGCGGCAAGCACAAACCGATGTACTCCACCAACATTGACTGCGGCGACTACGTTGTCGTCATCAACGCCGATAAAGTAAAACTGACCGGCAAAAAACTGACCGACAAGAAATATTACAAGCACACAGGTTGGGTTGGCAGCGTCAAAGAAACGACAGCCGGCAAGATTTTGGATGGCCGTTTCCCGGAAAGAGTTATCATCAAAGCCGTTGAACGCATGATTTCCCGCAACCCGATGGGCCGTCAGCAGATGACCAAGTTAAAAGTTTATGCAGGCAGCGAACATCCGCACACTGCTCAGAATCCGGAAGTTCTGGACATCGCTTCCAGAAATCCCAAGAATAAAAGGAGCGCATAATAATGGCTGAGAAAATTGAATCTTTGCAGGATATTAAAGCTGCAAGCAAAACCGCTTCTGCCGAGACTGTTGTCCGCAAAGCCAAAAAAGACAAGCAGGGTCGTTCTTATGCCACCGGCAAAAGAAAAGACGCTGTTGCCCGCGTATGGGTTATGCCGGGTAAAGGCAATATTACCATCAATGACAAATCGATTGACCAGTACTTTGCCCGTCCGGTTCTGAAAATGATTATCAATCAGCCGTTCCAGATTGCAAACCGCGAGAATGAATTTGACGTTGTCTGCACCGTCAAAGGCGGCGGATTGTCCGGTCAGGCCGGCGCAATCAAACACGGCATTTCCAAAGCTTTGAATTTGTATGAGCCGGAACTGCGCGCTGTCTTGAAGAAAGCTGGTTTCCTGACCCGCGATGACAGAACTGTTGAACGTAAGAAATACGGCCGCGCCAAAGCCCGCCGCTCTTACCAGTTCTCCAAACGTTAATTGGTATCAGAAAAATATCAAATATTTTCAATGGGCTGCAAGGAATTGCAGCCCATTTTTCGTCTTCACATAATATTCACATAACCCTCGACAATCCTTAATTACCAATTTACCATTTTCACAAATTATTCACAGTTTTAAGCAATTTTGAGGGCAAAATGGACGGTAGTTTTTATTCAGAAACTTACACATATAGGGAAGGACGGATACTTCTATATAAACGCCCAAACTCTAAAAATTTCCAATGCCGATTGAGAGTAAAGGGGATTAAAGGTTATACCGTTAAATCCTGTGATACTTCAAATTTAGGAGAAGCAGTCCAATTTGCCGAAGATTTATATGACAATCTGCGTTTTAAAAAATTAAACAACCTTCCCTTAAAAACAAAAACATTCAAACAGATTTTTGATGAATGGTTTCAAAAAGCGGATAAATCAGAAGACCGTCAAGAATTTTATCAAGGAAGAGCCAAATTATATTGGTTTCCTTACTTCGGAAATTATATGATAGAAGAAATAACCGAGAGTATCATTGATGATTATTGGTTATGGCGAAAGAATTATTATCAAGAGCACCCAGAAAAAGTTAATGGAAACATTGCTAAGACCCCATCAGCACAATCTTTAAAAATGGAGAAAACAGCTATTAAAGAAGTGTTGGAATTTGCCCAGCGCAGGGGTTATATTCGTGTCGTTCCCCAAATTAGATTTAAACCAAGAGCTAAAACTGAAAATAGAGATACCTTTACCAAAGATGAATATGAAAAACTTGTTCTTGAATTATTCTTATGGAGTGAGAAAAATGCAAGAGCTGATGTAGTATATCAACGAAAAATGCTTTATAATTTTGTGGTGTTTATGGCCAATAGTGGCATCCGACCAAATGAGTTTTATAAAATCAAATGGAAAGGTATAATGGTTCATAACCAAAATGGCATAAAGCTTCTTTACATTAATGTTTCTGATGATTCAAAAACAGGGAAAAGAACGGTTGTGAGTTTGCCAGAAGCTTATACTTGTTATGAAAAAATTAAATCATTTTCAAAATATACCAAAGATGATGATTACTTTTTTTCCAACTATGAAGATGGCAGTTGGATGAAAAATATTTCAAAAACGTATAAAACAAAGCTAGTTGAGTTAGGATTATATCTAAGTGGTAATGGAAAACCACGCCCGCCATACTCGCTAAGGCATTATTATGCAACCCAAAGATTATCAGATGGTGTACAAGTTTATGACTTGGCACAGAATATGGGGACATCTGTTAAACAAATTGAAAACCATTATTCACATATTTTTGCAACTCAAAAGACCAAGGAATTAATTCAAAATTCACCAAATTCCTCGCAGCAGGATTTTGAAGAAGATAAAAGAATACAAAAAGAATTGGCGAAACAAAACAAGAAACTTGATAAGATAATGGAAAAAATGAATAAAAAAGTTCAAAAAGTCGTTGCCATTTGTGCTAAGTATGAGGAAGAAGAAAATTAAGCTTTGTCAATATTATTTTTTAGCTAAACAGCAAAAATTTATTTTGGTAGATTCGTGAATTTTGGAGTATATTAAAAGCATCAGAAATAGATATTTGGTAATAAAATTATATCAATTTTTGATAAATAAAATTGTATTTACAAACGTTCAATTACCCAGATTAACAGTACAAACTTAATAGAACAAATTTAAATAGAACAACGATTTTAAAAGTACAAAAGGAAACTAAGCTCCTTCTACTGGTGGCTATGCCATATTAGATGTGTTGGCGGAAAGCAGGCAATGCCTCATCCGCCAGAGCTTATAATTCAAATCCGCCCTAAAAAGCGGACAGTAATATTATTTTATATAATTATTAAAAAGGAAATCAGATGAACACAGCATCAACTACATTATACAAACAAGCAAAACAAGAATTAATCAACATTATCAAATCACAATACAATGATTGTTCATATCATTCCATCATAACTCTGAATCAGCAATACTTTTCCGAAGAAAAAATTACCAAGATTTTTCAATATATGCTGACAAATATTTACACACCGTTTATGGAAAACATAAGCCTATAAGCAATCTAGAACAATTTAAGCACCTAACTATCATTGAATATGGTAAATCGGCATCAAATGCACATCTACATATTCTCCACAAACCGTTTACATCTATTTATGAGGAAAATGGTCTAATTGATAATGCAAAAGATTTTATCCGTTTATCTAACGACCAGATCAGTAAAACAACAATTCTAGATGATAAAGCAACAGATTTAGCCAACCAAATCAAAAATCTTTATATTTCGTATGATACCAACCGTTTATTTGCAAAAGCTATCAAAAAAATCGTGAAGCACGCTGACGTGAAAACAATTTACATTGCAGACCAATACCATTTCAATAATTTATGCAATTACTTCACAAAAGAGTTGGATGATAATCATTTTCTTTATTTTCCAGAGGGATATTTCCTGAAAAATTGATAAGTATATTATATTAAAATGAGGAGTATTTATGAGAAAAATAGGTGAAAACATAGATTATCCTACTAATGATGAGGTTAGATTTTTAATTGAAATAGCAAATTTATTATACAAACAAGGAAAAATCCGCAGTTTTCGTGAATTTAGTAGAAAATATTTGGATAAAAACAGCAATTATATAAATGTTCTTTTGTATGATTTAAACATCAAACCATCCATTGCTTCGCTAATATTTTTATATCAAAAAATTCGTGAAGAAGGCATTTTGAGCAATATTTGGCATCATTTTCAAAATCATATTTTTGGCAGGATTGCTGCACAATACCGCAGAAAGGATGTGCTGATATGATAAAAAGAGATATAGAAATGGAAAAGCAATTAAATTCTTATCAGATGTATAAAGAAAAATTTAATTATGATAAATTTTTTAATGATTTTCATTTTCAAAATGATGATATTTTCAAAATTATTCTAAAAAAGGACAATATTTTTTTCTCTGCCAGAATGTTATTTTTAGAAAATCTTTATAATTTTAATGGCTATATTTCTAAAAATAAACTTGGCGTTATTGCCGTTATATATATTCCTGATGATAGTGATGGGGTGGTAATTGAAGCCAATTTTAGTATTTGTGGGAGAAGAACTGATGATACTCTGACAACAGCTTATGAATTTCTATCATATATTTCTAAATTTGCAGATTTTGATTTTGAGAAATTTTCAGTTAAAGATATTAAAAATTACATTTATAACAAATCTCTAAATGAATTTTGCTTATGTTGCAATATCTCTGATTTACTCGAACATAATGAAAATAAAACATTTCACGAGATTACTTTTCAGGGAATCGAGTTAAATGAATTAAAATTACAAATTGATTATCTGTTACGACAATATAATTTAGTTCATTCGGAACAAATTGTATATATGCAGGGCATTTTGAAGGAAACCGATAACGGGATAATATTAAAATCATATATATCGTAGGATGCCGATAGTAAAATTGATTTATCATTTGTAGTGACACTGATATTACGAGATTTGAAACTGTTTATCCGTAGTCATCTATCATACAGTATGGAAGAACCAGCCGCTATGATTGATGGAGAATTTTTGGATGGTGGAATTGCAGTAGGAAATGTTGAAGAACCACTGGGATACCCATAATAATTAAGCCATAGTTTCCACTATGGCTTTTCATTTAGATGGTATTTAATGAAGTAATATAAAGTGCAATGGTCAACTTTGAGCATTTTAGCGATTTGAGATTTTGTAAAACCATTATTTAAGAGCTTTTTGATGGTACTTTCCTTGCCGGCCAGCAATAGTTTCTTATTTTTAGCTCCAATGGGCCGACCAAGTATTTTACCTTCTGATTTGAGTCTGGCAAGAGCTTCCTTGGTACGTTGAGCAATTAAAGTTCTTTCAATTTCTGCTGATAATCCAAAAGCAAAGGCTAATACTTTGGAAGAAATGTCCGAACCTAACCGATAATTATCTTTTACAGTCCAGACTTGGCACTCCTTATTCAAGCAATCTGAGAGAATACCCATTACTTGTAACAGATTCCTACCAAGCCTACTTAATTCGGAAGCAATCAGGATGTCATCCTTTTTCAATCTCTTTAATAATTTGCTTAATTTTCTTTTATCCAAATCCTTGGTGGAGCTGACAGTTTCTTCCACCCATTTATCAATTATCAAGTTATTCTGGGCAGCAAAATTTTCAATTTCAAAGCGTTGATTTTCAATAGTTTGCTTATCGGTAGAACATCGACAATATCCATAAATCATTATCTAATCCTTTTTCTTTTATTTATCAGGATTAGCAACTTAAATTCATTATAACTAGTTGAAAAATAAGGAACATTTATAATCAACATTATATTCAATTAATATTAAATGCAATATTTTTTTCCATTAATGTGAATCCCTTGAAATCCTTACAGTATAAGCGGTTGCGGTTAAATCAGCGAAATATAATAAATTTGTTAAAAATAGCGTTCCTTAGTTTCATCAGATGAAGATTTAAGAAGCATTTATTTTGTTAGCTAACAAATTTTAAGGAAGTTAATATGAAAAATAAACTTTTAATAACAACAGCATTGGTAGCTCTGGTTTCAGCCAGCAATGCCTATGCGGATGACATAGATAGAAAAGAAATTATAAAGAACTCTAAAACATTATCGGAAACAGTTGAAGGGTTACATAGTACCAAACAGAACGGTGGTGTATGCTTTATTGTTACTATGGAGTATATTTAATTTTCTGTTTCACAGTATTCTTTAATGATATACATAAGTTTAATTGATAAAACGACCGTATATATTAAAAGAATAAAAGTTATTTTAATAAATAACGGAGAAAAATAAGGAGTTAAAGAAAGCATTATCAATGTAATTAAATATATAAAGAATAAAAATATAACGAAATTATTTTTTTGTTTTAGTTTTATTTTTAATAAGTCTTTTTTTGAGTTTGAAATATTATTTGTATCATATTTCAAAGACATTATAATCAATAAAATGCCACTCAAAAACGTTAAAATGGTGATGAAACAATTTACAGAGAATTTTATACATTCATTATTATCCTGATGAATAAATTCATCTGATAGCCATAGTGTACTTATTGGTGATAAGATAATGATTATTGTAATTAAGATTTTAAAAATAAACCACATTATATTATTCCATAATTTGATTTATAGTGTTTGCTCGGCTTTGTTTAAAATCCAATATCTTGTCATTTATTTTGGTAATTAGGTCATCATTTATACAGTCATATTTTATTCCAAATGATTTCTTGATAAGCAAATCTTTATTTCTAATTGCACCGCCAGAACCTTTTAGTTTAATGGTAAATCCCATACCGCCAAATTCATTTTCCTCACATAACTCTTTTGCGTTTTCAATCATACTTTCTTCAATACGATTGTTATTCTGTATCTCATCTTTATCAGCTTTGACATTCCCTTTACTGATAATTAATTTTGTTTTCAATCCATCAAACTTTCTAATTTCTCTATCTGTCAATTGTGTATTTGATAAAAATTTTATAGCGTCTCTTATAACAGCAAAACGCTTACTCGTTTGCGTTTCTTCTAACATTTTCAAATAAGAGTAGTTTAATGTTGCATCAAGCTCTATTCTGTTAACACCAAATCTCTGAATTTTTTCTATAATATTAGTTTCAGCAACATTTGACCAAGTAATGCAAATGGTTGTATTTAAAATATTTCTAATAAAATACATTATCTCTTGTACATTAAATCTATTGATGCCACAAAAATAAATTAGATTATTTTGGATATAAATAATTGCTATTTGGTTTAAAAATGAATATCCAGCAGGTGCTGTAATGCTGTCAAAATGAACATCTTCATTAATGATTGTGGCTTTTTCGTCTTTTTTGATGAGGGCAACATAAAAAGACAGACTATTGTCGTCATAATTTTTTATGAGCTTTCCATATAATTCCTGTTCGGAATCGCTAAACAATGATGTCGGTGCGTATTTTACAGTTAAAATGTCTTTTTCCTTAAATTTATTAGCTAATTCTCTTCCAATGTTAATATTATCAGCAGAAATATATTTCTCATAAATATCCATATCAAAATCCTTTGGTGAATTACTTTACCATATATTACAACTTTTTAATATAAAATCCATAGAATATACAATCAATGTGCATATCCTAAAACCAATAATTGTTTACTAAACATTTTTATATGTAATGATAAGAAATAAATTTATTGAGAGATTCACTATATTTTAAATGGACTCCATTATTATAGGCTAAATTAAAATGGAATTTTAGGAGTTTGTTGATGATTGATGAACAGGGTGAGATTATTATTTACCAGACTAATGATGGTAAAAATAAGATTGATGTTAAGTTGGAGGGGGAAACAGTCTGGCTTACACAAGCCCAGTTGGTTGAACTTTATCAATCAAGCAAATCAAATGTCAGCGAACATATTAAACATATTTATGAAGAAGGTGAATTAGAAAAAAGTTCAACTGTTCGGAATTTCCGAACAGTTCAAAAAGAAGGAAATAGAGAGGTTTCCAGAGATGTCGAATACTATAATCTAGATATGATTATATCCTTAGGATACCGTATCAAATCATCTATTGCGACACAATTCCGTATTTGGGCAACCGAGCGTTTAAAAGAATATATCATCAAGGGTTTTACAATGGATGATGAACGCTTAAAGCAGAATGGCGGCGGCAATTATTGGAAAGAGCTGCTTGACCGTATCAGAGACATCCGTTCTTCTGAAAAGGTTTTATACCGTCAGGTCTTGGATTTATACGCCACCAGCAGGGATTATGATGCCAAAGCACCTGAAACTATTGAATTTTTCAAAGTTGTTCAAAATAAATTGCATTACGCAGCCCACGGACATACTGCATCAGAAGTTATCTATGAACGAGTCGATTCTAATAAGCCTTTTATGGGGCTGACAACCTTTTCAGGAGATTTACCAACAAAATCCGAAGCTAAAATTGCTAAAAACTATTTAACTTCCGAAGAACTTAAAATTTTAAATAATCTTGTGTCAGGGTATTTTGATTTTGCTGAAATCTATGCCGCTCGCCACGAATATCTTTATATGAAAGATTATTTGAAACAATTGGATAATATTTTATCTGCCTCAGGGGAAAAAGTTTTACAGAATGCTGGAAAAATTAAACATAGTGATGCAATGAAAAAGGTTGATGCTGAATATAAAAAATATCAGCAGAAAACGATTACTCCTGTTGAAGCGGCTTATTTAGAAAGTCTGAAAACAATCGAAAAGGACTTATCAAAGAAGAAATAGCTATATATTTTTGTTCTTATTCTAAAATAAAGATTGTTTTTGTTTGCATTAACATATTAAAATTAGTTTTATAAAAGCTAATTTGAGGTAACGTTAATGATTATGAAAGAAAATGATTTTGTTGATTCATTAAGGGGATTCTATAATCATATAAGAAAAACTTCAATTGTTCCTTTCGGGGCTATTCAAACCAAAAAAGATGAGCTTTTAAAACAGTTATACAGGGAAATAGAAAGCAAAACATATCAGCCTTCATTGCCACGGGAATATATTATATCAAATAAAAGCAATTTTGTTTCACGCATTATTCCTACATTTACATTAAAGGATTTTTGCGTATATTTTTATTGTATTAATAATTTACAAAGTTGCTTGTGCGATGAACAATGCAGAACAGAAGGAACTTTTGGCGGATGGTCAATTGGTAATCCTATAAAAAGCATAGAAGATTTAGAAAAAGAAATTTGATAGGAAATTGCGAATGGTATGAATACATTTCTGTTTCTTCTTTGGCATTAAGTCAATGGATAAAAAATTGGAAAGAATTTTCAAAGCTTGCATATGCTAAATCAGTAGAGTTCGGATGTAATGTGGACGACTATGTTGTTGCGACGTTTGATATTGCAAATTTCTATGATAATATCAAATTTGATATTCTTGAAAATAAATTAAGGCTAAAATGTCAATCAACTGAACATAATCAAATTATAGATTTGTTGATGTATTTTTTGAAATATTGGAACAAACCTTTTGAAGGATATTTCCCAAAAACTGTTGGGTTGCCACAGGAAGAAACAAGTGATTGCTCCCGCATATTGGCAAATTTTTATCTAAGAGACTACGACCAAGAAATAAAGAAACTTTGCCAAAATTTTGATTGTGATTATTTGCGTTTTGCAGATGATATGACAGTTTTTGCTCCAAATAAAAGGGTTGCTGAATATGTATTATTTGAGGCATCAAAATATTTACATAAATTAGGACTAAATATTAATTGCAGTAAAGTTAGGTTTTTTAATAGAGATGATTTTCAAATATATCAAGCTTTTGAAATATTGTCGTTACTAGATGATGAAAAGAGTAAAGATGATTTTAATGATGCTGTTTCAATGTATTTTCAGAATAAAGATACAGGAAAAGAATTCAGGAGTGACAGAGTGATTCGTAGAATAATTAGCATCTTATCAAATAAAGGAAATGATTTTCTTAATGCTAATTATAAAGAACGGTTATTTAATGAGCTGTTAAATGATGATGTTCTATCGGTGTCAAATGAATATTACTTTAAAAACGTTCATAAAATAATGAAGCAAGAGGGGATGGAAAAAGAATATTTTGATAAATTAGATAGTTTAGCAACTTATATAAATTTTAATTCTTTTCACTATCAACTGTTACGTTTTTATAAAAAAAATAGAAAGAAAAACTTTGATGAAACTTTTTTAGTCAAAGAGATTGAAAAGCGAAAAGTAATTCGGTTAAGTAATATATAGGATAAATTTTCTTAATCAAGGTGTTATTTATATTATTTGATGAACAAGGATTAAATTATGGATTTACAAACATTTTTTCTTCAAAACGAAGAGTATATTATGGGTGGTAGTTTAACTATCCTTGGTATCTTTATTGGTTGGTTGTTAAATTTAATTCAAGCTGTCTTCCAGAATAAAAGGGCTGATGAGCTGTATCTGAAAAGGAAAAGAGAAGACTTATATGCCAAAATGTATGATTTTTTAATGCGTTTTGAAAAAGATATTCGCATCCGCAAGAGTACATATATGGCAAAAGAAACAAAAGATTTACTAAATGTTATTCAAATTGAAAGCATATGGGGTGATAAACAGACAACGGATATGTTTTATAAATTGTGGAAAGAACTGTATGCAAGTCTTCCTGAATATAAAAATAATTTTGATAAAATATTTGATGAAAACAACGAAAAAATACTAACATTTCAGACTCGTATTCGTAAAGAATTAGGTATAAAAGACTAATTGAAGACTATTCACATTTTCTTCACATAAGAAATTTTTATTATTTAACATATTGATAAATCAATATAAAACTTTCACGCCAGTTCTCCAAACGTTAATCGTTTGCGGTATCGAAACACAAAAAAGGAAGGCCTGTGCCTTCCTTTTTTATTATATGTGGTAAATATGTTAAAATCGGAACACAAATTTATGAAATATATTCTTTAACATAACGGTGCAGGGTGCTCCAGGTGCAGCCCATGGAACGGGCAATTTCAGCCTTGGAAACGTTATTGTTGAGCAGTTTTATAATTTCCTGATGCCTGTGCTGGAGTTTTTTATGGCTGAAACCGTACGGACGCCCGAGATGGCGACCTTCGTCCCGCAGCCTTTGCAGTGAATTTTTTGTTCGTGACGAGATAAGGTTTCTTTCAATCTCGCTTGCCAGTGAAAAGGCAAAAGCCAGAACTTTGGACTGGATATCGGAACCGAGCCGGTAATTTTCTTTCAAAGTCCAGATTTGGCATCCTTTTTCCAGGCAGTTCTGCAGGATTCCCATGACTTCCAGCAAATTCCGGCCCAGGCGGGACAATTCCGTGGCAATTAAAATATCGTCTTTTTTTAGTCTTTTGAGGAGGCTGCCGAGTTTGCGGTCATTTAATGGTTTGCGCGAAGAAATAATTTCTTCGACCCATTTGTCTATCCGCAGGTTTTGGGTATTGGCAAAGTCATTAATTTCGTGATGTTGATTTTCAACGTTTTGGTGGTCGGTGCTAATCCGAATATATCCGTATATCATAGTCAGTCCTTGTAATTACGCGTGTAGTTAGAAAGTAAGACTATATAATAAACCACCATTTATTTTAACTATACTTCCGTATCATATAATGTAAATTTTTTTAATCAATTAAAATTTGAAATTATAGACAATTCCGTTATCAATGGTAAATATCGGCAAATAATAACATTGTATATATTTCTTCTCCATAAATGGTGGTTTATGAAGAAGACTAAATGTTAAAAAAGAATTATTTATCACTGGCGGTCCATCTGCATTTGTATTATTTCGAGATGTGGGAAAATGTGCGGGGCTATCTTAAAAATATCGGTGACTATCCTTATCGTTTATATGTGACAATAACCCGGGACAATCCGGAGTTAATCAGAAAAATTAAGGAATTCCACCCCGATACGGTCATACTTGTGGTAGAGAACCGCGGCTATGATATCGGCCCGTTTATATATTTTCTGCATAAGATTGACCTGAGAAATTATGATTTGATTTTAAAAATCCATACCAAGAATAATCAACCCGGAACCATGACAATTTTGAATAAACGCTATATCAGCCGCGAATATTGGTTTGAGCTTTTGTTCGGAGCGCTGCTTGGTTCTGAAAAGCTGTTTGCCAAAAATATCAGAGCTTTCGTGGACAATCTCAATCTTGGAATGATTGGGTCAAAATATTTGATTAGCTCTGATCCGGCCAGTTCTCTGAAGGTGCGGGCAGAAGTAATGAAAGCTATGCCCCGCCTGGGTTATAAGCCGCCGCAGAGAATAACGTTTGTGGCCGGGTCAATGTTTATCATCCGCAGCGTTCTGCTGCAAAAAATCAAAAACAATTATGTTTTGTCTGATTTTCCTCCCACCGATGGAGCGGTTAAGGACGGCACGCTGGCACATGTTCTTGAGCGTGTTTTCGGCTGTGTCACGGTTGCCGAAGGGTTTAAAATAAAAGGTTTTGACCGCAATCGCCCATTTGAGTTTCAGGGAACATTGCAGTATGTTCGCAATTTTATCTGCCGCCGGAAAATTACGCGCAGCAACAATCTGATTATCAAGGTTTTTAAAGTACCTGTTTATCATCGAAAAATAATATAGAGGAAAAACATGTTAAGTTTAAGGCTATACAAAATATTGGCAGCTTTGCATTTGGTTTCTGCCAAAAAACTCAAAAAAACTGAACAAAAAAGAAATTACGGGATAATTGCCGCATCGGCTTACTTTGATGCCGGCTGGTATCTGGCGCATAATGAAGATGTCAGAAATGCGGGCGTCGATCCGGTCTGGCACTATCTGGAACACGGCTGGAAAGAAGACCGTGACTGCACTCCGCAGTTTGACGGCAACGAATACTTACGCCGGCATATAGACGTTTATAAAGCAGGCATTAATCCTTTGGTGCATTATGAACTCGTCGGCAAATACGAGAAGGAAAAAGCCGCGCCGGACATATCTTGTGACAACTCGGCCGCCCGGTATAACGATATCAATGCCTTAAAAGCGCTGATTGACAGACACAAGGTCATTTCTTTTGATATTTTCGATACTTTGCTGCTGCGTCCTTATGTTCGTCCGGTTGATTTGTTTGAGCACCTCGGGCGGCTCAATAAAATAGAAAATTTTAAAGAAATAAGAATCAAGGCGGAAAAAGAGGCGCGTAAAGTCAATAGCGGCAGGGAAGATATTACGATTGACGACATTTATTTACAACTGCCGCCGGAATGCTCCTTCCTCAAAGAAAAGGAAATGGCGCTGGAAGCAAAGGTTTTGCAGCCCAATAAAGAAATGCTGCAAGTTTTCCGCTATGCTCTGAAACAGCGCAAAAAAGTGATTATTGCTTCGGATATGTATCTACCTGTTGAGTTTTTAAACCGTATGCTCAGAAAAAACGGCTTCACAGGATTTGATAAGCTGTACGTTTCTTCAGACGTCGGCAAAGGAAAAGGCAAAAGCCTGTTCAGCCATATCATTAAAGATTTGGATGAAAACCCGCAGGATGTCCTGCACATCGGCGACAATCTTTTCTGCGATTATAAAAAGCCGGTAAGCTTGGGTATGTCTGCATTTTATTACCGCAAAGTTTTTGATGTGTTCATCAACCGCAACATTAAGGCCAAAAGCTTTTGGGAAAAAGATAAGTCATTCGAGGCATCCGCGCTGTTAATGAGTTTGGCAATTTTCAACCACCAAAACCGCGAAATAACTTATTGGCGGCGTTTTGGCTTTGAATACGGAGGCCCGGTCTGCTACTGGTATCTGCAGTGGATTGAGCGGCAGATAAAAGGCAAAAAGATTGATGACATTATTTTTGTGGCGCGTGACGGTTATACATTGGAAAAAATCTTCCGTTTGTTCGGGCATCGTAGTATCAAATCGCATTATATTTACGCTTCGCGCCAGTTGTTTATAAACTGCTTTTTGGATGACGCGATACAGGACAACCGCACGCTTGCGCTTATCAGCGCCTATAAGGACCGCGCCCCTGAAATTAACCGCGCGTCTTATATTCTGCGCAGCGAAGACGGTGCCCGGGAATATGTTATAAACAACTACCAGAAATTTGCCGCCTTGTGCCGGCGCAGCCAGAGGGAGTATAAAAATTATATCGCAGGGCAGAAAATCAACGGGAAAAATATTGCGATTGTCGACACCATAACCGGTGCGGCTTCCGCGCTTAAACTTTTGGAAGCCGCTTTGCCTCAGCGCAGAATATCGTCATTTTTCTGGATATGTCTTGAATCCGCGCGGCAATATGCCGCCAAGTTTGATATCAGGACTTTCAGCGCCTATTGCAACCATAAGCACATTGCCACCTGGGATATTATAGAATACATCATGGCAGCGCCGGAATACCCGGTTCTCAAAATTGAAAAAAATCAGGTCGTTTATAAACCTGACGTGAGTGATGAAGAACGGGAAAGAGCCGAAAGGTATAATGATATTTCGGACGCGTCCGTCGCATTTGCCGGCTATTTTCATAAATATTTTGCCGGCGTTGTCGAACCTCGGGAAAGTTTTATCGTCGACTGGATAAACCTGATTTTTGACAGCAACTCGGGCTATGACCGTAAATATCTTGGCAGCATAAAGGTTTGCGCTGATTCAGCCCATAACATTACCCGCCCGATTTATAAAAAATGGGCGCCCCTTCCGCCGGCGGCAAAAAAGAGCGCGCCGGGAACCAACGAGCTGATTCGGCAGCAGTTTGACGATTTAAAAATATTCATGAACCGGCTGATTGAAAAGAAGCTTTCAACGATGGTAATGCACCAAAATACTTTTCTGCCTTTCAAAAACATACATCGGGGGCAGGATATTGTCATTCTGGCTTCCGGGCCGACGCTGAAATATTTTAAACCGCTGAAAAATTGCGTTTATATCGGTGTCAATAAGTCCTTTGCCGCCCGCAAGGCACCGTTGGATTATCTGTTTATACAGGACTTCAGCGGCGCGACGCCGGGATATATCAATAAAGTAAAATCGTTGGATTGCGTCAAGTTTTACGGGCTGACCTGTGAAGACACTTTTCCCGAGCGCACCATTCCGGAAGACCTCCGTCTGGATGCCGGGGCATATCCGTACCGCGCGGATTGGGAAAATATTCCGAATTTTCAGACTGAATTTGCTTACGACTTGTCGACCCAGTCGCTGGGCTGTGGCGGGACGGTTGTTTTTCCGGCTTTGCAGTTTGCCTTATGGACCAATCCGCGGCGAATTTATCTGGTTGGGGCGGATACTTCCTGCGCCGGCTATTTTGACGGAAGAGGCAAAAACTTTTTAGTGCCGAACCGGCTGCTTCCGCTGTATCGGAAATTTAAAGCATTTGCCCGGCAGTATTATCCCTGCACCGAAATTATTTCCGTCAATCCGGTTGGCCTGAAAGGAATTTTCAAGGATATTTATACGGATGAATATTTGCAGGCAGTCGATAAACAGGAATGATTGGCAATTTTAGACTGCTATCTGCCGTAATTCGTCGGGGATAATCAAGTCGGCGCCGGTTGAAGCGAGGACTTCCTCCAGACTAAAATGCGGGTTGATTTCTTTAAGCAGCAGGCCGTCAGGCGTGACTTCCAGCACGCAGCGTTCGGTAACGATAAGGTCGACTTCGCCCTTGGCCGTCAGCGGGATTGTGCAGTTTTTAACAATCCGTGGCTCGCCTTTGTTGGTGTGTTCCATGGCGATAATGACCTTTTTGGCGCCGACCACCAAATCCATGGCGCCGCCCATGCCCGGGACAAACGCGCCGGGTATCATCCAGTTGGCCAGATTGCCCTGCTGGTCGACCTGCAAAGCGCCGAGTACCGTGGCGTCGACGTGTCCGCCGCGGATAATTGTAAACGACATGGCCGTATCAAAAAAAGCTGCGCCCGGCCGGGTGGTAACGGCAAGGCCTCCGGCATTTGTAATTTTGGGGTTTTCCGGTGCGCTTAAATCACGATGGCCGACGCCGACCATTCCGTTTTCGGACTGGATAATCACGTGGATATCATGCGGAATATAGTTGGCGACTTCGGTGGGCAGGCCGATTCCCAGCGTGATAACGTCGCCTTCTTTAAGTTCCTGGGCGACGCGGCGGGCAATAATTTCGCGGCATTGGTCTTTGGAAAGGTTCATGTTCGGCTCCTATACGGCAATGTAGTCGATAAAAATTCCCGGAATTGTAACTTCCGCCGGATTCAGCGGCTCATCCGAGAGTTCTTCGGTTTCCAGAATGACGGTTTGGGCGGCGGTGGCCATAACCGTGTTAAAATTGCGGGTTGTTCCGTCCAGAAAGGCGTTGCCGAACTTGTCGGCTTTGCTTGCATAAATGACGGCATAGTCTGCTTTAAGCGGTTTTTCAAGCAGATATTGTTTGCCGTCGACTTCAATTGTTGTTTTGCCTTCTTCGACAACCGTGCCGCTTCCCGTCGGAGTCAAAACGCCTCCCAGCCCGGCGCCGGCCGAACGGATTCTTTCCACCAGCGTACCCATCGGCACGAGTTCGATTTCAATCTCGCCGGCATTCATCTGGCGTCCGGTTTCCGGGTTGGTGCCGATGTGGGTGACAATGGCTTTTTTTACAAGTTTATTGACAACCAAACGGCCGCGGTCATGTTCGGGATACGAGGTGTCATTGGCAATCAGCGTCAGGCCGCCGGTTTTGTTTTTAACCAGCTCATCAATAATTTTGACCGGGGATCCGCAGCGCAGGAAACCGCCGATCATCAGCGATGAGTTTTCCTTAATCAGCTTTGCGGCTTCGGTCACGGGTATGATTTTTTTCATTCTCATCTCGTTTGTTATTAAGCGTATTGTCCGGCAATATAACCGAATATTTTGCAAAAGTCATCAATTTTATTGCATTTGCAGATATATCTGGACAATTTTGTCTAAATATGCTAGTGTGACTTTATCAAATAAAATTACTTACAAACAATTAAAAACCTGCGAAAATGAAAATAGTTATTTATCTTTTCTTAGCCGTGGCGCTCATTGCGGCCGGTTTGGGCATAAGTCAGAAAAACAGCCTTAATCGCCTGGAATCAGAACTTGACAGCTATCTGGCGAAAAATTATCCGGAGATAAAAGCCAATTATGAAGCGAACACATTGGATGATATTCTTTTCAGCCGCTGTTCGGGGTATTTTTCAGCGAAAGAACAGCTTGATGCTATTCTGAACCCGTATATCCGCGAACATTACGTGGATATAATGCATATCCGGATGAATGGCTGGAACTTTTTTGCCATAGCCACAGTGTTTGGTATCCTGGGCTTATTTGTTCTGGGGCTGAACTATGTCTTAAAAAGAGATGTCAAATCTTAAAATTAAAATAAAATGAAAAAGATTAAAATCATTTTCGGCATGCTGCTGCTCACGAGCCTGTGCTCCTGTTCGCGGCAGCTTTATAAGGTCGGCCATGTCTACCGTTTGGGTGACAGCCGGCAAGAAGCGGAATACCGGGCCGGAGGGCATGACATATCCTCCCGCCACGAACGTAATTCCGGCGCATTGGTTACAAAATCGCAATACACCCAGACCGTTTTCGAAGTCAACACCGGCTGGCTGGTTGCGAAAAGCACGTTTACGGACGTCTATGTCACTTTTGGCGGCAATACCACCGTCATCAGCAAGAGTGACTACGGCGCCAAGCACGAATGGCCGGCAACCGTCGGCGGCAAGAAAAAAGTTTTTGTTGTCGAGGTTACGCGCACCGCGACTTACGGACGGTTATTAGAAAACGGCCTGATTGTCGGCCGCTATACTTTCTGATAACAAAAACGAGTTTTATAAGGGAAAGATTTTTCTTTCCCTTTTTTTTATATGTTGGTAGAGTTATGTAAACAGCAAACAACAACAGGTATCATCAAATTATGCAGAGTCAGGAATTTAACATCAATGCCGCCGAGGGCGTCCGTCTTGTTGCCGACATCCGGCTGGGCGATCAGGTTTTCCTCAAAGGGCACGCATTGACGCCCGAAGATATTATCATTTTCAAAATGTACGGCATCCGCCGGGTTTTCGGCATGGTTATGGATGATTTTGATATTGATGCGCCGACTGCGGCCGGAATGGTCGCGGCCAAAATTTGCGGGGCGGACACCGCGTTCAGCGTCAGCCCGGGCGGATATTGCCGCATTGTCGCTTTGAGCGAAGGGGTTTTAATGACCCCGGCCGAACGTTTGTCCAAGTTCAACCGCCTGCATCAGGGAATTATTTTAAATACGCTCGAACCTTTCAGCCTGGTGTCGCCGAACCAGATAATTGCCGAACTGGAAGTGCGCCAGCCGGTTATCGCGCAGTCTGAAATTGACGATATTTTGTTTAAACTTTCAGGCAACAGCTCGCTGATACAGATTGTCAGGCCTGAACCGCGCCGTGCTGCGCTGATATATGCCGAGCTTCTGGATGATGCTGCGGAAACCGCGCATTTTACGGAAGTCGTCAAAAAGCTTGTGACCGCTGCCAACGGCCTAGGGCTTGATTTCGACGCGGAATACCATGCCGGTTATGCGGTTGAAACCGTTGCCGACGAGATAGAAAAATCAATACGCGCCGGCCATGAAGTGAATTTTGTAATACCGGCATTGCCGGCCTCAGGCGGAAATGATGTTGTGCCGGAAGCGCTGAACAAAATTGTTGACGAGGTTGCCTGCCGCCAGCTTCCGGTTTTGTCAGCGCCGGATTTTATGGCCGCCCAGAAACGCAGTGCCAAGATAATCGTTTTGCCGTATAATTATGACAGGGCAGATTCGCCGCTTCTCAACCAAATGATAAAACAGGTGATTTTTTCAGAAAAACTTCAGGCACAGGATTATCTTCATCTGCCGGTTCCGCCTTTGGCCGAAACGGGCGTGCTGGCCGACGAAGAACAGCGGACGTTGATAATGCCCAAGAACTTTGGGCCGTCCGGCAAAAAAGCCAATATCGCCGCGGTGGTTTTGGCCGCCGGGCAGGGGCGCCGCGCCGGCCGTAACAAGCTTATGGTCGATATCGGCGGCGGCGTACCGTTGTTTATGAAAGCGGTTAATGCGGCAATCGGTTCCGATGCCAGCCCGGTTTTTGTCGTTACCGGATATCATGACGCCGAAATGCAGCCCTTTCTTGATGAGGTTGATGTCAATGTCGTTTACAATCCGGCATACCATGCCGGCGTTCGCACCTCAATTGAACTCGGTCTGAAATCTGTTCCCAATTTTTGCGGCGGCGTGATGATAATTCCGGCAGACATGCCCAATTTGACGGCGGCGGATTTGAACAAACTGATTGCCAAATTCAAACCGGATGTCGAAAAACAGGTGGTTATGTTTGCCAACGGCGGCGTCAAGTCCAATCCTGTCATTTGGAGCCGGGATTTGTATGACAAAGCCGACATTGTGCCGGAAAACGCGCAGCAGCGTCCGGTTTTTATGGAACATTCGGATTACACGGTTCTGGTGGAAATAAAAGACAAAAACAAATTGCTTGACGTAACTTTCCCCTCCGATGTCGAAGCCGTTGCCGCCAAAGATGAAAAATAAAAAACTCCCGGAAAATTTCCGGGAGTTTCATAAAACGGGACTTTCTAATTCCAGTAAGTGTCGCAGTAGCCCCAGGAATTTTCTTCCTGACAGGTGCTATAGTCACCGCTGGGGTCGTATCCGCCGTTGCACGTAATTTTATTTTCGCCGTAACAAGTGGAATCATATCCTCCGGAACCGCACATGCCAGAAGAATAACTGTTGTCAATCATCCCGCAATACGTCACATCGGCATAAGATGTGTTGATATTAACATTGCATTCGGACGGACGCCCACGGTCGCCGACCGGCACGCAGCCGATAACAACCTTGTTTTTGGTTTTGGTTCCTGTCGAGTAATTTCCCAAGAAATTGAGGTTCAGAGAGCCGCTCCATACTGTCGAGCCCTGCCAAGTTACACGTATTCTTGTATTGCCGTAAAAACTTGCTGACCAGTTTTGGGAACTTCCTTGCGGACTGTAAGTAATGCTGTCGAGATCCAAATCTGTATAAAATGTTGCATAATTAGTGATTGAGGCATAATTCAAATCAAGTTTGGCACGCCCGGTCATTTCGCTTTCGCAGACCGGCCAGCGTTTTCCGGCATCATAAGCTGTCATCTGCGTAAAAGTCAGAGAAGAGCCGTAGCCTGTTGATTGTTTAACCGTGCCGAACAGGCAGATATCGCGGCTGATTGTGCCGGAAATGGTTGAGCCGTTGTTGTATCGTTGACAATTATTGGCTGACAGCAGTTCGGAACAGGTCATCGGACGTTTTTCGACGCAGACGTTTTTGTCTTCTTCGCAGTATTTGGTGCATTTTTCGGTACTGCTGACACTGACCGATTTGCAGTTGTTGCCCGAGCAGAAATAAGCGTCGCCGAACGGGCATTTGAGTTTTTTCAGTTTGCCGCAGTCAGCCGCCGAGTAAGTAAAGCCGATTGATGCGCAGCTCGGCAGGGTAGAGCAGGTGTCGGCCGCAACGCTTATCGGCAGCAATACCGCCGTTCCCGCTGCCAGAATATACTTGTAATTTACCATTGTTTTTCTCCTTGCTTAAGCGTTACAATCCCATATTGGCAGCTGTCCACATCGACGGCGGCCCGTAATTGACACCGCCCGAAATATAACAAGCCGTCATGCTGTATTTGCCAACTTGGCAACCATTTGACACATACTGCCCGGAACAAACTTTTCCGGAAGTGTCGCAGACATTGCCAGCCGGGCAGCTGCCGGATGTTCCGGTGCAGCAGGTATATTTCTCCGAGCAGGCTTCCAGATTAGAGGCTGATGTTGTCGCACCCATGTTTGTACACTGCGCCGCCGTGTATTTGCCCAAATTCGGGCACGGGTTGCAT
>JAHALQ010000027.1 GCA_018362935.1 Pseudomonadota bacterium | reverse complement strand
CGCTTCTCTGGGTTTTACCGATACGATTTCCGAATGTCCCGGTTCTTATGTCAAATGCCCGGCGGACAGTACTAAAGGAAAATGCGACTTTGAAGCTTCTCCCGGAGATTTGAAGTATTCGCTCCGCACATCCGACCATAACGGCTGGCTGCTGTGTAACGGGCGCTCTTATTCTTCCTCGCAGTATCCTGAGCTTTATTCCGCTATCAGCGGCTCGTTTGGTTCTTATCTGCCCAATTACTCCGGATACTTCCTCAAAGCCGCCGCAACTTCCTATGCCTCAAACCTTAAAACCGCACAACAGGCCGGGCTGCCCAATATTACAGGAAGTTTTTTTGTAAGCAATGTTCAATATTTAAGCAATAATCAACACGGTGCCTCCACAAGCGGCGCCTTTACTCGAAGCATGACCGCAGGAACACAAGGACAAAGCTGGACACCTCACGGCGCAAGATATTCGTTTTCTGCTTCAAACTCCAATTCCATCTACGGACGTTCAAGCACGGTTACGCCGCAGAACTATTCCGCCAACGTCTTTATCTACGCCGGCAGAAAAAAGAAATGATTTATTGCAGCAAGCTGCGGATTTTGGCGACGTATTTTTGGATGGTTTCGACGCGGATTTTATAAGACGACAAATCTTTTTCGATAAACAGTTTTTGGTCAGGACGGATTTTTACGGCGCCGAACTGGGTGGCGACGAATTCAATCAATTTGTCCGGTTTGGCAAAGATATTGTTGCGCAGGCTGATGAGTATCCCTTTGGCGCCGGCATCAACCTTGTCAATGTTGGCGGCTTTGCACAGCAATTTGATTTCTACCGTTTTCAAAAGATTATCCACCTCTTCCGGCAACGGCCCGAAACGGTCTATCAGTTCTTCGCGCATATCGGCGATTTCTACGTTATCGGATAGCTCGCCGATACGTTTGTATAACCCCAAACGGACGCCCAAATCGCGCACGTATTTTTCGGGAATCATAATCGGAATGCCGGTGGTAATTTGCGGCGACCAGTCTTCCAGCTGCTTGGCTTTCTGTTCATCCAGAGAGCCGGCGCGCAGGCGCAGTATTTCTTCCTCCAGCATGTGCTGGTACAGCGAAATGCCGACTTCTTTGATATGCCCCGACTGCTCCTCGCCCAAAACGTTACCTGAACCGCGGATATCCATGTCGTGACTGGCCAGAGAGAAGCCTGCTCCCAGCGTATCCAGCGCCTGTAAAATGCTCAAACGGCGCTCGGCAATCGGTTTTAGCTGTTTTTTGGGCGGCACGGTGAAATAGCAGTAGCCGCGCAGTTTGGCGCGCCCGACGCGCCCCTTGAGCTGATACAGCTGCGCCAACCCGAACATGTCGGCGCGGTGAACAATCATGGTGTTTACCGTCGGCATATCTATACCCGATTCTATAATTGTTGTCGAGAGCAGCAAATCGGCTTTGCCGTCAGCAAAATCGGTCATAACGTCTTCGAGCTGTTTGACCGGCATCTGGCCGTGCGCAACCAAAATTTTAATATCCGGCACCAGCACGCGCAGTTCGCGTTCCATGCCGGCAATGTCCGACACCCGCGGACAAACGAAAAAGGTTTGGCCGCCGCGGAATTTCTCGCGATATATGGCTTCTTTAATCATGACCTTGTCAAACGGCATGACAAAAGTACGCGCTGCCAGCCTGTCCACCGGCGGAGTGGCGATAATGCTCAGCTGTTTGACTCCGGTCAGCGACAACTGCAGCGTCCGCGGTATCGGCGTGGCGGTGAGCGTCAGGACATGGACATCAGACTTGAGCTGTTTGAGCTTTTCCTTATGGGCGACACCGAAATGCTGCTCCTCGTCGACAATAATCATGCCGAGGTTGCAAAATTCAATATCTTTGGACAGCAGCGAATGCGTGCCGATGACAATTTCGACCGAACCATCCCTGAGCCCCTGCTTGGTCAGCGCGGCTTCTTTGGGCGTTACCAGCCTGGAAAGCATTTTGACACGTATCGGGAAGCCTTCCAACCGCTGTTTGAAATTGAGATAATGCTGGCGGGCAAGCAACGTGGTTGGCACAATCACCGCGACCTGCGCGCCGGAAGCGGCAACCGCAAAAGCCGCGCGCAAAGCCACTTCGGTCTTGCCGAAACCGACATCGCCGCAGACCAGCCTGTCCATGGGTATGGCCGCGTTCAAATCAGCCATGACGTCGGCAATCGCATTGAGCTGGTCATCGGTTTCGTTATACGGAAAACGCGAACAGAAGTCGTCAAACAACCCTTGCGGCGGCGCAAAACAATCGGCCTTTTTGAGCTGCCGCTCGGCGGCGATTTTAATCAGCTTCTCGGCAATGTCCTTAATGCGCTGTTTGACTTTGGCCTTTTTGGCCTGCCAGGCCATGCCGCCCAGCGTATCCAGCTCAATATTGTCGTCCTCAATGCCATAGCGCGACACGACATCGATATTTTCGACCGGAACAAACAATTTGGCATCGTTGGCATAAACAATTTTCAGGCAGTCATGCGGCGCGCCGCCGGCGGTAATGTTTTCCAGCCCCATAAAGCGGCCGATGCCGTGTTCGATATGCACAACCAGTTCGCCGACATTCAGCGCCGATATATCGGCAATCAAATCTTTGGACGTGACTTTTTTGGTCTTGCGCTGATTTTGCCGCTCGCCGAGAATATCCGCCTCGGCAATAACAATCAAATCGGCGGTTTTAAAACCATGCGGCAGGGGCATAACAACCAAAACAATTTTCTTTTTGGCTTTTTCGAGCGCTTCATCCCAGCTTTCGGCAAAGCCGAGATTGGGAATCTCATATTCGTTCATGAGGGTCAGCAGGCGTTCGCGCGAACCTTCGGAATAACAGGCGATAATTCTTCTCGCTTTGCCGTATTCAGCCAGATAATCTTTAAGCTCGGTATAAACTTTGGCGGCGCCGGCATTATGCGCGCTGGAAAAATTGCGAACGGGCAGAACTTCGCAGTTATGCACCTTTTCTGCCTCGGGCAGGCTCAGATTAGTCAAATGCACGGCCTGACGATGTTCAAGAATATCTCTAAACTCGTTTTCGCGCAGATACAACAGTTCCGGCTTGACCGGACGGTAGACATCTATTTCTGCCGCCGATTTGACGCTCAAAGCCTCAAGCCGCGCCTGATAATAGTCGGCGATGCTCTCGCTCTTGGAACGGGCGGCGTCTTCAATATTCTTGCCGGCAATAATATAAGCGTCCGGCAGATAGTCAAACAATGAAGGCAGCGCATCGGCGTAGAAAAAAGGCAGCCAGTTTTCATAACCCAGGTATTTTTTGCCGTTGGAAACAGCCTCGTAAATCTCGTCTTCGTTAAAAGCCGCCCCAAAGGCTTCGCGGTAGGCCGAGCGGAAATTCTTTATGGTATTGGCGTCTAGAATGACTTCATTGACGACCTGAAACATATAGGATTTTATTTCTCCGGTCGTGCGCTGGCTGACAGCATCAAAAGTGCGGATGCGTTCAATCTCATCGTCAAACAAATCTATACGCAGCGGTTCTGTCCGCCCGACCGGAAATATATCGATAATATCGCCGCGGACAGCGTATTCGCCCTGCTCAATCACCTGCTCGACACGGGTATAACCGTTAATACTCGCATAATGCAGAAAATCGTTAAAATCCAGTTTATTACCAATAGAAACTTCACGCGACGAGTTAAGAAAAATTTTTGACGGAGGCAGTTTTTGCAACACCGCGCCGACGCTGGTCACAATCACGCGCGGCTTTTTGGGCTGCGGGTTAAGCGCCAGTTTGGACAAGGTTTCGACGCGCTCGCTCATTATCGCGCTGTTTGGCGAAACACGGTCATACGGAACCGTGTCCCATGCCGGAAAACGCAGGATTTCCAGCTGCGGATACATATATTCCATAACGGCGGCGGCACGCGCCAAAGCATTGCCGTCACTGGCTATATAAACAATGCTGCGCGGGGAAGAAAGCGCAAACTGCCCCACGAGAAAGGAATCATATCCGTCAGGTACCGAAGAAAGCGTGTAACCGCCCAAATATTTAATATCGTGTAGCATTTTTTATTCTGGTATTTACTTATTGAGATAAAATATATACAATCTCAACAGTATAGCAACTACTTTTTTGAGGAATTTATGCGTCCGGAAATATTATATCCCCTGTTTGCGAGCGTGACCAACCTGAACGGCGTCGGCGACAAAGCGCATAAGTTCTTAAGCAACCTTCTCGGCAGCGACAAAATCGCCTGCCTGTTGTGGCATCTGCCGTCCGGGATTGTCGACCGCACATACAGCCCCAAACTGGCCGAAGCTGTCGCCGGGCGCATCTGTACGCTTAAAGTGCGCATTGTCGAGCATATTGCCCCCAAAACCAACCGCCAGCCCTACCGCGTGATTGTCGAAGACGACAGCGGGCAGCTGGAACTGATTTTTTTCAAAGTCTATGCCGATTCAATAAACAAGAACCTGCCCGTCGGCGCAACGCGCATTATCAGCGGTAAACTCGAAAGTTTCAACGGACGCTGGCAGATGCCGCATCCGGATTTTATTCTGAAGCCGGAACAATTTACCGAAGACATGAAAAAAGAAACGGTTTATCCGCTGACTGCCGGCATTACCAATAAAATGCTCAATAAATTTATTTTGCAGGCCCTGAAACGCGTGCCCGAAATGCCCGAGTGGCTGGACGCGGAATTCCGCCGCCGGCAAAACTGGAAAAGTTTTAGAGAAGCCCTGACGGCCGCTCACCACCCTAAATACGCCTCAGACCTTGAGCCGTGGAATGCCGAACGCTCGCGGCTGGCTTATGACGAGCTGCTGGCTAACCAGCTGGCGCTGGCAATTGTCCGCCAAAAAGTCAAAAAGCAGCCCGGACGCGAAATCCGCGGCAACGGCATGCTGCGCAAAAAAATTCTTGATGTCCTGCCCTTTGCCCTGACCTCTGCCCAGCAAAAAGTTCTGGATGAAATTTATGCCGACCAGGCCGCCAAATTCCGCATGCTGCGCCTGCTGCAGGGCGATGTCGGCAGCGGCAAAACAATCGTGGCGCTGCTGTCGATGCTCAACGCCGTGGAGTGCGGCGCGCAGGCGGCAATCATGGCACCGACCGAAATACTGGCCAAGCAGCATCTGGAAACAATCGCGCCGCTGCTCGAAAACATCGGCCTGCGGGCAGAACTTCTGACCGGACGGATTAAAGGCAAAGCGCGCGCCAAAATCCTTGAAGACCTTGAGGCCGGAAAAATCAACATTCTTATCGGCACGCACGCGCTGTTTCAGGAAAATGTCATTTTCAAAGACCTCGCCTTTGTCGTGGTGGACGAACAGCACCGCTTTGGCGTGCATCAGCGGCTCAGCCTGTCCGAAAAAGGCAATCAGGCCGACATTCTGGTGATGACGGCAACACCGATTCCGCGAACGCTGGTATTAACCGCCTACGGCGATATGGAATATTCCAAAATCGACCGGATGCCCGAAGGGCGGCAGCCGACCGATACCCGGGTTATGCCGATTGAAAAACTGCCGGAAATAGTGTCCGGACTACGGCGCAAACTGACAGAAGGCGCCAGAGCCTATTGGGTCTGCCCATTGGTGGACGAATCGGAAAAGCTTGACTTGGCCGCTGCGGAAGAACGCTTTGCCAGCCTGCAAAAAATATTCGGCGACAAAGTCGGGCTGGTTCACGGCAAAATGAAAGAAAAAGACAAAGACGCGGTCATGGAACGCTTTAAAAAAGGCGAAATATCGCTGTTGGTCGCAACCACCGTCATTGAAGTCGGCGTCAACGTTCCGGAAGCGACAATCATGATTATAGAGCACGCCGAACGTTTCGGGCTTGCCCAGCTGCACCAGCTGCGCGGACGTATCAAACGCGGCTGTGCGGCTTCAACCTGTATTTTGCTTTATGCGCACCCCTTAAGCGAAACCGGCAAAGAACGGCTTAATATCATGCGGCAGAGCGAAGACGGTTTTGAAATTGCCGAAAAAGATCTGGAACTGCGCGGCGGCGGCGAGATTCTCGGCACAAGGCAAAGCGGTTTTACGGTTTTCCGGATTGCCGATATGAGCGTGCATAAAAATTTGCTGCATATTGCCAATCAGGATGCCAAAATGATATTGGAAACCGACCCTCAATTGGAAAGCGAACGTGGAAAAGCTTTGAAAACACTGTTATATCTGTTTGAAAAAGACGACAGTGTGAAAACCTATAAGGCGTAATTTTATTCTTGACACATACCCCTGCTGGGTATATTTAATACCCGTATGAGGTATAACCGAAAGGAAAAAAATGTCAGAACAGCATCATAATCATGAACATAATACCGGCCATTGCCATGAACACGGAGCCGGACATCACCACCACGGCGAAATCAGCGAAAAGACCGTCAAATATTTGTTTATTTCGTTTTTAATCAACATGCTGCTTTCGGTTGTCGAAATTATAGGCGGCATAATCGCAGGCAGCGTGTCCTTAATCGGCGACGCCCTGCATAACACATCCGACGCCTTTTCGATTCTTATCGCGGTTATCGCTTTTAAGGTCGGCCGCAAAAAAGCTGACAGCAAGTATACATACGGATTTAAGCGCGCGGAAGTTATCGGCGGTTTTGTCAACCTTATATTACTGTTTATCTCCGGAATTTATCTGGTTGTCGAAGGAATCGGACGGCTGATTGCCCCTGAACCGATAGAAGGCGGCATAATTATCTGGGTGTCTATTCTGGCGTTGGTTATCGATGCGGCAACTGCCAAACTTTCGCACCACGGCTCCGACCGCAACAGCAACATGCGGATGGTATTTTTGCATAATCTGGCCGATGCGCTCGGGTCAATCGGCGTAATCGTATCGGGGTTGTTTGTTATCTGGCTTAATATTTACTGGATGGACGGGCTGGTTGCGCTGATAATTGCCGCATATATGATTTATCAGTCGGTATTGTCCTTTCCGCGGCTGGTCAACATTTTAATGAATGCGGCGCCGGACGGCATTGATACACAAAAAATCATCAAGGCGCTGGAAAATATGGAAGGCGTGCGCGGCGTTCACCATGTCCATATCTGGTGCGTCAATGAAAATGATGTGGCTTTGGAATGCCATTTGGAAGCAGACAATTTGGAACTTACCCACAAAGCTGCCAAGCTTCTGCATGATGAATTCGGCATTGAGCACAGTAATATCCAAATTGAGGACTGCCAGCACTGCCCGCAATGCAGATTTTAAAAAGACAGGAAAAGGATAACGCATAACAAGCGGTTTTTTAACCGCTTTTTTGCTGATGATACATACCTCCGCAAGAAGCGGGAGACAGTATATGCTCTGCGAAACAAGCTGCCAACGGCCAGCCGCCCATACTTTATAAAAGTATAGACTTGCATAAAACTATCCCCCATATGGAAAGATAATCTTGCTGAATGGGTATTTCTACCCTTAGAGATACCGATATACGCAAGTTATACCGGTACCTCCGTTGGTGTTAGTTTAAGAGGAGTTTCGCTTCCTCTCGAACCCTGCCTCCGGGTTCCAGCATTTTGCACTATCTCGGCAATATAAAAGGCAAAACGATAATGCAATTTTTGCCAGTATAAGGAGCTGCCGTGTCAATAGCAACTTATTTTTTTACATGTTTTACCCTTATTATAAAACAAAACCGCCTTTACAAACTAAAGGCGGGGAGTTCGAAACTGCACAAACACAGTCTGCCTTATTCGACATATGAAAATGCTTATATCGGCAGCTCCCCCACAGAGGAGATGTGTACTTTGTTTGTGTGAAGTTTCGACACTCCGCAGATGTAACTCACATCTGCATTTCTGATTATAGTGTAATTTAATTAATTCGCAACTAAATTGTGTATAAGCACAGAAATAACCACTATTTATAATTGCGACAGCGCTAAATATTGATAAAACATATTGACAAAAAGGCTAAAATATGAGATTTAGACAGTCAGTTTATAACATTTCAGGCGCCCTTAGCTCAGCAGGATAGAGCAACAGCCTTCTAAGCTGTGGGTCAGACGTTCGAATCGTCTAGGGCGCGCCATTTACAACAAAACCCCGCATAGCCGGGGTTTTGTTGTAAATGTCTTGTGCCCTTCGGTTCGAACGGAGTTCGAAGCGGATAGTTGGCGAGCGCGATTTTATGAAGCGCGAGGCTTACGACGCAAGGAGGATCCGCCCTTGCGGGAGTACCTCATCGTCTAGGGCGCGCCATTAAAAAAACCTCCATACATAAAAAAAACCTCCATCCGGAGGTTTTTTTATGGGCGCGGTGCCGTTTTGTTAATGAGCAAGGAAAGCGACAGCAACCGCTGCGAATTTACAAAACAAACGACGTGAGGTTGTTAGATTGCGAGGACTTGTCCGATGCAATCGTTACATAACGAACCGCCATTTTACCCAAAAACCTCCATACGGAGGTTTTTTTAATGGCGCGGTGCCGTTTTGTTAGAAGGCTTTTTTAGCAATTAAGTTATTATTTTACTCCAGTCAACCTGTGAGCCAAAGTGACTTCACTTGCAGAAGCATTAATTTCCCGAATTAAATGTTCCGTATCTTTGCCACTCAGTTCTGCAAGTGCCTGAATATAATTTCCGGCATGACCCGTTGAGGCTTCAAGTTTCAAATCACCATAGCCCAACAATGCGAAGCGCCTTATAGCAACATCCCGTTTGATTGTCGCAAGTTCGGCTTGCTTGACGTTGTTTTTTTCCATATCAATATAAATGCCGTCACGATTGTAGCGCCACATTCCGCCCGTTGCCACATCTGTCAGCCAGCTGGGCCAGAAGGTCAAATTTAGAATCGCAACTGAGCTTAAATTGGATTTGATAATTTGCTGCTGCTCTTCATATCCCTTCTTTTTTGCAGATATTACAACGGAAGAAGACGAACGATCCAAAGGATAGACACAAGGAGTTTTACACGCCTTCATCCCATTAAGATATATTTCGACGCCTTTTACGTTGGAATCAAAAGACATGTCCTGACTAGAGCCGTTAAAAATACTTCCGCAGCCGGCAACTATAAATGTCAACAATATTGCTAATTTCTTCATAACCAGTCCTCTCAATTTAAGATTGTTATAGTTTGTATACAACAACCATTATATGAAAGTCAATTATAAATCAATAAGCACAAATTGCGTAATAATGAAAAATTTTGGAAAACAGCAAACGTAAAAAAATATCCCCGGGATTACCGGGGATATAAAAACTAGACTATCGCTTTTCTGATTGCGTCTATCGCAACATCCAGCCTTGAGGCGTCAGTACCGCCGGTCTGCGCCATGTCGGGACGGCCGCCGCCGCCCTGCGCGCCGACAAACGGCGCAACGGCCTTGACCAGATTGACAGCGGAAACGCGACCGGTCAAGTCATCGGTTACGCCGATAACAACCGACACTTTACCGTCATTGACCGTAAAGAAGGCCACGACCAGATTGCTCGGATACTGCGATTTAATCTCGTCAACGAAAGCCTTTAATTCTTTAGTTTCGATATTTTCGAGAATACGCGACACGAACTTGACGCCGTTGACGTCTTCATAGTTATTAGGATTATCTGCCGCCTTGTTGCTGACAAACTTTTTCTTAAGCTCAAACAGCTTGACTTCAAGTTCTTTTTTCTCTTCCAGCAGCTGGGCAACTCGGGCTTCAATATCGTTAAAACCTGACTTCAAAGCCTGGCCGACGCGGTGCAGTTTGTCTTCCACATCCTGCGTGAATTTTTCGGCGCCGGGGCCGCTGACACATTCCAACCGGCGTACGCCGGCGGCAATCGCGCCTTCGCTGACAATGTTAAAATAGCCGATATCTCCGGTGCTGTGAACATGTGTTCCGCCGCAAAGTTCCATTGATACGCCGTCACCGACGCAGACAACGCGAACTTCATCGCCGTATTTCTCACCGAACAAGGCCATGGCTCCGGCTTTGACAGCCTCTTCCTGGCTCATCAGTTTGGTCGTAACCGGATAATTGGCGCGAATCATATCATTAACGTCATTTTCCAGCTCGCGGATTTCGGACTCCGGAATCTGCCTGTTATAAGCAATGTCAAAACGCATGCGGTCGGGCGCAACATACGAACCTTTCTGCGTGACATTCTTACCGTACTTTTTCTGCAACGCCTTATGCAGCAAGTGCGTTACGGTATGGTTGCCCTGAATGTTGCGGCGATTTTGAACATCGACGCGGAAAGACGCGCTGTCCCCGACATTCACCGAGCCGCGCAGCAATTTGCAGACATGGACATGCAAACCGTTGAGTTTTTTCTTGGTATCGATAACTTCGGCTTCAAACTTGTCGCTGACAATCCTGCCCTTGTCGCCGACCTGGCCGCCCATTTCGGCATAAAACGGGGTCTGGTTGGCCAGCAGGCTGAATTCGCCGCCGCTGACAGAATCGACAGACATATTGTTTTGAACCAGAGCCGTGACAACAGCGTCAGATGCCATGGTATTATAACCGACAAATTCGGTGCTGCCGAGCTTATCCTGAAGCTCAAACCAGATTTTTTCGGTTCCGGCATCGCCTGATCCCGCCCAGTTTTTGCGAGCTTCGGCTTTCTGGCGTTCCATGGCGGCGTTAAAGCCGTCGGTATCGACTTTGATTTCGCGCAGTTTGAGCGCGTCTTCGGTCAAATCCAGCGGGAAGCCATAAGTATCATAAAGCCTGAAAGCCGTTTCGCCGGGCAGCGTATCGCCGGCTTTGAGAGCGGAAGTTTCGTCATCGAGAAGCTTCAAACCTTTTTCCATGGTCTTGATAAAGCGTTCTTCCTCGGTCTTAATCGTTTCTTTAATCAAGGCTTCGGCCGAATACAATTCAGGATATGCCTCGCCCATTTCGCGCTGCAGCGAGGGCAGCAGTTTATACATCATCGGTTCTTTGACGCCGAGCATGTGGGCATGGCGCATGGCGCGGCGCATAATCCGGCGCAGGACATAGCCCCTGCCCTCATTAGACGGCAGCACGCCGTCGGCAATCAGGAAAGACGCCGAACGCAGGTGGTCGGCAATGACGTTATGCGATGACTGTAACGGGCCTTTGGGATCAGAATTGGCAATATCGGCAATGTCGCGGATAATATTTTGAAACAAGTCAATATCGTAATTGGAGTGAACGCCCTGCAAGATTGCCGAAATACGCTCCAGCCCCATGCCGGTATCAATGCATTTCTGTTTCAGTTCAATACGCGAGCCGTCAGGCAAATCCTCAAACTCGTCAAATACCAGATTCCAGATTTCAATCCAGCGGTCGCCGTCTTCTTCGGGCGTGCCCGGCAAGCCGCCCCAGACGTGTTCGCCGTGGTCATAAAAGATTTCGGAACAGTAGCCGCAGGGACCGGTATCGCCCATCTGCCAGAAATTGTCTTTGGTCTTGATGCCTATAATGCGGTCTTCCGGCAGGCCGGATACTTTGCGCCAGATGTTGCGCGAAACTTCATCGGTATGAAATACGGTGACGGCCAGGCGGTCTTTGGGAATACAAAATTCTTTGGTAACCAGTTCCCAGGCATAATTAATCGCTTCTTCCTTGAAATAGTCGCCGAACGAAAAGTTGCCGAGCATTTCAAAAAACGTATGGTGGCGGACGTCATAGCCGACGCTGTCCAAATCATTGTGCTTGCCGCCGGCGCGGACGGATTTCTGGGAAGTTGTCGCCCGTTTGAACGCCGCGGTTTCGTTGCCGGTAAAAATGTTTTTAAACTGAACCATACCCGAGTTGGTAAACATCAGGGTCGGGTCATTGTTCGGAACCAGAGAAGATGACGGGATAATCTTATGCCCGTTCCTGGCAAAATAGTTCAAAAAAGTGTTTCTGATTTGTTTTACGCTTGCAGTCATTTTTACTTCCCAAAAAATAAAAAATATTAACCTCTGATTAATAGAGCAAAGTTGCACCGCTGTCTACTCTTTTTTTGATTTAAAACAACAGTTGTTCTTGCCAAAACTGCAAAGTCGGATATTATTATATGAATTTAACAGCGAGATACGGAGAACCTGTTTTGAAATACCGCCATCCATTGTTTCCCGCTACCGTGGTCAAACGATACAACTCCATGATTATTGATATTAAGCTGTCGGATGACTCGGTTGTCCCGGCTTTTTGCGCGCGCAAGGAAATTAACTCAATCTGCACCGACGGAATGGAAGTTCTGGTTAAGCGCTCCACCAACAAAAACCGGATTATCAAATACAAAATTGAATATATTAACAAAGACGGACGCCTGATTTTTACCAGCCCGCGCTATGAAGAACGCCTGTTTAAGGAAGCTTTCGGCAGTAAGGTTATCAGCGAATTTGCCAGATACACCGACTGCCGCCGGATTGAGCCTGACGACCACCTGCCCCATATCCATTTCGAACTTACGGACACGAGCGGCGGCAAATGCTTCGTCTTTATTACCACGCTTTACGGTTATCAGGGCGGCAAAGCGATTTTTCCAATCGGCATCGACTTTTTTGAAATTGAAATGTTTGAAGAAATGCGCAAACTGCGCGCCAACGGACATGAAACATACGTTTTTATGATTGTGCCGCAGAACAACTGCTTTGAGGCCAAATTTGTGTGGAATGCCGCGCCGGTGGCCGCGGCAAAACTGTTTGAAGAAGCAAAAAACGGATTGAAGTTTATCTCTTATGGTTGTAATGTCGATAAAACGAATGTGAGCATCGCTGAAAAAATAGAAATAACATACTAAAGAAAGGCTTTTGAAGTGTCATACAAAAGAAATGACGGCGTGGTTATCCACGATAATAAAGAGGATTTTGAAAAAATGCGCGCAGCCGGAAAACTGGCTGCCGAATGTCTGGATTATATCACTCCGTTTGTCAAACCCGGCGTCAGCACCGGGGAACTTGACGATTTGTGCCGCAAATTTATCGAAGACCACGGCGCCATTCCGGCATGCCTGGGTTACCGCGGCTATCCGAAATCGACCTGCATTTCCATCAACCACGTCATCTGCCACGGGATTCCCGATTATGAACGCAAGCTGGCCGAAGGCGATATTGCCAATATTGACGTTACCGTCATCCTCGACGGGTGGTACGGCGATACCAGCCGCATGTATTATGCGGGCGAGCCCAAAATCAAGGCCAAACGCCTGTGCGACGTTACCTATGAATGCCTGATGCGCGGGATTGACGTTGTCAAACCGGGCGCGCGGCTCGGCGATATCGGCGCCGTCATTGAAGAATATGCCCATAAATACGGCTATTCGGTAGTCGACATGTTCTGCGGGCACGGGCTGGGACAGGTTTTCCATGATGAACCAAACGTCATGCACTGCGGACGCAAAGGCACTGGCCCGCTGCTGGAAGAAGGCATGTTTTTTACAATTGAGCCGATGATTAACATCGGCAAAAAAGAGGCTATCATTCTGCAAAACGGCTGGACGGCCACAACCCGCGACAAAACCCTGTCGGCGCAGTTTGAGCATTCGCTGGCCGTCACTAAAGACGGATACGAAGTCTTTACCTATTCGCCCAAAGGCCTGGACAAACCTCCGTATAGCATTTAAACAAACTTATTATTAAAAGGGACTACATGACTGACAGCAATACTCAACCTGATTATCTCGGTCATCGCCAACGCCTGAGAGAGCGCTTTCTGCTCGGCGGCGGAAGAGATATGCCTGATTATGAGCTTCTTGAACTGCTGCTGACGACCGCGATTCCGCGGCGCGACGTCAAACCGATTGCTAAAAATCTTATCCGCAAATTCGGAAGTTTTGCACGGGTTATCAATGCGCCGAAAGAAGAATTGTTCAAAATCGACGGGATTAAAGACAGCGCTTATACGATTTTCAGGATTATCGTGGCGGCAATTGAACGCACATCTTGGCAGAATTTGCGCGAATCGGAGCTGCCCGTTTTGCTGACAACAGATGCCTTAATCGATTATTGCCGCGCCACGATGGCATTTTCGGACGTTGAAGAACTGCATATCATTTATCTCAACAGCAAATTGCAGGTCATGAAGCAGGAACTGATGCAGAAAGGCACCATCAACATGGTTTCGGTGCATCCGCGTGAGGTAATTAAAGCGGCTTTGAGCAACAAGGCAAGCGCGATTATTCTGGTGCACAACCATCCGTCCGGCAATGTTACACCTTCAACGGCCGACACGCAGATTACAATGCAGATAAGAGAAGCCTGCACGACTATCGGAATCCGGCTTCTCGACCATATCATCATCAGCGAAAGCGACGCTTACAGTTTTTCGGGAAACGGAATATTCGGCCAGACTAGCCCGCGCGGTGGATAAATCCCTCAATAATTTCGGTCAGATTGGTGGTAAACAGCTTAACCGAAATGGCCAGCAGAATAATTCCGAAGAATTTTTGAATCATATAAATGACGCCGGCTCCGAGCAGCGCCGCAATTTTTTTGGCAAAACGCAGAACACCGTAGACAACGGCCATATTGGCGGCAACGGCCAGAATTATGTTAATGCTGTGAAACTGCGAACGGATTGACAACAGCGTCGTCAACGCTCCGGCTCCCGCAATCAGCGGAAAGACTATCGGAAAAAAGGTCGAGTCCTTCGGCGAATCTTCGGTATCTTTGAAAATATGTATATCCAGCACCATTTCCAAAGCCATTACGAAAATAATCAATGAGCCGGCAACCGCAAAAGAAGATATGTCAACGTTGAACAGTTTTAAAAAAGCTTCCCCGACATAAAGGAAAATCATAAACATGGCAAAAGACAATAATGCCGCTTTAAGCGGGTTGATTTTTTTGCCGCGTTTTTTGAGCGAGATAATAATCGGCATGGTGCCGATGATATCTATGATGGCAAATAACACAAAAAATGCGCTGGCAAACTCCTGAAAGTCAAAATTTTTGAACATGTTTCCTCCTTGATACCGGCTGAATGCGACTATAACAAAACAAAAAGGATTTGCAAGGACTGTCTTGCGCAAATGCACCTATAAATTTATTCATACCGTTTTGATTATTTATTTACTAATATAATTATCTGAATTATGATACGAATGATTCTCATAGGAGCTATCAGTGAACTTTAAGAAACTCTCATGGTCCTGCCAGCCTGCAACCCTTATACTGATTTTTTCCGGGTACTCCGCTTGCTGCAATTATATTTTTTTAAACAAACTGAGCGACGCATGGTTTTCAATAGCCGGTGCAACGGCAGCTCTGTTTTTTGTTTTCATAATATTATATTCTGTCCTGCTTGTCCGACCTGCGGCAAAATTTCTGATGTCTTTTTTTATTGTCGGAAATGCGGCGGCTTTTTATTTTATGAAAAATTACGGCATTGTTATAGATGAATTTACAATACACAACCTTGCTGCCGCCAGTGCAAATGAAATCCGTTCATTTTTAAATGCCGATTTTTTCTTTTTTTTAGATGTTGCGGGGCTGATTCCCGTGCTGTTGCTGTGCAGAACAAAAATTGTCACGCCCCCGTTAAGGGACGAGATAAAAGAACGGATTTTTCTGGCTGCGGTCAGTTTTCTCGGACTGTTGTGGACAGGCCGGCATCTGCTTCCTGTGAAAGAAAACCCCGACATTCTGCTCAGCCTGCTGCCGACAAATTATATATTATCGGGCATGTCATTTGCCGATTTGGCCGTCAACCCTTTTGCTCCCCGCAAAACGGATTTGGAAGGGACGCTCAATCGTTATTGGAAAGACAACGGCCGCAAAAACGTCTTTATTATTATTTTGGGCGAATCAGCGCGTGCGGCAAACTTTTCGCTTTACGGTTATAAACGCGATACCAACAAAGCCCTGAAACCGTATATTGACGATATGCTGGTGTTTCCGCCCGCGCAGGCCTGCGGAACGCAAACCCTCATTTCCGTTCCGTGCCTTTTTTCTTTCCATAACCGGAAAGATTTTATGGAAAAGAGAGCATGGCGCAGAGTATTGTACGAAGGAAATGTCCTCGACACCCTGGCGCATAACGGATATCACGTCTTATGGCGAGAGAATGACTATGGCTGTTTTGATGTGTGCAACCGGATTACCACCGAAGAATTCTGCGGAGGCGGCGGCTGTCTTGACGAAGTTCTTCAAAAGGACTTGTCAAAAAAAATTACGGAAATAAATGACAACGCGGTTATTATCCTTCATCAGGGAGGAAGCCACACCCCCTATCACAAGCGTTATCCTTCCGATTTTGATATTTTCCGCCCCGGCTGCGCAGATGCATCCGCATCTTCCTGTGCGAGGCAAGAAAAAATAAATTCATACGACAATTCAATTGCTTACACCAGCCATTTGATGAGCCGCCTGTTTGAAGATTTAAAAAAATTGCAAAATAAATACAATGTTATCGTCTTTTATACTTCCGATCACGGTGAATCTTTGGGAGAAAACGGAATTTACCTGCACGCCGCCCCTTATGATACCGCGCCGTCTTATCAGAAAGAAGTTCCGTTTCTGGTATGGATTCCGGAAAAGACGCGCCGTAACATGAATTACGACAGGAACTGCCTGCGGCGCAAACAAAAAGAAAACGTGTCGCATGACAATTTTTTCCATTCCCTGCTGGGCGCGACCGGAATAATCACGAAAGATTATATTCCGTCACTTGATATTTTTTCGGGCTGTCATAAATAAACCGTGACGACAACAGCCGGATATCAAGGAGTAAAAATGCCCAATTTAAAAACTTGCAAAATAAGGCAAAGCCTGTATGCTCTGATTAAACAAAAATTATACGGGACAACACTGATGAGCCGCCTTTTGCAAAACAAAGATAAAATTGTTGAAAAAATGCACGAATACCGGACGACTATCGAAACGAACATGCCAAAGTCCTATCGGCAGGAAGTCTACCGCAAAACCATCCATCTCAGTTCGCTGTGGATTCCGACGCTGATTTATTTTGCGCCGACATGGATTTCGCTGCTGGTGTTTTCAGTTTTGCTGGCCGGTGACGTCCTTATTGAATACGGCAATTTCCGGCGCTGGAAGTGGGCGCGCATATCGTTTTGCCAAATATTCGGCAAAAGTCTGCGCAACGAAGAACGAAGCCGCGCACGGTTTGTGCCGAGCGGCGGGATTTACGTTTTGTCTTCGGCATTGATGTGCACGATATTCTTTATCAAGCCTATTGCTGTTATCGCCCTGACCGTCATGTTGGTTTCGGATACCATGGCGGCGCTGGTCGGCAAAGCTATCGGGCAGCGCAAAATCTATAAACAAAAATCTTTGGAAGGCACAAATGCTTTTTTTCTCAGCGCATTAATCGTTAACATGATGTTTGAGCCGATTTTTCATTTTACTTATGTCAGTGTGATTGCCTGCGCGGCGGCGACAATCGTCGAATTGTTCGAAGACCAGCTGGAACTGGATGATAATCTGGCAATACCGCTTTCTATCGGCGCGGTTTTGACGCTGCTGACATAAACCGCAAAGCTTATTCATAAAAAAACGCCCCCGGATGAGGGGCGTTTTTATCGTAAAGTTCGGAGCTATTCGATGACGTTGCCCTTAATGTCGTATTTGGTAATTTTGGCATCTTTGCCCAGACTTTGAAACGTCTTGGCCAGAGCTGCCTGGGTAACCATGGCTTTAAGCTGGGGTTCTGCGTCTTTCAAAGCCGCCGGTTTGGAATCGCGGACATCTTCAACCATGATAACATGATAGCCAAACTGGGTCTTGACGGGAGTTTTTGAATATGCGCCCTTCTTCAGGTCAAATGCGGCTTCGGCAAATTCGGGAACCATAACTTTTTTGGTAAACCAGCCAAGTTCAGCCGGCTCTTTGGAATATTCCTTGGCCAGTTTGTCAAAACTGCCGCCTTTGTTCAGCTTGCCGATAACTTCTTTGGCTTTGGCTTCGCTGTCAACCAGAATATGTTTGGCTTTAACTTCTTTCTCGGACTGAAATTTGGTTTTGTATTCCTGATAAAGCTTTTTGACCTCAGCATCATTAACCTGAGATGCAACCTTCTTTTCAAGATAAAGCTTGCGCGCCAGCTCCTGCTGAGCCAGTTTCAACTGGGTCTTGTATTCCGGCGTGTCCATGATTTTTTCTTCCACAGCGGCCTGATAGACCAGTTCGCCGTCTACAAAAACATCCAGCGTTTTTTTATAAAACTCGTCAAAGCTTGCTTTGTTTTTAATTGCGGGGTTGCTGTTATAGGCCGCGCGCATATCCGCAACCTTGACTTCTTTGCCGTTGACGACGGCGGCAACGCCGTTTTTGCCCTCGGCCTGCGCATTGGATGCAAACACAACCATACCGGTCAATGCCAGAACCAGATATTTTTTGTTCATATACTCTCTCCTCATGTTAAAGATTATTCTTTTTCCCTTATATAATAATTCTTGCCCGATTTCCAACTTTTTTTTCGTATCCGGTATAAGTTGTCAGCAACTATTGACTTCTCGGACATAAAACACTAAATGTAAACTAACGTATATATTTAAATAAGGAAAAATAATCACATGATAGGCTCGCTCGCACGCAAAATTTTTGGCAGTGCCAATGACAGATACGTCCGCAAACAATACAAAACCGTTGAAAAAATCAATTCCTTTGAACCATCCGTCGTCCCGCTCACCGATGAACAGCTCCGCGCCAAAACGGATGAATTCCGCAAACGCCTAAAAGAGGGCGAAACGCTTGACGATATTTTGCCCGAAGCTTTTGCCGTTGTCCGCGAAGCCGCCAAGCGTACGCTCGGACAGCGACATTATGACGTCCAGCTTATCGGCGGTATTGTTCTGCACAAAGGCCAGATTGCCGAAATGAAAACCGGCGAAGGCAAAACCCTTGTCGCCACCGTTGCCGCTTATCTCAATGCCCTGGAAGGCAAAGGCGTCCACATCGTAACCGTCAACGATTATCTGGCCAAACGCGACGCCGAATGGATGGGACAGGTATACCGTTTTCTCGGCCTGACCGTCGATTATATCATTCACGACAAAAACGACGAAGAACGCCGCGCCGCCTACAACGCCGATATTCTTTATGCCACCAACAATGAACTCGGCTTTGACTATCTGCGCGACAACATGAAGTTCCGCCTCTCCGACATGGTGCAGCGCCCGTTTAACTACGCGATTGTCGATGAGGTCGACTCAATCCTGATTGACGAAGCGAGAACGCCGCTGATTATCTCCGGCGCCGCCGAAGACTCATCCGAAAAATACATTCTGGTCAACAAAATCATCCCGCAGCTGGTTGAAGCCGATTATGAAAAAGACGAAAAAGCCCGCAGCGTAACCCTGACCGAAGCCGGAATGAGCCATGTCGAAGCGCTGCTCAAAGAAGTCGGGCTGATTAAGGAAGGCGGCTTGTATGACATCGGCAATGTCAGCCTTGTCCACCACGTCAACCAAGCCTTGCGCGCTCATAAAATGCACCTGCGCGACGTTGACTACATCGTCAAAAACGACAAAGTCGTTATTATTGACGAATTTACCGGCCGCATGATGGAAGGGCGCCGCTATTCCGACGGCCTGCACCAGGCTATTGAGGCCAAGGAAGGCGTTACAATCCAGTCGGAAAACCAGACGCTCGCCTCAATCACTTTCCAGAACTATTTCCGCCTTTATCCCAAACTGTCCGGCATGACCGGCACGGCAATGACCGAAGAAGCCGAATTTAATGACATTTATAACCTCACCTGCGTTGAAATTCCGACCAACCGCCCGGTTCTGCGCGAAGACCTGCATGATGAAATTTACCGCACTGAAAAGGAAAAATACGACGCCATTATCAAAACTATCATTGAATGTCACGAAAAAGGCCAGCCGGTTCTGGTCGGCACCACTTCGATTGAAAAATCAGAACTGGTGGCCGATTTGCTGCGCGCCAAATCCAACGTCAAGTTTGAAATTCTGAATGCCCGCCATCATGAGCGCGAGGCCGCCATTGTTGCGCAGGCCGGCGTTTCGGGCGCGATTACGATTGCCACCAACATGGCCGGCCGCGGTACCGATATTCAGCTTGGCGGCAACGTCGACATGCGCCTCAAAGAAGCCCTCAAAGGCGATGAAACGCCCGAGCAGACAGCCGCTCTGCGCGAAAAAATCAAAGCCGAAGTCGAGGCTGACAAAGAAAAAGTCAAAGCAGCGGGCGGCCTTTACATCCTTGGCACTGAGCGTCACGAAAGCCGCCGCATCGACAATCAGCTGCGCGGCCGCTCCGGACGTCAGGGCGATCCCGGAACTTCAAAGTTTTATCTTTCGTTGGAAGACGACCTGATGCGTATTTTCGGCTCCGAGCGCATGAGTGTCATGCTGCAACGCCTCGGCCTGCCCGAAGGCGAAGCCCTGATTCACCCGTGGATCAGCAAAGCCTTGGAAAAAGCTCAGCAGAAAGTTGAAGAACGCAACTTTGACATTCGTAAAAACCTGCTTAAATATGACAACGTCATGAACGACCAGCGTAAAGTCGTCTATGAGCAGCGCCGCGAACTTATGGAAGCCGACGATGTTTCGCAGACAATCGCCGATATGCGCCATGACATTATCCGCAATATGATTTATTCCCGGATTATGTACGGTTCGGCGCCGCGCGAGTGGCCGGCGGAAGACATCCGTCAGGATATCGCCCGCCTTTCAGGACTCGATTTGCCGGTCGAAAAATGGGTTAACGAGCCTGAAATGGATTGTGAAAAACTGGTTGACCTTATTAATGACACCATAGACGAAAACCTTGCGGCTAAAAACTCCGAGGTGCCGGAAGAAATTGTCCGTCTGGTTGAAAAGTCCGTTCTTTTGCAAGAACTTGACGCTTTGTGGAAAGACCACATTGCCACGCTGGATTATATGCGTCATACTATTGTTCTGCGTGCCTACGGCCAGAAAGACCCGCTCAACGAGTACAAGAAAGAAGCCTTCAACCTGTTTTCCGACATGCTTAACCAGCTTGGCGAAAAAGTTACCTTTATTCTGCTGCGCACGGTGATTCAGAATAAAGATGCCGCGACTGTCGAATCCCGCGCGCCGCAGCACACCAATATGCAGGCCATTCACGAATCGCCGGAATCTCTGGTCGGTTCACAAGCGCCGGTTGCCGAAAAACAAGTTCCGTTTCAGTACGGAAAACAGGAAGTTGACCCGCAAAACCCCAATACCTGGGGCAAAGTGTCGCGCAATGACCCCTGCCCCTGCGGCAGCGGCAAAAAATTCAAGCACTGCCACGGCAACCTGGCAGGTTGAGGCATCATCAAGCTGTGACCCGCTCCACTCAAAAGCCGTCCCTCAGGGCGGCTTTTTTCGGGTTGCTGATTTGCGGTGCCGAAACATGTCTCTGCGACCAAGGGCGTTAGCTAGCTGCCAA
>JAHALQ010000009.1 GCA_018362935.1 Pseudomonadota bacterium | reverse complement strand
ACCCAGAGAAGCGCAGGACGGCCCGTCCTCGCAATAAGCGAGGGAAGTGTCAAAGGGACACTTAATCATATTTTTACCGGCACATTGGGACACGGTTTTGGTGTAACCGAGCTGGGAACATGAAGGTGCCTGGGTACAGGTCTGGGCGCGGGCGTCGAAAACGGTCCAGACGAGACCAGGCGTAAGAACGGAAAGGGACAGGAAAGTACGAAAATAGTTCATGGCGAAGTACCTCAAACAAGAATATAAGACTATTCTTATTATCAGCTATTTCTCAGTGAGAGTCAACTATAAATTAAGGGCGGGGTTGACAAAATTGCGATTTGTAATTTGGCATGAAGCCGCGCGGATGCTCGCAACGGCGGGCTATTTTGCACCGAACCATAAAAAAAGCCCCTTATCGAAGGGGCTTTTTAATTATGGGGCAGGAACCGGGAGTTTTATCGGCCCTGCCGGCTGTCCGGGCGCGGCAACGCCAGTTTTGGGCTGAATGGCGCCGGTTTTAGGAACAATCCCGCCAGGGGCAGCTCCTGTCTTTGGCACGATTGCGCCGGTTTTCGGCTGAATGGCTCCGGTCTTGGGAACAATTGCTCCGGTTTTTGGTTGAATGGCGCCTGTTTTGGGAACAATGCCGCCCTTGGGAATAACTTTGCCCATCTGAGGTACCGGGATATCGGCCTGCGGCGCAGCCGTTTCTTTGGGCGCGTTGACGCCGTTGTCGGGGCCGGGGGTTTTGGTGTCGAGCATATTATTGAGAATCATGTGATTGACTTTGTCACCGATTTTTATGCCGTGGCGTTTGACCTGTCCGGCATTAATTTCCAATACGGCGCGGACGGGGTCACGCGATATAATCAGCTCTTCCGACATCGGCTCGGCGTTTTCCTTAATCAGGCTGATTGTGGCGTCCGGCGCAATAAAGAGCATATCCAGCGGTATTTTGGTATTTTTCATCCACATGGCGGTCGGGCGCACCGGATAGATGCTGAAAATCATGCCGTTGGTGAAACCGAGGTTGGTGCGGTGCATCAGGCCTTTTTGAAGTTCTTCCGGCGTTTGGGCGACTTCAACCGAGAAACGGACATCGCCGTTGGCTGTCTGAATTAACAGCGGTGACATCGGCTTTTGCTCTTCTTCTGAGGAGCAGCTGACCAGCAGGAGCGCCGCTAAAAATAATTGTGCGTATTTGAGCATGATTATATTTTCTCCTTAGTTTATGATTTTTTTGCCGCGTTGAGTTTGCGGGGCTGCCATTCCGAAACGACAACCGGGCCGTTTTGCGATATGCGAATCTTTTTGGCGGTTTGGGGTTCTGCCGGCGTGCCGAAATTTTGCGTCATGTCTTCAAGCGTCAGCAAAACAGTTTCGTCTTTGACATGGTGTTTGCGGTAAGCCTGAGAATCTTTGATTATGCCGATAAGCTCGAAAGCGTTTTTGGATGCGTATTTATGCCAGACAAGCTCAAGAAATTCCGTTATATGGCGCGGAAGCTCCGGTTCGCCCATCAGAGGCATGCCAAATTCGAGTATCTTTTTGAGATTGGGCTCAAAAAAGCCGTCATTGTCGCAAACAAACAAGCCCGGTATCAGATATTGCATGCCATTTTTGAGGGCATAGTGCGCCTGAGCCAGAAAAATCAGGGGGTGCAGTTTGTCTTCTTCCAGATACATCCGGGATGCTTCGGCTTTTTTGAAAAACCAGTTGGCAACGTCCAATGCTGATTTGGCGGCGGATTTGGTCATGGCTTTTTCCTTAACCCAAAATAAACAATATCCGGATTATAATATAACTTTGCGGAAATACAAATAAATATTCAAAGATAGTCACGAATAATTTTGCTCAAAACTATGTTTTTGCACTTGTGTTATGGTGATTATTACGTTATCTTTTGGGCAACTGAGTTACTTTTTGAGTGGGAAAAAACTATGTTTGGTTTAAAAAATGTGTTGATTTGGGGCGGAATCTGCGTATCGGCCATGTTGCTGAATGCTTGCGCAAGTGCCGTTTTTCCGGATTTTGACGAAGATGAAGACGATGTTGTGATTGCCGAGGGCGGCCGGGTTGAACGCGAACTGCCCAAAGAAGGGAGTTCATTGAAGGCTGATAACAAAAATGCCGCTTATGAAGACGATGAGGAGCCGGTTGATGAAACCGAAAAAGTGGCAGCCGCTCAGACAAAACCGGTTGTTGCCGAAGAAATGAAAACCGAAACCGGCAGCGATAAAATCGATATTCCCGCAAAACCGCAGCAAACCGCAGCTGCGGCCGACGAGCAGCCGGATGTTCCGAGCGTCAGCTACCGTCTGGAAACAGTTTATTTTGCCAACGGCAGCGCCGCCGTTGATTCACAATACAACAAAGCTCTGCGCGATGTTGTACGCACGGCCAAAAAGAATAATGCGACTATCGTCGTATACGGTTATGCTTCCAGCCGCACCCGCAATACGGACCCGGCCACTCATAAACTCGCCAACTTTAAGGTGTCGCTTGAACGCGCGCAGAATGTTGCCGCGGCTCTGAAACGTGCCGGGATGCCGGCTTCCAAGATTGTGGTTGAAGCTTTGTCTGACTCAGCTCCCGCCTATCAGGAAGTGATGCCTGAAGGTGAGCGGCTGAACAGGCGCGCCGAAATCTACATCAATTACTAAGGGCGTTTTTACGCAGTATCTCAAGCGGCTTGGCGCGGTTTTGCAAACTTTAAATATTTGTTGCCAGCCTGCCAAGCCGCTTTGTTTATCTTAAACCTTACTATCAGCGGAGAACATGTTTGTCAGCATCGGAAGAAACAGAAAAGTCAATCGGCGGCAATTTATGGAAAGTTGCCCAGGCTGATGACCGCACGGTCGAACTGCTGATGCAGAAATACAATCTGCCGTATATAATTTCCCGAATTCTGACGCTTCGCGGCGTATCGCCCGACGAGGCGGAAAATTTTCTGGAGCCCAAAATCCAGAAACTGATGCCGAATCCCAATGTTCTAAAAGATATGGAAAAAGCCGCCGTGCGGATTGCCAAAGCCGTTACGGAAAAAGAACAGGTTGCCGTTATCGGCGATTATGACGTTGACGGCGCAACATCTTCTTCTGTTTTGCGTTTGTTTTTGGAGGCTTGCGGGCTTAAACCCCTGATTCATATTCCAGAAAGGGAAGAAGGCTACGGGCCGAGCATACAGGCCGTCAACGATTTTAAGGCGCAAGGGGCGACTCTGCTGGTGACCGTCGACTGCGGCACAACCGCGTTTGAACCTCTGGAATATGCCGCGGCTCAGGGGATGGACGTTATTGTTATCGACCACCATGAGGCGGAAGCCAAACTGCCGAAAATATATGCCGTTGTCAATCCCAAGCGCCTTGATGAGGAAAACGATTATCCCTATTTAAAATTTATGGCGGCCGTCGGCGTGGTGTTTATAGCTGTCGTGGCGGTCAACCGCGAGCTGCGAACCCAAAAATTTTATACGCAGGAATGTCCCGAGCCGGATTTGATGAAGTGGCTCGATTTGGTTGCGCTGGGGACGGTTTGCGACGTTGTGCCGCTCAAAGGGTTAAACCGCGCGTATGTGCGGCAGGGATTGAAAATTATGGCCAACCGCAACAACATCGGACTGACGGCGCTGATTGACAAAGCCGGTCTGAGCGAAATGCCGACGGCGTTTCATCTCGGCTATGTGCTGGGGCCGCGGATTAATGCCAGCGGGCGGGTCGGCGACGCGGACATAAGCCACAAGCTGTTGTGCTGCAAAGACGGTTATCAGGCGCAGGTTTGGGCGGATAAGCTGAATGAATACAACGTTGCGCGCAAGGATATTGAGAATTATGTTTTGCTGCAGGCCATGGAAATGCTGGAAGGAACGCCGCAGGCTTATCCGATTGCCTTTGTGGCCGGGAAAGACTGGCATCAGGGCGTTATCGGCATTGTTGCCGGAAAGCTCAAGGAACGGTATAATCTGCCGTCTTTCGTGATGTCTGTCGAGGCGGACGAGGTCAAAGGTTCGGCGCGTTCCATTCCGCAAGTCGATTTGGGGGCGTTGATTATCGCCGCCAAAGAAAATGGGCTGCTGACCAAGGGCGGCGGGCATACGATGGCGGCGGGCTTTTCTTTGGAAGAAGATAAGATTGAGGAATTCCGCGAGTTTGCCGGACGTTATGTGGCGGAAAAAATCGGCGATGAAGCCATCACGCCGGTGTTGGATATCGACGCGGTTTTGGATGCTGCCGCTGCCAATGTCGAAATGATTGATTATCTTGAAAAGCTGGAACCATACGGCGCCGGTAATAAAGAACCGCTGATTTTACTGAGAAACGTCCGCCTGATTAAGCCGGCCATGGTCGGTGTCGGGCATGTGCGCTGTATTTTGTCGTCGGGTAACGGCGGCAGCCTGAAAGGTATGGCTTTCCGTGTCGGTGACAACGACATCGGGCAGGCGATGCTGACGGCCAAAGGCGACAGTTTTGACGTCGTCGGCGTATTGCGCCGCGACAGATGGCAGGGCAGAAACGAAGCACAGTTTATAATAGAAGACATTAAGCGCGCCGGATAAGTCTGATTTGGCGCAGGTTTAAGGATGAAAAATGGCGAAAGAAGATTTTGAAGTCAAAAAAAGAGCATTGAATATCAAACGTATCCGCCTGGAACGCGAGCGCGCCGTGTTTATGAAGCTCGGCGCCAAGCTGCGGGCTTATCTGTTTACCGGCATTCTGGTAACGGCGCCGGTGGCGATAACTTTTTACATGGCTTATAAATTTATTTTCTGGATTGACCGCCTGGTTAATCAGATTTTGCCGCCGCAATATAAGTTTGATGATATTTTTCCGGTTACGGTGCCCGGCATCGGATTGATTATTTTGGTTGTCGCGCTGATTCTGGTGGGAATGTTTGCGGCCGGATTTTTAGGAAGCTTCTTCTTGCGGCTGGGCGAGTGGCTGCTGTATAAAATGCCACTGATATCAACGGTTTATTCATTGTTAAAACAGGTGTTTGAAACATTCTTTTCAAGCAAAACTCAAGCTTTTAAAAAGGTCGTTATGCTTGAATATCCGCGCAAGGGAATATGGATTTTGGGATTTGTCAGCGCCGAACTGAAAGGCGAAGTAAAAGAGAATCTGCCGGGCGAAATGATTGGCGTGTTTATTCCGACGACACCGAACCCGACTTCCGGCTTTCTGATTTTTGTACCCAAAGAAGACGTTATCGAGCTTTCGATGAGCGTAGAAGAGGGGCTGAAATATGTGGTGACGGGCGGGCTGACCGAACCTAAGAAAAAAGGAAAAAACATCTAACCGGCACCTGATACAGGTTTTACGAACATAAGCGTCCTCATGTATTTTTTTACATTCCGGTGCTTTTGTTCTAAAATCTTATTATCTGCGCAAGTTATCCGTTTTTTCTTATGGGGTGCGGTTTCCAGATGTTTTTTCAAAAATCTTTTCCCCATTTGCAAAAAAAACTTGATTTATTTTTATTTCTGCTTTATGTGTAAGCACAGCTTTGATGTTATATGCGGTCATGGCGAAATTGGTAGACGCGCAACCTTGAGGTGGTTGTGGGCTAAGCCCATGGAAGTTCGAGTCTTCTTGACCGCACCATTAAAGCTTTTCAGACTGGCCGGCTTCAACGGCCACAGTTTCTCAAGTATTTCCATATTATGACGTCAGGGAGGGCACAATGAGCAAACGTGTTAAGCGTAAATTACTTCCCAAGTCATCCAAAACTCTCAAGAAAAAAAAGAAACTTCTCAGCGAGCAGGCTCCGATTTTGGGGCTGGGGCCGAAGTTTGTCAAATCAGTTAAAATTGCCCTGCATGAAAATGACGCGATTCATGTCCGCAAAATTGTCGAAGGATTGTCGGAATATGATTTGGCGCACCTTATTGAAGCGCTGCCGCTGCATTTGCGCACCCAGCTGGTGGAAATTCTGGGCGATAAAATCAATCCGGAAGTTTTTCCGGAATTAAACGACGTTGTCCAGGAACAGGTTATTGACAGCCTCAACGAACCGCAGATTGTCAAAATTGCCAATGAACTGGATTCTGACGAAGTCGTCGAGATTTTGGAACACCTTGACGAAAACGAACAAAACAGCATTATTCAAAAACTTGATCCCGAGCTGAAACATCAGGTACAGTCTTCGATGTCGTATCCCGAGGATTCGGCCGGACGCCTGATGTCGCGCGAGTTTGTCAGCATGCCCGACTGGTGGAGCGTCAAAGAAGCCAAGGAATATCTGCTTAAAAACGAAGAACTGCCAGAAGACTTCTATGAAATTTGCCTGACGGACGAGAAATACCATCCGACCGGGCAAATCGCGCTGGATAAGCTGGTTCGTGCCAAGCCGACGGATAATCTGTATGATATTATGGACGGGGAAATTGTGCCGATTAAGGTGGACACCGACCAGGAAGAGGTGGCACACATGTTCCGCGAATACGGCTGGCGTTCAGCCATGGTGGTGGACAACAAAGGGCATTTAATCGGTGTGATTTCCATTGACGATGCGATGGAAGTTATCCATGAAGAGGCATCAGAAGATATCATGCTGTTGTCAGGTACCGAGGAAGGCGACGTGTTCCGTTCGCCGCTGTCCATTTTCCGGTCGCGGGTTATATGGCTGATAACCAATCTTTTTGCAACCATTATTGCCGCCTCGGTCGTCAAAGGCTTTCAGGAAGTTATTGCGCAGATATCGGTTCTGGCGGTTTTGATGCCGATTGTCGCGTCGATGGGCGGTACAACCGGGCAGCAGACATTGGCGGTTGTGGTGCGTGCGCTGGCAACCAAAGAACTGACATCGGGCAATACGCTGCGGATGATTGTCAAAGAGTTTCTGGTCGGTCTGATGAACGGGATGCTGTTTGCCGGGCTTATCGGCGTAATTACGCATTTTTGGTTTCCGGATTACCGGGTTATTCCGTTTATCATCGCGCTGGCCATGCTGATTAACCTGACAATCGCCTCGCTTGCAGGGATTTTGATTCCGCTGACGCTGAACCGTTTTAAGGTGGATCCGGCAATTGCTTCGGGCGTTTTTCTGATTGCCATGACCGATTCCGGCGGTTTCTTTGTATTTCTGGGGCTGGCGAAAGCATTTTTGCTTTAGCGAAAAGCTTTGCATATCTTTGACTTATTGCTTTTTATTTGGCGATTATAGGCTATAATCGGCACAGATTGTATTTTTGAAATCAGGAGTTGAGTGTGTTTTTAGGATTTGCAATTGCATTGGTTGTCGTTTTGTTTGATCAACTGAGCAAATATTATATGTTGAACGAGGTTCTCGGAGAGCAGGCTGTGATAGAGGTAACGCCGTTTTTCAACTGGGTGCGGGCCTGGAATACCGGCGTGAGCTTCTCAATGTTTAATGATTACGGTTCAGCCGGCGCGATTATGCTGTCGGTTGTTGCCGGGGTGATTGTTATTGCGTTGATTGTCTGGCTTAAGAATGAACGCGACCGTCTGGCGCAGGCAGCCCTGGGAATGGTTATCGGCGGCGCGATAGGAAATGTGATTGACCGCGTGCGGCTCGGCGCTGTGTTTGACTTTTTGGACTTTCATATCGCGGACAGCCACTGGCCGGCCTTTAATCTGGCGGACAGCTTTATTTGCGCCGGCGCAGTGATTTTGATTATTCAAAGCATATTTATTAAGAAAGAGGAAAAGCAAAAATGAAAAAGATTGTATTTGTTTTAGTCCTGACAGGAATTTTAAGCGGCTGCGGCCTGACCAAAGAAAAGCTCGGCATTGCAAAAAAAGCGCCTGACGAAAGTATGGTGACCGTCCGCCAGCCACTGTCGGTTCCGCCGGAGTATGATTTGCGTCCGGTGGCAGATACGCAGCAGGAGGAATAATATTTGGGTTTTGTGTTAAAACAAAAGCGTAACCTGTTGATAATTTTAGCAATGCTTGTGTGCTTTGATACACAAGCAAAGCTTTTTAATGCGCAGAATTTTGTGCTGGAAAATGGTTTGGAAGTTATTGTGGTGCCGAATCACCGCGCGCCGATTGTCAAACATATGGTGTGGTATAAGACCGGCAGCGTTGAGGAAGCGCCCGGCAAAGGCGGCAGCGCGCACCTGCTGGAACACCTGATGTTTCGCGGAACGAAAAAAGTCAAAGGACAGGAATTCAACCGCCTGATGGAAGAAAACGGTGCCGAAAGCAACGCGTTTACGAGCTTGGACGTGACGTCTTATCATCAGCTGCTGGATGTCAGCCGGCTGGAACTGGCGATGTTTTTGGAAGCCGACCGCATGTCTAACCTGCAAATCAGCGATGACGATTTTGCCTTGGAGCGCGATATTGTGTTTCAGGAACGCAAACAGCGGATTGACAATAATCCGATTGCCCAATTCGGCGAAGAAATCCGCCGGGTCTTGTGGCAGGACAGTCCGTACGGGCGGCCGGTGACCGGTACGGAAGAAGAAATCTTAAATTTGGGCAAGGCCGACGTTGAAGCGTATTATCGCGAAAAATATGTTCCGCAGCAGGCCGTTTTGGTTTTGTCCGGCGATATTGACGCTGCCACCGCCAAAAAACTGGCGGAAAAATATTACGGTAAAATTCCCGCTGCGGCCAAAACACCGAACCCTAAGATATTTCCGCGGCTCAACAACAACCGCTCGAGGGTCGAGATAAAGCTTGCCGATGTTAAAACGCCGAGACTGCTGCGGGCGTATGCCGCGTCTTCGTATAATTTGGCGCCGGATAAAGTTTATCCTCTGCAGGTTTTGGCGGCATATATGGGCGAGGGGGAAACCTCCAAACTTTATAAAAAGCTGGTTTTGCAGCAAAAAAAAGCCTTGAGTGCCAGCGTTGATTATAACCCTCTGTCCAAAAGTTACGGCGTGTTTACAATCGGCGCAGTGCCGGCTGACGGGGTGACCGCGGAAGAACTGGAAGCGAGTCTTGAGAAAGCATGGAAAGAAGCTTTGGACGAACTGAGTTTGGACGAAGTGCAGAAAACCAAACAAAAAATGCTCGCCGGTCTTGTCTATTTGCGCGATAATCCCGAAGATGCCGCCTATATCGTCGGTTCAATGCGTAGCGTCGGCGTTGCTCTCAGTGAAATTGAGAATCAGGCCGACAAAATTAAGGCGGTTGATTACCGCGATGTTAAAAACGCGGCGGCGGAAATGACCGCTATGGCGCCGCAGGTTACCGGAATACTGTATCCCGGGGGAGGTTCTGATGCGCAGTAGGTGCCGCAAACGCAATTCTCACTGGGGCTGGTTGGTTTTTACGGCTATCTTGGCTGCCGGTTATTGGTTTGCCCCTGTGACAAGGCCTTTCAGCCAGACAGAGCTGGACAAGCTGGCTGCCAATTCTGAACTTAAGAATGTTCAGTTTAAAGCGGACGTGAAGGAAATCTTCGGGCAAAAGACCAAAGTTGGGGCTTATCTTTTGGAAGATAAAGAGAATCCGATTGTCAGCGTCAGCTTTATGTTTAAAAACGCCGGTTATGCCAGCGACAATGCCGATGAACAGGGCATAGCGGGAATGGCCGCCGCTTTGCTGGGCGAGGGTGCCGGGACATATTCGTCCGATATGTTGAAGGAAGAGCTTGAAACGAGGGCAATAAAAATTAATTTTGCGGCGGACAAGGACGATTTTACGGGCAGCATGCTGACGACCAAGGATAATCTGACGCGGGCGGCAGAGCTGTTTAACCTGATTTTGACCGAACCGCGGTTTGAAGCGGATGATGTTATCCGGGTCAAAATGCAAATGCTCAACGCTTTGCGCCGGCAAAACGAGAATCCCAATCAGGTTTTGCTCCTGGAATTTAATAAAGAGTTGTACGGTTCTCATCCATATGCGCGAAATCCGCTTGGGCGCGAGGCTGATATTGAGGCTGTCGACCAGGCGAAACTGCACCGTTTTGTGAAAAATAAGCTTATTGCCAAAAATCTGCTGGTAGGCATTGCCGGCGATATCAATGAGGCCGAGGGCGCACGTCTGTTGGACATGATGTTTCGGGGCGTGCCCGAAAACGGGAGCCTTAATTTCGTGCGTAATGCAGATTTGCAGTTTGACGGGCGCAGCCGCACGATTGACCGCAATATCGGCCAGAATATCACGCTTATGGCAGTGAAAGGCGCGGGACGCACCGATGAAGACTTTTATCCGCTTTACGTTGCCAATTATGTTTTGGGCGGCGCCGGACTGACATCCAGATTATCTCAAAAAATCCGCGAGGAAAAAGGGCTGACCTACGGCGTCTATTCCTATTTGCAGCTTGACGACAAAGCGCCTTTGATTGCGGCCGGGTTTGCCGCGACCAAGGACAAATATGCCGAGGCGGAGAAACTGTTTGAAGAACAATGGCGCGAGTTTGGAGCCAAGGGCATCACCCAGGAAGAGCTGGACAAAGCCAAAAAATATCTGACCGCTTCGAATAATCTGAGGTTTGCCTCGATAGAAAATATTTCCGCGATGCTGGCGATGATGCAAAAGTATAATTTAGGGCTGGATTTTTTGCAAAAAAGAAACGAATATATCAGCCAAATCAATTTGGAAAATGTTAACCGGGTTATCAAAAAATATTTTGTTCCGCAAATGGTTAGCGTCAAAATTGGAAGTTTTTAGGACGATAAGGAGAAGAGTAAATGTTTGGAAGAAAATTGGAAGTCAACAAACTCAAAAGCTGGAAACATTTGGAAAAATGTTATAAGAAATTTTGCGGCGCAGAAATGAAGGACATGTTTGCCAAAGATCCGCAGCGGGCTGAAAAATACAGTCTGAAACTTGACAACCTAATTTTTGACTATTCCAAAAACAGAATTAACGACCGTATTAAAAAGGCTTTATTGCTGTTGGCGAAAGAACGCAAAGTTGATGAGAAAATTCAAGCGATGTTTGCCGGTGAAAAAATTAACCAGACCGAAAATCGCGCCGTTTTGCACGTCGCGCTGCGCAACCGTGCCAATACGCCGATTTATGTCGACGGCAAAAACGTTATGCCGAAAATTAACGAAGTTCTGGGCAAAATGCGCAAATTCTCGGAATCCGTTCGGCTCGGCACTTTTACCGGGCATACAGGCAAAAAACTGACCAATATCGTCAACATCGGCATCGGCGGCTCGGATTTGGGGCCGAAAATGGCCTGTGAGGCATTAAAGCGTTATTGGGCCAAAGATTTGAAATGTTATTTTATTTCCAATATTGACGGTACGGCCTGCGCGGAAGTTCTGAGTAAGGTCAATCCGGAAGAAACGCTGTTTATCGTTTGTTCCAAAACATTTACAACGATAGAAACCCTTACCAATGCGCGAACCTGCCGCAAATGGCTGGTCGATGCGCTGGGTGAACATGCCGTTGCCAAGCATTTTGTGGCCGTTTCAACCAATGCCAAAGAAGTTGCCAAGTTCGGCATTAATGTCGACAACATGTTTGAGTTCTGGGATTTTGTCGGCGGACGCTATTCCATGTGGTCGGCTATCGGCCTGTCTATCGCCATTGCCGTCGGAATGGATAATTTTGACAAAATGCTGGACGGCGCCCATGCCATGGACATGCATTTTAAGAATACGGATTTTGCCGATAATATTCCGGTTATTATGGCGCTGCTCGAAATCTGGTATCGCAATTTCTTCAAGTTCGGCAATGTGGCGGTTATCCCTTATGACCAATATCTGCAATTTGTTCCGGCTTATTTGCAGCAGCTGGTTATGGAAAGCAACGGCAAATCGGTCAATAATGAAGAGAAGTTTGTAAAATACGACACTTCTCCGGTTTTGTTCGGAGGGCCGGGAACCGATGTCCAGCATTCGTTTTTCCAGATGATTCATCAGGGAACGTCAATTGTGCCGTGCGATTTTATTATTCCGGCCATTTCTCACAACGAAATCGGCGACCATCATGAGATATTGGTGGCAAACGTGCTGGCGCAGGGCGAAGCTCTGATGCGCGGCAAGACTTCGACCGAAGCATATGAAGAAATGATTAAAGCAGGCAAGAGCAAGGAAGAAGCTTTTGCCCTCAAAAAATATAAAAGTTTCTCCGGTAACCGTCCGTCCAACACATTTGTGTTCAAAAAAATCGATCCTTATGCATTGGGCATGCTGATTGCGGCTTATGAACACAAGACGTTTGTCGAAGGAGTTATCTGGAATATTGACTCCTTTGACCAAATGGGTGTCGAACTGGGCAAGCAAATGGCCTTGAGCATTCTTCCCGAATTGCAAAGCAATGCCAGCAGCGTTGCGCATGACAGCTCAACTGAAAATCTGATTAAAGTGATAAAGGACATGCGCAAATAAATGCCTATAAGAATCTTACCGTCTAATCTTGTCAACCAAATTGCCGCCGGAGAGGTCGTTGAACGGCCGGCTTCGGTTGTCAAAGAACTGGTAGAAAATGCGATTGACGCCGGCGCCAAGTCGATTGAGGTAAGACTGATTGACGGCGGTAAGGGGCTGATTTCGGTTATGGACGACGGTAAGGGAATGACGGCGGAAGAACTTCCTCTGGCGGTTGAACGCCACGCCACGTCCAAACTTCCGGATGATGATTTGTTTAACATCAGTTTTCTGGGGTTTCGCGGGGAGGCGCTGCCGTCAATCGCTTCGGTCGCGAGGCTGACGATTACCAGCCGTACTAAAGATGCGGAAAATGCCTGGCAGATTAATATTGAAGGCGGACGCAAATCCGAGGTTCGCCCGGCGGCACATCCGCAGGGAACGCGGATTGAAGTGCGCGACTTGTTTTATGCCACGCCGGCACGGCTTAAATTTTTAAAGGCTTCCAGCAGCGAAACGGCGCAGTGCGTTGATATTCTGAACAGAATTGCTCTGGCCAACGCGGATATCGCTTTTTATCTTTATGACGGCGAAAAGAAGAAAATTTCTTTGCCGGCTTGTTCCGGAGATTTGTTCGAATCTCGGCTGGAACGGCTGGCGGCGGTTATGGGGCGCGATTTTGCGACGAATTCAATCTTAATTGATGCCGCGCGCGACAGTATCAGAATTAGCGGTTATGCTTCTCTGCCGACATTGAATAAAGCTAATTCGCTGTCGCAGTTTTTGTTTGTCAATAACCGCCCGGTGCGCGACAAACTTTTGCTTGGCGCGATTAAAGGGGCTTATCAGGATGTTCTGGCTTCCGGGCGGTATCCTGTCTGCGCGTTGTTTATTGATGTTGAGCCGAAGGATGTGGACGTCAATGTTCATCCGGCCAAAGCGGAAGTGCGTTTTTATGACAGCGCGCTGGTGCGCGGGCTGTTGGTCGGAGCAATCCGCAACGGCTTGAATCTTCATTCCAACCACACGTCGAATGTTTTGGATTTGTCCGAGCTTGTGGCGGATAAAATTCCCGATTTTGAGGAATCATTACCGCTGAAAAGCGGTTTTCTGGAAGAAGCCAAGCCCGCGTATTCTTATCAGTCGCGCAGTCCGGCAAAGGTTTACGGGCAGGCGGTGTTACCTGAACTGGAACATAAGCTTTCGGTACGGGTCGAAGCGGTTGAGGATACGGTTGAACGCAGTGATGTGGGCGAGCTTGGCGTTGCCAAAGCGCAGTTTCACAACACTTATATTATCTCGCAGACGGAAGACAGCATTATTATTACCGACCAGCATGCCGCGCATGAACGGATTGTGATGGAGCGTCTGAAAGAAAACCTGCGTTCCGGCGGCAAAGCGGCTTCGCAGATTTTGCTGATACCGGAAATTGTCGATTTGGACATGGTTGAGAAAAACCGCATTGTCGCGGCGGCGCCGGAACTGGCAAAACTAGGCCTGGTTTTGGAAGAATTCGGGACGACGGCGGTTATTGTCCGTGAAACGCCCGCGCTGCTCGGCGACTGCGACGTGAAGGCGTTGGTTGAAGACATTGCCCAGCAGCTTGCCGAATGGGGCACAGGGTTTGAACTAACTGAAAAGCTGCATCTGGTCTGCGCGACGATAGCCTGCCACGGTTCGGTGCGGGCAGGGCGGCGGCTTAACGTCGAGGAGATGAACAAACTGCTCCGCGATATGGAACATACGCCGCATTCCGGGCAGTGCAACCACGGCCGTCCGACTTATGTCGAGTTGAAAATCAGCGATATTGCAAAACTATTTGACCGCTAGCGAAAAGGAAAAAAATGAAAATCGCAGATATTCAAAGTCTGAGAAATTTCTTGCAGACATATGAGGCGGGGGATGAGGAAGAAGAGGCTGAACGCCAATCATTTATTCAGTTTGTTGACGCATTCGGCAGCAAGGTTTATGAGCGCGAAAACCTGCCGGGGCATTTTTCTTCATCCTGCTGGATTGTGAATAAAAAGCGCGACAAGATTCTCATGATATACCATAATTTGTTTAAGGACTGGGCCTGGGTTGGCGGACACAGCGACGGAATGCCTGATTTACTGGCCGTTGCATTGAAGGAAACAAAAGAAGAAACTTCAATAAAAAATGTAAGAGTATTGCGGGATGAACCGATAGATATCAATGTTATGGTTGTGCATAGCCATTATAAACGCGGAAAATTTGTGCCAAGGCATTTGCATTACAATGTTGTTTATTGCCTGGAAGCGGATGAAAACGAAAGCATAAAAATTAAGCCTGATGAAAATTCAAGCATTCGTTGGGTTAAAACCGACGAAGTTGATAAATATTGTACCGATAAGAATGTTTTGTTTTATTATAACCGTCTTGTGCGGAAAATGAGAGAAAGAAAATTGTAATGATTACGCAAATATTTATACAGGGATTTTTGGCCGCGCTGGCTGCCGGTTTGGTTACCGGGCTTGGCGGTTTTTTGATATTTGTCAAAAAAAGGTATCTTAAGTCTGAGATTAACCAGCTGCTTAATCTGGCGGCGGGCGTTATGCTGGCGGCGTCTTTCTTTTCGCTTTTGGTGCCGTCGATGGAAGAAATTCTGGCGGATGCGCAGAATATATATTGGTCGGCGTTTGGATATACGGCGGCGGTTTTTGCGGGCGTGCTGCTGGTATGGATTTTGAATTTGCTGATTCCGCACGAGCATAATGCGATGGGGCATCACGGCCCGCATTTTGATTTGAAAAAAGCCTGGCTGTTTATCATTGCTATTACGCTGCACAAACTGCCTGAAGGACTTGCCGTCGGCGTGGCTTACGGCGCGGAAGATATTGTCAGCCCGTTGTCGCTGGTGGTCGGAATTGCCGCGCATAATATTCCGGAAGGCCTGACAATTGCCATATCGCTGGTGGCCGCGGGAAATTCTCGTTTGCGGGCGGCACTGACGGCGGTTGTCATCGGACTGGTTCAGCCGCTGGGGGCAATCATCGGCCTGCTGCTTATGGATATCAGTTTCAACATTGTGCCTTATGGCATGGCGCTGGCCGGCGGCACGCTGCTGTTTGTGGTGGTTAATGAAATTTTGCCGGAAACCTACGGGTATAAGGAAACCAACCGGTCTGCAGCGGCGGTTTTTGTCGGTTTTATTTGTATGACGTATTTGACGATGGTTTTGGGCGACTGAGCAGGAAAGTTCATCAAGCGGTTTTATCGTCCTAAATCTTATTATTCACCTCGCATATCAAGTTTTTATCATATAAATATTCCTATGCTCATATGATAAAAATATGAAAAAACATATTGACGTTTAGGGAAACATAATATACATATACCCAAGTACCACAATGGAGAGTTGGCAGAGTGGTAATGCAGCGGATTGCTAATCCGTCATCGTGAATAACGATGCACAGGTTCGAGTCCTGTACTCTCCGCCATAAAAGCCCCAGGGGAAACCTTGGGGCTTTTATATTGGAGACAGGACTATTCCTCAGGAACTTAAGTTCGCTGCAGTCGCTGTCGCTTCCTTTGCTTACTAAAGTTTTCTGAGATGTTACAGACAAAAAACTATTAAAGAATAGTTTTTTGCTTAGCCATTCTGTACTCTCCGCCATAAAAGCCCCAGGGGAAACCTTGGGGCTTTTATATTGGAGAAGTTATCTGTCGGCTATTTTAGAAGCAATAAAACGATTGATAAAAAGTGAGTTTTTATTTGGATTTTTAAGACCGCAGCGGAAATCTGTTATTATCTTTTGTTCTCTATCCTTGTCCAGCATGTTGATTTCAGTCGTTTTCAAATCTTTTCCGGTGTCTATTTGCGCGGCGCTTTCAATAAGAGCCGAATGCGTCAGATAAATATAGGGCGAAAGAATGCGCTCAAGCCGATCAGGCCGCATGAAGTTTACGGCATTGCCGCAATTAATAAAATGGATGCCGTTGATGCTTGAGGTATTACGCGGCGAAATAGTGCCGTTCATGATATCAAAACTTTTAAATCCGAATTCATCGTCACGGGAAGTACAGGAAGCGATACAGCAGTCCTTTTTTATAAATTGTATATCTTCGTCAAACAAGGATGCATGGCCGGTCGCGCAAAATAATATATCTGAGTTTTGCAGTATTTTGGCACGGCTGACGGTCATAAACCCGCTAAGAGCAATATGCTCGGCCAACTCCGGGTTGCGGTCGTAAACGCTGACGTTCAGCTCGTAACGGTCCTTTAGGTAAAAGGCGATTCCGCGCCCGACTTCACCGAAGCCGATGACACCGATATTTTTATTTTTCCATTTCTCAACTTTTTCTTTACGGAGCACTTCTAGCGCAGAGAGGGCAATAGAACGCCCAATCAGGTAATCTTCAAAATCTTTGGTTCTGCTGCGGGCAATGGAAAATACGGGGATATTGTTGTTGGGCAAATGGCTTAGGGCGCGTTCATATTTCTGCAGCCCGTTTTCGGTGTCTTCAACAATACCGGCAAGGTTGGAAACATTGTTAAGGCTGCTCAGGGCACCGGCAAAATAGCCTCCGATATCAATGATAATCGCTTTTTCATCCGGACGGATTGAATCCATGACAAGATTGGCGGCAACACCGGGAACAAGCAAGTCTTCTTTGGCTGTTTTTAAGAATTTGTATTTGTCGGAAAGATGTTCATAAGTTGTATAGTTTATTGAATTCGGTTTTGCTATAATTCCGGCTATGCGCCCTTTTTTATTAAGCGTTTCAATTAAAGGCAACTGGTCGGATTGATATGCAAAACGATTATAAAAGCTTTGGCCTGCCCAGAAAACTTTTCTGAAAGTGAGCGCATGAAAGTTTTGGCGTATGCCATTTCGTTAGGATATTTCATTGCTATTGTCCTTTTTACTTATAGGATAATTCTAGCAGATGCGTAATATAAAGTAAATGTGATATGATTGGATATTTAAAAGCTGAACGTTTTTTTTGTGAAATTAAGGATTAATATATACATTATTATTCCAATAAAATGATTGTGCAGGCAGAATGGCTGGTAAAAATAATATAGACAATGATTTTAGAAAACTGCGCGCCGGCGTTATTTTTATCAACGACAACCGTAAGCGTTTTCGACTGACGTTTCGGCTGATTAACAGATTGCGCGGAAAATGGGACTATGTGGCATGGATTGCACCGACAGCCTCACTGCGAATGCGGCATTATATGCGTCTGGTTAACGACTGCGCCGGCCGCACTGCAATCAAAATATTTTTCTTTTCGCAGGAAAACATATCCGGCAATGACTGGCAATATCTCAAGCTCTTTAATCTGGCAAGCAAATATAAAATATTCTGCGTCATTGACGAAAGTATCAATATTAAAAATACCGGATCGGCGCTTACCAAACGTTTACAGGCGATGCGGCATAAGTTTGAATACCGGCTGCTGTTGTCGAAAAATCCGCTCACGACAAGCATTAAAGACCTTTACGTTCAGATGATGTTTGTCAATCCGATGGTCTTTAATATGACAGAAACGCAATTTCTGCATAATTTTATGCCGCTTTTTATTTCTGAAAATGACATGGTAAAACGCTGGTCGGAACCTAAGTCGGAAGTTAAGGTTCTGGAATTAATCCGGCCGTATATTCTGGCCTGGGATATTGATAACCATCTGCGCGTGCATTACCGAGAGTATTGGTTTGAACTGACTCAGAAAGAAAAACTGACTTATGAGCAGGATAAGAACAAGCTTTTAAGCACGGCCATATGCGGCGGTTATTTAACGGTTTCACAACAGTTTCAGTATTATTATACCCTGTGTTATCAGAAGGTTAAAGCCATGCGCCGTATTCTTGCGGATATCGACCGGCGCGGCGAAAAGGTGGTTATTTACATTAAATACAGCAGTGAAATCATTTTTTTGGAAGAAACCGGTTTACTTGATGGTTATCAGTATGTTATTATGACTGGAACTTCCAATAAGAACAGGGCGTCGTTACTATTTGAGGTTGATTATAATATCATGATATGCACATATAAGGTTAAAATTCCGAGGCTTAACTTGCATGAGTGTACAAATTTGATATACTTTACGCAGACCTTTGATTATAAAGATAAATTAGATATCCTTTCTAAATTCTCCGGAAAAAAGGGAAGAAAACTGCGTATTTATGATTTTTGGGTCAATACGGGACTGGAAAACCTTATTTGGGATAATTTAAAACGGAAGCAAAAATTATTGAATAACGTATGTGAAATCATGTCATATCACAAGGTTGCGACTTATGAAAATTTATCAGGATAAAAATGTTTTTGAAGCGGTACAGGAGCGCCTGAAATTCATTTTTGACAATTTTGACAATGTCTATGTTTCCTTTTCGGGAGGAAAAGACAGCGGTTTGTTGTTGAGTATGGTGCTTGATTATAAGCGCCGTCATAATATTAAGAAAAAAATCGGCGTTTTTCACCAGGATTTTGAGGCGCAATACCAATTGACGACCGATTATGTTACCAAAATGTTTGATGATAACATTGACGATATCGAGCCGTATTGGGTCTGCCTGCCGATGGGTTCGCGTTGTGCGGTGAGCAATTTCCAAATGTATTGGTATCCATGGGACGATAAGAAAGAAGACATGTGGGTACGCCCGATGCCTGACCGCCCGTATATCATTAATCTTAAAAATAATCCGCTTGATTTTTACCGTTATAAGATGTCGCAGGAAGATTTGTATGCGGAATTTGCCCGATGGTACGGACGGACGCATGAGGGGACAACGGTATGTCTGGTCGGCATTCGCGCCGATGAGTCGATAAACCGTTATCGCGCCTATGCCAATGTGCGTAAAAATCTGATGAAAGAGTCGCGCTGGACAACCAAGCTTGATGACAAAGTCTATAACGCCTATCCGTTATATGACTGGGCAACCAAAGATATCTGGATTGCCAATGCGAAGGAAAATTACGAATACAATAAAATTTACGATTTATATTACCGGGCAGGGGTGCCAATCAGCCAGATGAGAGTATCCAGCCCTTATCATGAAAATGCGAAAGAAAGCCTGAATCTATACCGAGTGTTGGAACCGACAACATGGGTTAAAGTGGTTTCGCGCGTGAACGGCGCCAATTTTGCGGCTATGTACGGCAATACCAAATTGATGGGTGTCGGCAGAATTACTTTGCCTGAGGGTTATACCTGGCGGCGTTATGTGAAGTTTTTGCTGGCGACGCTGCCGGAAGGGATACGCAACAACTATATAGAAAAATTTAAGACATCGATACGTTTTTGGTGGAAAAGGGGCGGTGTTGTCGGCGATGATGCCCTCAAAGAGCTTGAAGACTGCAATTACAGCATCCGCCGTAACGGGCGCAGCAATTACCGGACGGACAAAGAGCGCGTTGTGTTTTTGGGGACACCCGACAATACGGATGACATCAAGTCCAGTATTGATATCCCGTCCTGGAAAAGAATGGCGATTTGTATTTTGAAAAACGACCATTTGTGCAAACACATGGGCTTTGCCCAGACCCGCAGCCAGACCCGGCGTGAAAAAGAATTGTTGGAAAAATATAAAAATCTGTGAGGAACATATGAAAGAATTTATCAGTCCAGTTTACCGCGTTATCGGCGTGCCGGTAGAAAAAGTACAAGCCAATGATTACAACCCCAACCGCGTTGCGCCGCCGGAAATGAAACTGCTTGAGCTTTCCATTTGGGAAGACGGTTTTACTCAGCCGGTCGTCTGTTATTATGATAAAGATTCTGACAGATATATTATTGTCGACGGTTTTCACCGTTATACGATAATGAAAACCAGCGATCGAATTTACCGGAGGGAAAAAGGCATGCTCCCGGTGGTTGTTATTGAAAAAGAGCTGGGAGAAAGAATTGCCTCGACCATCCGGCATAACCGCGCGCGCGGCAACCATAATGTCGACCTGATGAGCAATATCGTGGCGGAGCTGCTGGAAATCGGCAAAAGCGACAGCTGGATTTGCAAAAACATCGGTATGTCGGCGGATGAACTTCTGCGCCTCAAACAAGTCACCGGTCTTGCCGCCCTGTTTAAGGACGAAGAATATTCGCGAAGCTGGGAAGTAAAATAAATTTAGAGCCAAATCTTTAAGAAACAGCCCCCGGCAATTATATCTGCTATGAATTTTAATTTCCAGTTAAGGGGGATGCTGATGAGATATGTGACATTAAATACGGACGCGGAGATGCCGATTATCGGTTTGGGGACATGGCAGGCCAAACCGGGCGAAGTTTATCAGGCAATACGCTGGGCAATCAAGCTTGGCTATACGAGTTTTGACTGCGCCGCAATTTACGGAAACGAGACCGAAATCGGACAGGCTCTGCATGACGCGGTCAGGGAAGGCGACATCAAACGCGAACAACTGTTTATCATCTCGAAATTATGGAATGATTCGCACCGGCCGGAAGATGTGCGCCCGGCCTTGGAAAAGACGCTGGAAGATTTGCAGCTTGAGTATCTGGATTTGTATTTGATGCATTGGCCGGTGGCACAACGCAAAGGTACCGGGATACCGCAACAACAGGAAGACTGGCTGCCGCTGGCGGAGGTTCCTCTTGAAGTCACCTGGGCGGAAATGGAAAAAGCCTATAATGACGAACTGGTCAAGGCTGTCGGCATATCTAACTTTAACAAGAAAAGGCTTGAAGACCTTATTGAAAAAGCCGAAGTTGTTCCGGCGGTTAACCAAGTGGAAAATCACCCGCTGCTGCAACAGCAGGATTTGGTCGATTTCTGCCAGAAAAACGGTATTGCCGTTATGGCTTATTCGCCGCTTGGTTCATCGCGCCAGAGCGATAACAAAAACGTATTGGATAATGAAGTTATCAAAGAAATCGCAGAACGTCTGGATGTGACGCCGGCGCAGGTTGCTCTGGCCTGGCAAATGCAACGGGGAATTGCGGTTATTCCCAAATCGGTTCATGAAGACCGGCTGAAAGAGAACTTTGCGGCGCAGGCGATTGTGCTGGATGACGCGGACATGGAAAAAATCGCTTCGCTCGACGAAGGTTACCGTTTTATCAGCGGCGACGTCTTTTTGAATCCGCAGGCCGGTTATGACGAAATATGGAATTAATCCGCAATGGAAAAAGAAACCTATATAAAAGTGACTGACGGCGGCCCGTATCTGGTGTTTGGCGAAGTGGGGGCTATTCAGAAAATAATTGTATCCGATGAAGAAGGCGCTTCATGGAATTATGAGGACGGTAAAAAATTCGCAGCGTCGGAAAATCCCGCAGCTTTATGCCGCTGCGGTCATTCCCGAAACGCGCCGTTTTGTGACGGAAGCCATGAACGGACGGAATGGGACGGACAGGAAACCGCGTCTTTTAAACCGATTAAGGAAGAGGCCGAAGCTTTTGACGGGCCAAATCTGACATTGTGGGATAATGAGCGCTACTGCGCGTATGCGCGCTTTTGCGACGCCAGAGGACGGATTTGGAATCTGGTTATGGAAGGAACGCCGGAAGCGGACGAATTGTGCATTCGCGAAGCAGCGCATTGCTGCGCGGGCAGGCTTATGGTCGAAACCAAAGACGGGCAACCGCTTGAACCAAAATTGGAAAAAAGCATCGGCGTCGTCGAAGATCCGCAATTAGGGTGTAGCGGGCCATTGTGGGTCAGAGGCGGTATCCGGGTTGAAAGCGCCGGTGGCCGCAGTTATGAAGTACGCAACCGGCAAACCCTCTGCCGTTGCGGGCAATCTTCAAACAAGCCGTTTTGCGATGGTTCTCATGCTTCCGTTATGTATAATGACGGGATTGGCATCAGCCGAGAATAAATTTGGCCAGCCGTTCCGGTTCCTGCCAGGTGATTTCAATTTCCAATACTTTGAAACAGCTGCGAAGATGCGCCGGAATCTTGACGTAATCCTTAGACGTGGTGTATATATCGGCATTGTTTTTCCGGGCTTCGCCAATCAGTTCGTTCAACTCCGCTTCCCGATAGAAATGGTGATCCGGAAAATCAACCGTTTTGATAATTTCAAAACCACACTCGCGCAGGGACTGGTAAAATTTCTGCGGGCGTCCGATACCGGCGAAAGCGATTGTTCTGGGATTGGTTATCTGCGGGCAGGACGGCGTTATAGCGGCATGGAAAACAGGGCAGTCAAAGGTTTGGGAGAGATGGTGCTTATCCGGGCCGACAATAATTACGGCCTGCGCGCGCCGCAAACCGCATGATACAAATTCGCGCAAAGGCCCGGCGGGAATGCAGAATCCGTTGCCAAGGCCGAATTCACCGTCGATAACCAGAAGCGATAAATCTTTATATAAGGACGGATTCTGGAAACCATCATCCATGACAATGGTATCAGCGCCGAGAGAAACGGCTTTGCGCGCGCCGTCATAACGCCTGCGGTTGACGACAACCGGCGCCTGCCGGGCCAGAAGAAGCGGCTCGTCACCGACTTCGCGGGCGGAGTGCTTCGCAGCGTCAACCACAATGTCCTGTAATTTGCCGCCATAACCGCGGGTTATAAAAAAGGGAGTGCGGCCGTATTTTGCCAGCAATTTAGCCAGAGCGACGGCAACCGGGGTCTTTCCGGTTCCGCCGGCGGTAAGGTTGCCGACGCAGATAACTTTGGCATTTACTTTTTGTGGATGCACAAAAGCAATGCGCAAGGCTGTTGCCAGACCATACAGACAACCCAGCGGCCACATCAATATTGATGTAAAATTTATTGATTTCCAATGCGTTGGCGTAAACATTTAAATAAAGCCTTTAATTTTATCCATTATTCCTTCGAGAACTTTGGCTTCGCTGGTTGCCCAGTTATAGGCCAAAGAACGTTTGGCATCCAGCAACTCTTTGTTTTCCAACAATTGCGTAATCGCTTCCTGAAGCTCTTCCGTATCAGTAACCTGAATGACCGCATCGGCTTTTTTGGCGCGGTTCATTGCGTCTGTAAAATTATGCATATGCGGGCCGACGACCACCGCGTCTCGCACGCGGGACGGTTCCATAAAGTTTTGGCCGCCATGGGGAATCAGCGAGCCGCCGATGAAAACGATATTGATAACATCATACCAAATTCCCATTTCGCCGATTGTGTTGGCAATATATATATCGGTCTGCGGGGTAATTTTTTCATTTTTGGAGCGCAATGCGGTTTTGAGGCCGAGATTGTTTATTTTTTCCTGAATGTCATCACCGCGCTGGGGATGCCGCGGCGCAATGACCGTCAGCAGGTCCGGAAACTTCTCTTTCATGCGTTTGTGGATTTTGGCGATGCGGACTTCTTCGTCGTCATGTGTTGCCGAAGCCAGCCACATCCGGCGTTTGCCGGCCTGTTTGACAAATTCGGCGCGTTTTTCTTCATCTATCGGCAAAGGCAGCCCGGCATATTTGAGGTTGCCGAGACACATGCTGTTCTGGGCGCCGAGGACATGCAAACGGTAGGCGTCTTCTTCGGATTGCCCTAGGCATAAGGTGAAGCAGCCCAAAAGCTCTTTGCTGATAAAGTCAAACTGCAGCCAGCGTTTGAATGATTTATTGGAAATGCGTCCGTTTATCAGAATTAAAGGTATGTTTTTGCGTTTGATGCTCGACAGTACGGCCGGCCATAATTCGGATTCAAACCACAAGGCGACATCCGGCTGCCAGTGTTTGACAAAGCGGGTGGTAAAAATCGGGTTGTCAATCGGAATAAACTGGTGAAAAGCCCGATCCGGCAGGCGTTTCTGCATAACGTCGGCCGAGGTGACGGTTCCGGTCGTGACCATGACATGGGCATCAGGGTAGGTGTCGAGGATACGCTGAATCAGCGGCAGCATCGAAACAGACTCGCCGACGGAAGCGCCATGCAGCCAAATCAGTTTGCCTTCGGGGCGTTTCATGTTGGGGCGGCCGATGCGTTCGTTAAAGCGTTTGACGTCTTCTTTGCCGTTTTCTTTGCGCTTGTTGATATAACGCTTGATAACGAGAGGATAAAGAATTGTAATCAGGGTGTTGTATATTTTGATAAACATTAGAAGACCTCATTGTTGACGATATTTTTTTGTTTTACCGCGGCCGTCGTCGGGCATGACGGGTTCCAGTCCCATATCCCTGTCACAGGAAATGCTGACTTCGTTTAAGGCATTTTCAACCGCAATACGGTATTTTTCGAGTTCATCTTTATCGGCATCGGCGGGGATATAGATGGGATCTGACATCCGGCAAATGCCTTCGGAGAACGGAAAGGGTATCATCATTTTATCCCAGGCTTTGGCAATCAGGCATGATTTTTTGATACTGTATGACGCGCAGACAATAGGTTTGCCGGTCTTTTGGGCGTAATACAACGGCGATGTCCCCATGTGCATGCGCGGTCCGCGCGGGCCGTCGGGAATGATGCAGATGGTTGCTCTCTGCTTTACGGCATGCATCAGGCCGACTGCGCCGCCGACGGCATTTTCATTTGAAGAACCGCCGATTGTGCGAATATTGAAGCGTTCAAGCAGACCGGCAATCATGCGGCCGTCGCGGTGCAGGGAAACCAGCGCGTAAAGCGTGCCGGTGCTGCTGTTCCAGAAATAAGGAAGCATCAGAGCGCGGCCGTGCCAGATGAGCAGGATGACTCCGTCATGCTGCGCGGCGAGTTCATAAAAACGGTCGACGCCGTCTGTCTTCCATTTGGTAGTGCGGCCGACAAGTTTGGCATAGGCATATATAAATGCCGAAATCAGCCACATCACAGGAGCTGACTGGCCGATTTTTTTGAGTGGTTTTTTTATTAGTCTTTTGTAGAGGTTCATAATGCCGTCTTTTATTTTGTATCAGAAGGAATCATGCTGATGCCGATGGTTTCGTCATCCGTGACAACGACTTCGCCTTTGCCGATGAGGACGTCGTTGGCATAGATGTCAACATAGTCGTTGACGTTGCGGTCAAGTTCGACGACAGCGCCGCGGCCGAGCTTCAGCAACTGGTGAACGCGCAAATCCGCGGTTCCGAGAGTGACTGAAACTTCAACCGAAATGTCTTCGTTGGAAATTCCATTTTTATGCGTAATTGACATTTTGGGTTATTTCTCCACATTAATCATCATATTTATTATGATTATATCTATTTTTTTTAATCTGCAAATTCTTTATTTATACTTATTATATGGTTATTTTCTGCGGAAACAAAAAAAGCCCCGCCGGTGAGGGCGGGGCGGGCGGTATATTGTATGCAGGCTAATAGACGCCGGTGTAAATGATGTAGTTGAGCGTCAAAAACGGCATGCGGTTTTCATGAGAGGTAGTCGAACAGGAGTAGGTTCTGTCATTTGAACAACTGCCGGATGATCCCCAACCCGATGTGCTGCTGGTGGGATAACTTCTGTAACCGGAGCGGCCGTACATATAGGATGCTATATACCATTTATTGTCACCATCGGAATCACCGGAACCATATTTTCCGGTTCCCCATGTTCCCCATGGATAATAACTGGTGTTGCTATGGGTCTCACCCCAGGGGACAATATGTTTATGGTCGGGTATTTGGTCGGAGGAAAGCTGTACAAAATTCTGACCGCCGGTTTCGGCAAGCTTGTATGTGTATTGTGTGGCATAGCCGACGCCGACCGGCACGCGGCCTTTGAGGTTGGGCAAAGAGAAATAGCTGCTTGAGCCGCCGTAGGTTGTACCGATGACAGCATATAATTTGCTGTATGTTGTGGCGGAAAGCGAAGAACCGTCGCAGAGTTTCCATCCTTTGGGAGCGGTTGCTGCCGGCCAGAGTTTGATTTCACCAATCATGGCGCTGTCATCACAGGCTACTTTAGTTGCATCGCCGGGGCAGACAAAAGTTTTTTTGCCGGAACACTGGGTGGTGGTTTTGTCATAACCGAGTTCGGCACAGGATTTGCTCTGACGGCAGAAAACTTTTGAATTGTCAAACGGGCATTTAACCATGTCTGCACCGACGCAGTCGCTGGCGGAGTTGGTAAACCCGAGCTGGGAACAGGAAGGCGCCTGGGAACAGGTCTGGGCGCGGGCGTCGAAAACGGTCCAGACGAGTCCAGGCGTAAGAACGGAAAGGGATAAGAGAAGGCGGTAATAGTTCATGGTAAAGTACCTCAAACAAGAATATAAGACTATTCTTATTATCGGACATTTCTCGGAGAGAGTCAACAATAAATTAAGGGTGAGGTTGACAAAACCTGTTGAGAATTAAGAAGTTGATTTTAGGTGCAAGTTTGAAAAGAACGGTGATAAATTAAAAAAATTGTAGCCAAACATTGCAGAACTCACTATGTTTTCTTATATAAGAAATAAAGCTGATTTTTATTATATGGGGTCAAGATGACTGAAAAGAATGAAAAGTATCCGGTACTGCCGCTGCGCGATATTGTCGTTTATCCGAAAATGATAGTTCCGCTGTTTGTCGGACGTGAAAAATCCATACGGGCTTTGCAGGAAGTTGTCGACGGCGACCAGAATATTGTTTTGGTCACGCAGAAAGACGCTTCCGTCGAAGATCCGACCGGAAATGACATTTATAAAGTCGGGACGCTCGGCACGGTTTTGCAGCTGCTGCGCCTGCCGGACGGAACGGTTAAGGTTCTGGTTGAAGGGCTGGAAAGAGTCAAGCTTGACAAAGTTTATAATGACGCCTTTATGACGGCCAATATTACCGTTATGCCGGATATGCCGATTGAGGACAAGGAAATTGAAGGTGCGGCGCGCGCGGTGCTGTCGCAGTTTGAGGAATATGTCAAACTGTCTAAAAAAACGCCGCCGGAAGTGCTGATTGCCGTCAACCAGATTGACGATTACAGCAAGCTGGCCGATACCATAGCCTCGCATCTGGCTTTGAAAATTTCGGACAAACAGGCGCTGCTGGAAGGCGCGACCCTCAGCGAACGCTTTGAAAAGATTTTGGAATTTATGGATGCGGAAATCACCTTGCTGGAAGTCGAAAACAAAATCCGCAACCGCGTTAAGAAGCAAATGGAAAAAAGCCAGAAAGAATATTATCTTAACGAGCAGATGAAGGCGATTCAAAAAGAGCTCGGCGATGATGAAGATGACGAAATCTCCACTTATATGAAAAAAATCGAAAAGACCAAGCTTTCCAAAGAAGCCAAAGAAAAAGCCCTGGCCGAAGTCCGAAAGCTCAAATCGATGAGCGCCATGTCGTCCGAAGCGACAGTGGTGCGCAATTATCTGGACTGGATTCTGGATATTCCGTGGAAAAAGCGTTCCAAAGTTAACAAAGAACTCGACAAGGCCATGGAAATTCTGGAAGCGGATCATTACGGCCTGGATAAAGTCAAGGAACGAATTATTGAATATCTCGCCGTCCAGGCGCGCGCTGACAAAGTTAAAGGCCCGATTTTGTGTCTGGTCGGCCCTCCGGGTGTCGGCAAGACCTCTTTGGGCAAATCAATCGCCAAAGCGACCGGGCGGTCGTTCGTGCGCGCTTCGCTCGGAGGCATGCGCGACGAAGCGGAAATCCGCGGTCACCGCCGGACATATATCGGCTCCATGCCGGGTAAGATTGTCAAAGGCATGAAAAAGGCCGGGACATCCAATCCGCTGTTTTTGCTCGATGAGATTGACAAACTCGGCAATGATTACCGCGGCGATCCGAGTTCGGCATTGCTGGAAGTGCTTGACCCGGAACAAAACGCGGCTTTCAACGACCATTACCTTGAAGTCGACTATGATTTGTCGGACGTTATGTTTGTGACAACCGCCAACTCGCTGGATATGCCGCGCCCGCTGCTTGACCGTATGGAAATCATCCGTCTGTCCGGCTATACCGAAGACGAAAAAATCGAGATTGCCAAGCGGCATCTGATTCCGAAGATTTTTGCGGAAAACGGCGTGGAAGCCAAAGAGCTCGATATCACCGAAGGGGCAATCCGTTCGATTATCCGCTATTATACGCGCGAAGCAGGCGTACGCAATCTGGAGCGGGAGCTGGCGACAATTGCGCGCAAGGCTGTCAAGGAACGGCTGCTGTCCAAAAAAACGAAAAAAGTCGAAGTTACCGAGAAGAACATTGACAAGTATCTCGGCGTTATCAAATACCGCTACGGCGAAATGGAAGAACAGGATCATGTCGGCGTGACGACCGGGCTGGCCTGGACCGAAGTCGGCGGCGACATTCTGTTTATCGAAGCCGTCGATATGCCCGGCAAGGGAATCGTCAAACAAACCGGAAAACTCGGCGAAGTGATGAAAGAATCGATTGAAACCGCTTATTCCGTCGTGCGCGCGCATTCACGCGACTTGGGAATCGATCCGCAGGTATTTGAGAAAACCGACATCCACGTTCATGTACCGGAGGGGGCGACGCCCAAAGACGGCCCGTCTGCCGGTATTGCGATGTATACCACTCTGGTTTCGGTACTGACCAAAATACCGGTACGCAAAGATGTGGCAATGACCGGCGAGATTACGCTTCAGGGCAGGGTGCTGCCGATCGGCGGCCTCAAAGAGAAGCTGCTTTCGGCGCTGCGCGGCGGGATTAAGACCGTTATTATTCCCAAAGAAAACGAAAAAGATTTGGCGGAGATACCGGACAATGTCAAAAAAGGGCTGAAAATTATTCCGGTTTCAGATGTCAAAGACGTGTTGAAAATTGCTTTAAACGGCAAGGTCAAGCCGCTTAAGGATAAGCAATAAACAAGAAAAAAGGCGGCTATTTGCCGCCTTTTCCTTTTGTCGTGTTTTTTGAAGCAATTCTGAATGCATCGGTCTTGATGCTTTTGGCATCATTCTGCGATATCAGCATGGCAGGGGATTGGACTTCAACCAGATAAGGCAGTTCATCTTTAACAAACTTTTCACGGGTGACAGACATGCATTCTTCAAAGTTGTTTTTTTGTTTTGCGATGAGGGATTCCATCGGAGTGCCTTTGTAATTGTCGCGGATTTCTTTGATTTCTTTATTGCTCATATCATAAGCATTCAGAGCTGTTATTCCCAATACATATTCTTTGAGCGCTTTGGCTTCAGCCTGATTCAGGCCGACGGCCCGGGCATATTCCTGACAGATGCCGTCAAAATTCTTTTCGGCCTGGCTGAAGTCGTAGCCTTCCTGGCGTCCGTCAAAGTTGTCGACAGCAAAATTGGAGTATCCTGCCCAGCCGCCGGTGCTGATTTGCGCTTCGTTAATATATTGTGCCTGTACCGTTTTGCCGTCGGGCATTTTGACTTCCTTGCCGTCGAGCGTTGTCATAACGCCGATTGCAATCGGGCTTTGCGCGGCAATTTCGGCAGAGCGGACAGCATTGTCGTCTGTATCGTGTAAAAGCCATGTCTGATATTTCTTATCAAGCGAAACATAAAGGCTGGCCAGATATTCCTGCTCGCCGATTTTAACCGGTTTATAACGGTTGGAACGTTCAAAGCCTAGGTTTATTTTTTCGGGAACTTTGTCTTCGGCAATCATGGCGGTGAGGATTGAGCCGGAACGTTCTCCCTGATTTTCTCCATAGTAGCCGGCATAAAAGTCTTCTCTGCCTTTTTCTTTAAACCTCTGGATGGCATCCATAATAGAGGGCAGGCCATCTTCATCTTTCAAGCAGCAGACTTCTTCCATAATTTTGGTACGTATGCGGTCAGAAACTTTAAGAATACAGGAGCCGTCGTAGGCTTTTTGGCTAATCGGCGATAACCGGCGGTGCAATTTTTCGTGGTCTTCTGAACTTACCGAGTAATTAGAGGCGTTGATTGCTTCAATTTGGCTGCGTTCAAACTTGTTGGCATCTTCCATTTGGTATTGCGTGTAGATAATGGCGTCAAGGTATTGGTTATATTCGGCAGCCGCGCGTCTGGCGATTCTGATTTCGTCAAGAGAATTAACATTGACAATGCGATGATACTGTTTGACCGCGTTTGTATTGGTGACAGAAACGGACGTGTTGACGGTATCTCTGTCCTGTGATACGGTTTCGGCCTGTGTTGATCCGACGGACAAAGTCCCGAGCGCGCCGGCTATAATAAGCTTTTGTGCGGTGCGGTTGCGGTTGATTTTTTCTAGGGCTCTATTAATTTGTTCTTTGACCGTCATAATTTTTCTCCTGATATAGAATATGTTTATACTTTAACATATTTGGAAAATTTTGTCCAACAATATTTTGTATAAAATACTAGCCATAAAAGCTTAATTTTTATATAAAAATGCAGCAAGAATAAGAATCGCCTAAATAAGCGGAAGAATCGCAGGCGGAGGGGTGTCGATTTGGCTCTAAGGCGCAGAAAACTGGGGATAACTCGAAATTTTAAGGCTGTAACAGCTTAAATTATGCCCAAAACGCATAAAATTCATGAATATTTGCTAAATTTGTTTGACACGGCATTTTTTTAGTGTTCAAATTTTCCTGTAAGCGGGGGAAACCCTAGTTTACATTGGTTTATAACTTAATATTAGAGGGAGTCCTCACCGTGAATAAAAATGAATTGATTTCTAGCATTGCTAGCGAAACCGGCCTTACCAAAACTGATTCTGCTAAGGCTTTGGATGCATTTGTTTCTTCAATCACAAACGCTTTGAAAAAAGGTGATGAAGTTCGTCTTGTTGGTTTTGGTACTTTCGCAGTTACCAAACGCGCCGCTTCTACCGGCCGTAATCCCCGTACCGGCGCTGCTATTAAGATTCCGGCTCGTAAACAGGCTAAATTCAAAGCAGGTAAAACTTTGCAAGACTCTGTAAACTAATATGAGTAAATAAGGGCTGGCGTTTTACCGGTCCTTATTTTTATGAATTTACAGTCAAAGGGCGCAACCAAGAAGGTTGCGCCTTTTTTATTTGACAGTCTATAAAAATATAGACAAAAATGGTGCTTTATGCTATGTTGATGTTCATGGAGAAAAATGATGAACATTGATCTGGCGGTTATATTGTGTCTGGCAAATGAAAATAAAAACCGGCCGTTTGACAATTATGCGGCGGGCGTTACTGCCCGATTACTGGAAAAATGCCCGGAAGAAAAGGCATTTTTGCAGCGTTTTGATATTCATTATTACATAGCCGATAATCCGCAGGACAAAAGTATCGCAAGGGTTGTCGATGCCGATTATGCCGATGATATGCAGGTCTTGAAAGAGGGGCGGAATTTTGCGGTTGTGTTTAACCGCGATATACTGGCGCGTCTGGAATATGAAGACAGCTTGGCATTTGTTATCGGACATGAGTTATCGCATATCATGTATCAGAAAGGTTTTCCCGGATTGACAGGGCAGGGGCGGAATGAGGAAGCATCCTGTGATTGCAGTTCTATCCGCCTGATGAATGCCGGCGGATATAATTTGCTTGATATTGCGGCGGTTGACGCGCTATATCCGGACAAAACGCCGGAAATGCAAGGCAGAATTGCCGAACGCGAAGCATTTATGAGGGAAAACCGGATTTTCCCGGCAGGCCGTCTGGGTATGAGCCGCCCGCTGCAGAAAGAAGCATTTGCCGGCCTGCAAAAAGAAGCATGGAAACGGGAAAACTTATTTGAACAGGGTGAACCGGATCCTGCCCGGATTGCCGAAGAGCTTGGCGATATTTTTGAGCGCGGTGACCGGGCCGACTTCAAATGCGGGTTTAACGCTTTTCTGAATCAAAAGACGACCGAAGAGGCATCTAAAACCATTCTGAATGTTTTGGGGCGCGTTATGACTGATTTTCCGCCGATAACAAAAACGCTTGCAAATGAGAGCCGCCGAAGATTTTACAACCATCCGGTCAGCGTTATGAGCGATATTGTGTGGACGCAGTTTCGCCGCGAAGGCAAAAAACTGTTTCCGCCGGAGGATTTGCGGATTGTAAGCCGCTATATGCAGGAAAACCGCGTTTATTTTGAGCAGCGTGACCGCAAGTTTTGGGAACCGATGCAAAAAGCCATGGGACTGGGAGCGCAAATAAAATCGAATACCGGCGGGCGGATTTAATTTTTTGCATTTTGTGCAATTTTTTGCTTGATTATTTATTTTTGTGAGTGTATAAACACATCCGTAAACATGATGGGCGCTTAGCTCAGCTGGAAGAGCATCTCGTTTACACCGAGAGGGTCGGGAGTTCGAACCTCTCAGCGCCCACCAATCAAAAAACCACCTTTTCAGGGTGGTTTTTTCATTAATATGGCAGCTGGGTTCGAACTCCCTCGGGAGTTCTTCTGGCTCGTAAGCATTGCGTTGTATCGCAATGCCAACTCGCTGCGGTCACTCGTTTTGTAATGTTCGCTTCGCGGCGCTGTCGCTTTCTCGCTCAATAACAAAACTTCGCCTGTCGTTAATAATTGCTCCGTTGGGAGCAATTATTTATCTCCAGCCTCTCAGCGCCCACTAATCAAACAAAAGCCCCGTATTACTGCGGGGTTTTTATTTTAGGCTGACGTTCAGCTATCTGCATAATAAATTTGGGAATGGACGCGAGTTTATTTTAGCTTTATATTGCTTAAAACAAATATAACAAACAGGGAATATAAAGATGGATATTTCAAACATAAAAATGCAGGGGATTGACGAGAACGGGGAAGAAAAAACTTATGAGCTGGCGGATTTTCAAGGAAAACCTGTGGTTTTGTATTTTTATCCCAAAGACAATACTTCCGGCTGCACGCAGGAGGCCTGTCATTTCCGGGACAATTATAATCGTTTGAGCGCAAAAGCTCAGGTTGTCGGCGTCAGCCCCGATACCATTGGAAGCCACCGCCGTTTTCAGGAAAAACAAAATCTGAATTTTATTCTGCTGTCGGATACCAGGCATGAATTGGCGCAGGCATTCGGCGTGTGGGTTGAGAAGTCAATGTATGGGCGCAAGTATATGGGAATTGAGCGCTCAACATTTGTTTTGGATGAAAACGGGACTGTCATCAGGGAATGGCGCAAGGTTAAAGTTTCCGGACATGTCAATGAAGTTATGGACTTCTTAGGCTGATTAAAGGGAAATCAATGTCCGATACATTTGAGAATGTAATTGTCAGCAAGCGGGCCGGTAACCGGTTCTTTATCCATGGTCAGGCGGCGGATTTGGCCTTTTTCTATTTGGTAATAGCTGACATCTCCGCTTTTGGCCTTAAGCGTTAAAAGATTTCCGTTAATTTTGTAGCAGCCGTTTTCCACAAACGTGCCGTCAGGTTTGCCGACATAAATCTGTGTGTTCTGATATTTATCCGGAAACTGCAGTTTTACGGTGGTCAAAATTCCCGGCGCATCTGCTGCCGGAAGCTCGCCGTTATATTCGGAACACAGGTGTTCCCGGGAATGGCAGGCGGAAATTATTGATACGGCAAATAAAATTGTAATCAGTTTTTTCATGTGACACCTCTGTGCAATAATATAATGTTTTGATTTAAAATTGAAAGATTGAAATTTAAGATTATGTATGTTCTAATCTGATTGTATAACATATAAGGAGTGAAGCATGAAAAAAACATTGTTACTGACAATAGCGGCCTGTATGGCTTATGTTCCTTTGGCAGGCGCGGGTTTTACCGGGCCGAGCGGCGATGCGGCGACAACGGTTGAACAGGCAAAAAAGATGCCTGATGACAGCAACGTTGTTTTGCGCGGCAATATTGAAAAGGCTCTCGGCGGCGAGAAATATGTTTTTAAAGACGCTACGGGCAGCATTGTTGTCGAGATTGACGACGATGACTGGGGCGGGCTTGACGTTTCGCCCAAGGACACTGTGGAAATCCGCGGCGAAGTCGATACGCATATGATGAAACCGACAGATATCGATGTCGACTCTATCAGACTGGTTAAATAGACAGTTTTAATAAACCCTGCCTGCGCGGCGGGGTTTTTTATAAATATCAGACAGATTTACGAGGGAAAGGACAATGCAGAACAAATCTTCCGTCAAATTGATTTCAACTATTGCCGCCGTCGGCGGTTTATTATTCGGTTATGATACCGGTGTCATATCGGGAGCGCTTTTGTTTATCAGAGAAACATGGACGCTGACGGCTTTTGAACAGGGCTGGATTGTCAGTTCCGTTTTGGTCGGCGCCATTCTCGGCGCGATTTTAAGCGGCAGTGTGACCGACCGTTTGGGGCGAAAAAAGATAATTGTAATTACGGCCCTGGTATTTTTTGCAGGATCTCTGGCAACCGCTTTGGCGCAATCGCCGCTTGAACTGATGCTGTATCGCGGGCTAATCGGTTTTGCAATCGGCATCGCTTCTTATACCGTACCTTTGTATATATCCGAAATCGCGCCGGATGACAAACGCGGGGCGCTGGTATCGCTGAATCAGCTGGCCATAACCATCGGTATCGTGCTTTCTTATCTGATCGACGGCGCGTTTGCGGAAGTCCAAAACGGCTGGCGCTATATGATGGGCATCGGCATTGTTCCCGCGCTGCTGCTGGCCGCCGGAATGGCTTTGGTGCCGGAAACGCCGCGCTGGCTCATCAGCCGCGGCCGCACAGAACAGGCCAAACAGGCATTGCGCAAGATTTACGGCGATTGCGACGCCGATGCCGAAGCCGCCAAAATACGCAGCCTTATGACGTATGATGCACAAGGGTCTTTCAACGAACTGGCTGCCCGGTGGATGCGTCCGGCTCTGCTGGTCGGAATCGGATTAATGTTTATTCAGCAGGCAACCGGCATCAATACAATCATCTATTATGCGCCGACAATCTTTCAGATGTCCGGCTTTGAAAGCGGGGTGTCGGCCATTTCGGCAACCGTGGGTATCGGTTTGGTTAATGTTCTGATGACGATGGTTTCAATCCGCCTGATTGACAGGCTGGGGCGCAAACCGCTCCTATATGCCGGTTTGGGCGGAATGATTGCCAGCTTGCTGATTTTGGGCGGCGCTTTTTATTACGGTGGCAATTCGGGTTTGGTATTGAAAGCCGTATCTTTTGTCAGCCTGGTCGTTTATGTGGCCGCGTTTGCCGTCAGCCTCGGGCCGATTTGCTGGCTGATTATTTCGGAAATATATCCGACGCAGATACGCGGGCTGGCCATGAGCGTGGCTACCGTTGCCAACTGGAGTTTTAATCTGATTGTCGCGCTGACATTTCTGCCTCTGGTCGAGTATCTGGGAACTGCGTATACTTTTTGGGGCTTTGCTGCCGTCGGCATCTGGGCTTTGTGGTTTTGCAAAACAAAAGTGCCCGAAACCAAAGGGCGTTCTCTGGAAGAAATCGAAAACCACTGGCGGCAGGGTCGCTGACTATTCGGCGGGGGTTCCTTCCGGCAGGCAGTCTTGTTTGCTCCGGCTGAAGCGGATATTGCGCCATTTGGCGGGCAGGCGGGAAGTGCCGCGGCTGAGTTTGCGTATTGTGACGTTATAACCGATGAAAACAACGCTTGACGCGGCTATCCAGGCAATCGGCCCGGCATAGCAGATGCCGACATAACCAAAATGATTTGCAAGATAAACGGCCGCGAAAGAGCGCATTACGAGTTCCATAACTCCGGCAACCAGCGGAATCATAGAATCGCCCATGCCCTGCAACGTGTTGCGGTAGATAAATATCTGCCCTAAAAAAAGATAAAACATGGTGCTGATATTGAGGTACTGGCGGGCGGTTTCGATTATTTGCGGACTGGGATTTTCGATAAAAATACCGACCATTTCCTCACCGACAAAACGCACCAGCAAAGCGATAAACAGGCTGAAAGACAAAGATATCAGTGAGGAATTGCGTACGCCGGTACGGATGCGGGCAATCATGCCGGCGCCGCTGTTTTGCGCGGCATAGGTGGCCATTGCAATGCCGAGGGCAATCATAGGCTGGGTGGCAAGCTGCTCTATGCGCAGCGCCGAGGTAAACGCGGCTATGGTATCGGGGCCGAAAGAGTTGCAGACGCTCTGAACAAACATTAATCCGAGGGACAGCACGGAAAACTGCAAAGCCATGGGCACGGCAATATTCAGGTGTTCAATCATAAAACGGTAATCCAGCCGCCAGTCTTCGCGGCGGATGCGCAGCAGGGGATATTTGCGGAGCATGTAAACCAGGCATAAAACGGCAGAAATCGTCATGGAGATAACCGTACCCGAAGCCGAGCCGACAACGCCGAGCTTGAAGCTGTAAATCAGCCATAAATTAAGCAGGATGTTGAGGACGGATGAAAAAATCAAAAAGTAAAGCGGGGTTTTGCTGTCGCCAAGCGCACGGATAAATCCGGACAGCAAATTGTAAGCGACAATCATGACCAAGCCGCCGGATAAAATCATCATGAAATTATAGGCGTCAGCCATGATTTCGGCCGGAACGTTCATCAATCTTAACAGCGGCCGCATGTAAGTCATCAGCAGAGCTGTCATTGCAAAACTCAACCCGAATGCCGCGGCCAGACTATGCGTGACCGAACGTCGCACACCGTCAAAATCCTTTGCGCCGAACCGCTGCGAAGTTATGACCGTCAAACCGCCGGTAAAACCCAGCGTGACAAGAATGACGACAAAGAAGACCGGCGCCGACGAACCGACAGCAGCCAGTGCTTCTATGCCAATCAGACGCCCGACGATGATAATGTCGGAAATTTGAAAAAGCTGCTGAAAGATGTTGCCGATTAATAACGGAACCGCAAATTTGAGTATCAGCCGGGTCGGATTACCGGCCGTCATGTCTTGTATCATTCTGATTTACCTGTTGTTAGATTTTTTAAAGCCTATGGAATTTAGGACTATAAATATGATTTGTAAAGGGGTATTTTAAGCTGTTATAGATAAGAATGCTTGACAAAATCCGATGTCTGCAATAGCACTAAATCAAAACAATTTTCAGGGATGCTTAAATGAAAAAAGAACTTTTGGCGCCGGCCGGGGATATCGAGGCGGGATATGCCGCGCTCTATTACGGTGCCGATGCCGTTTATCTGGGATTGCAGCAGTTTTCGGCGCGCGCCAACGCTGTTAATTTTGACGAACCGGCGCTCGGAGAATTTGTGGCTTATGCGCACAGCCTTAAGAAAAAGGTATTTGCGGCGGTCAATACGCTGGTGCAGGAAAGCGAACTTGAGGATTTGCTGGCAACTCTTGATATTTGCACAAGAACACAGGTTGATGCCGTTATCATACAGGATTTGGGCGTGGCTAGAATTGTCCGCGAGCAGTATCCGCAGCTGGAAATGCATGCCAGCACGCAAATGGCCGTTCATAACCGCGAAGGGGCTGTGGCCTTGCAGAAACTCGGCTTTAAGCGCGTGGTTGTTGCCCGTGAGCTGACATTGCCGGAAATAAAAAATATAGCTTCCATTCCGGGGTTGGAAACGGAAGCTTTTATACACGGCGCGTTGTGTTATTCTTACAGCGGGTTGTGCATGTTTTCTTCTATGGCCGGCGGCAAGAGCGCCAACCGCGGCAAATGCCTGTATCCGTGCCGCGCAGAATTTCGCGATGAACAGGGGCGGTCAAAGCACTTTTTTTCAATGAAGGATATGGCTTTGGAAGAAGATGTGCTGAAAATGCCCGTTTTATCGCTTAAGATTGAAGGGCGCAAGAAAAATGCTCTGTATGTGGCGGCGGTTACGGATTATTATCGGAGAATTTTGGACAGTGGCAAAAAAGACATTGTCCGGGCGCAGAACATTCAGCAAATCTTTTCGCGCCCATGGTGCAAATTTCATTTTAACGGACGCGACAAAAATATTATTGACCGGGATTTCGTCGGGCACCGCGGCCTTTTAATCGGTACGTTGGATAAAGGCGGAGCCCGCAGCATAGTGTTTAAGACTTCTCATTTGATTGAAAAACACGACGGTATCCAGATTGATGTTCCGGGCTGTGAAAAGCCGTTTGGCTTTTCTGTTTTGAATATGAGGGTTGGCGGCCGCAGCGTTTATGAGGCAAAACCCAATGAATTGGTCGAAATTGCTTTGCCGCCGCATGATTATAAGCTGGAAAAAGGATTAAAGGTTTATCTGGCGTCGGCAAGCAATGTTAAAGGCTCTTATCCGTACAGCAAACCCAAACCGCGGGAATTCCGCCCATTGCAGGAAATAAGCGTCAGAGTGGTGGTTGAACCTGAACGCATTACTGCCGAAAGCTGCGGCTGCCGGGCGGAAATCTGCGGTGTTTTTGAACAGGCTAAAGATGCGGCCAAAATTCAGGAAGCTGTTGAGAAAGCTTTTGCCAAGACCGGAGATACCTGTTTTGCGCTGCATAATCTGGATGTTGTTAACGACAAAGGTTTGTTCGTGCCGGCTTCTCTGCTTAATGAACTGCGGCGCAACCTTTATGCGCAAATTAAGCCTGAAACAATAAGCGGAAAGCTTCCGGCAGTCGGAGCGGGCAGGCAGGATGCGAAAGGGCTGTGGATTATTAAGACCGACCAGCCGCAAATTCTGAAAAATATTGATATGTCGGAAGTTGACGAAGCCGTTATTTTGCTCGCAGAAGACAGCGACAGCGGCGACTGGGCTTTTATTCCCAAAAACAAAATCCGCCTGGCTCTGCCGGCGGTCTGCCGCAATGTTGCAAAATTCAAAGAGAAAACAGGCGAATTGCTGGCGCAGGGATATAAAAAATGGGAGGTTGCCAATTACTGGGGGCTGGGCGTTCTGCCTCAGGACGGCATTGATTTGAGTTTTGATTATGAAATTTACATGTTCAACACCCAAGCGGCGGCGCTGGCGGCAGAAGCCGGGGCTGGGCGGGTGACGCTTTCTCCGGAAGACATGCCGGAAAACTGGCGGGTATTGGCTGATAGAAGCCCGGTTCCTGTCGTTTTGCCGGTTTATGAGGATATCGCTTTGTTTACGAGTGCGGCCTGCATCCGCGACAATGCCTGCAAAGATTGCGACCGCCGTAAAAAAAGAATTGTTTTACGGCGCGGGGCGGAGGAATATGAGGCAATTTCAGAAAACTGCCAGACCGTATTGGTGAATAAGAAAGCATGGTATGCCGGGAACGCCGCGGCTGCCGTTAAAGCTGATTTTTACCGTGTCAGCTTTTTGCATAAGGAATATACGGCAGAGCAGACCGAAAAAATTTGGCGGCAGGCCAGAAATTTTTGTGTTCTCGCAAATACTTATGACGGCAATTCGGAACGAAAAATTTAGAAAGACGGGGCTGAAAAGCCCCGCCGATTGGTTGTTATTGATTGTTTTTCTGTTCTTTTTCAATCTGTTCCAAATCTGTTTTGGCTTTTTCAACCTGGTCGACGTTAGGCAATTTGGAACCGGCGCGGTTGATATAGAAAATAATGCGGTGCAAAGCTTTTAAGGCATTATAACCGGCTTCCCGCAGCAAAATTTTAACTATCTCGCCAGCCTTTTTGGTAAATGTTCCCGGCGGCGTGTGATAATCTTCATTGCGCGTCACCTCTTCAGACCAGTATTCAGAATTTTTCTCTGTCATTATATCCTCCTTTAATTTTTTATTAGTATTAATAAGATAAGTATGAATTATCGGATTAAAGCCTGTCTTTTTGTTGAATAATTAGAGGTTTATAACATGCGGGTAACATCTAAAATTATCTTATGCTGCTGGGTTTTGGCCGGGTGCGTTGTTCCTAATTATCACAGTCACCGGCAGAGCCTGCCTCTGAATGACGTGTTAAATACAGAGGGTATGACTTTGGAACAAGTGCGCGGCACCGAGATTATGGTCAACCAAAAACCGGCAGACAAGAGAAGAATTGTATTTATGGACGGCGAATATGTGCTGCGGGTGAGCCGTGATTCTGCCGAAAAGACAGTGACAATCCTTGATGAAAACGGCGACGAACATAAAATTTTGCTGCGCAGCCAGCTGACCAATGACAAATGGGCCCGGCGCACCGGTTTTAACGGCGAAGATATTTCTGCCGGATATTTAATGGTGCCAACCAATACAGCCATTAATTTTAAGGAAAACAGTCTGGGCAAATTTATCCTGATTTTGCCTTTTTCGCTGGCGGCCGACATAATAAATATGGTCATCCTCGGGCCGTCAACCGCATTGATTAATCCCTGGTACGAGTATGTTGCCGAAGTTCAGCCCTGACACCTTTATTTTTTGTGAAGAACGACTATTTCATGAAAAAAAAGGAGAAGGGAAATGCCATTTTTTTATCTGGTTCTGGCCGGATTATGCGAAGTCTGCTGGCCGTTTGGGTTTAAGTTGAGCCAGACAACGGCGCATCATCATTTGGCACTTTTTTGGTCAGCACGCTTTATTTTCACGATATGGCAACTTGGGTCAGCTGGGTTGGCGTAACGTTGGTCGTGGCCGGAATTGCGCTGCTTGAGCAATCTGCTTAATGTCACATAATCAATTAGTTAATTCATTATGTTAATCTTTTAGTTTGTTTTAATGTTTTACCATGAAAAATATAGACAAAAAGGAAAAAACGGCGCATAATGAAGCACTATGAAAGATAAAAAACTGATAGACTTTACGGATATCGTTTCTTGTCCCGCATTATTGGAAGACTGCGGGGGAAAGTTTTACGGTTTATACGAAGCTAATAAGATTATCGGGCGGATGCCTCAGAATGATAAGATAAAAGTCAGGGTTCCGCAAACCAAGGTTATACCGTTCAGCGCATTCGGCATTGATATTCCCGCCAATAATTTTGAGGTTGATGAAGTTTATGATAAGTTCCGTCTGCCGAAAGAACTTGAATTTGAGGTTAAATGCTGGATGGCGCGGCAGGGCGGCCGGATAGCCGTGCGTTCAAGCGCCAAATGCGAAGACTGGCATCCCGGACAAGACAAGCTTGCCATCGGGGCAGGGGCATGCGACAGTTTTCTGAATGTTAAGATAAACGAAGTCAATAAACGAATTGTCGCCGTTTTGAAATCCTTATATAATCCGTCTGTCTTGGCCGGAAGCCCCAGCTATAAGGATTTGCAGATGGCCGTAATTATTCAGGAAATGATTAATCCGAAAATCTCCGGCGTCATTTATTCTCAACCCTTTGCAGAGCCGGAGACCGACGGACGCACGGACACGGCCAAAGTGGTTGTCCATTATGTGGAAAATAAGACGGCCGAACAGATGATTGTCAACAAAGAAAAGGGCACGGTCCGCAAACTGGATAAGTTTATTACAACGACAAATGGTTTCGGCTTTGACTTTTATGATGTCAGCAATCTGTATCAAAATCCGGTTTATGCGGCGCATATGGAAAATATCGGAAAATATTTCGGCAACAACCGCGAAAAATATGACGAGGCTTTTGTTGAAGCCTCATTAATGAAGCTTTCGGCGATTGTCAACCGTGTCGAACACCGCCTTAAACATCCGATAGACATGGAATTTGCGGTTGAGGCAAACCCTAAAAACGGTTATCCGGTTATCAATATACTGCAGCAGCGCCCGTACCGCAGCCTTGACAATTTCAGAATCCGGCGGACGAATGAGCTGACCATGAACGGTTATCCCGCGGGCGGCAGCGAAATCTGCGGTGAGGTTGTTGTGATTGAGGGCGATTATAATCCTGCCGATGTCGGGAAAGTCAAGGCTTATGATACCAAAAACAAAATAATATTGTTGAAAATCCGCACTGAAGACGAATATGCCGAGAAATTCGGTAATGCCGAAGGTTATGAAAATTATGCGGCGCACACAATCATGCAGCATCACCATATTGTCGGAAACGAGTGCTACCGCAATGCCGCAGCCATTGTCGATACGACCGGCTTTCTTCTCTCGGCCTTATACGGGCATTACGGAAACGAGCTGCGGCAAAATGAAGTTCCTTTTGTAATTACCAATGACAAAAAATATCAGCGGGTTGAAAACCAAGACAGAATTAAACTATGTATGAAAAAAGGTCTGTACGAATCCTTGTCTCCCTTAATAAAACGCCGAAAAATCAGCACAATAGGAAAAGCAGCGCGAAACAAGGGTTTGAAATACAGATAATGTTATCAACTGGATATTCCTGCTTGAAAGTATATTTTTTGCCGATAAGATAAAGAACGGAGGTTTTGTCATGCAAAAAATTCTTATTGTCGGAGGAGCCGGATATATCGGCTCGCATACTCTAAAACATTTAATTGATAAGGGATACGACTGCGTTGTGCTGGATAATCTGGGCAACGGCCACCGTGAGGCTGTCGATGCCCGTGCCGGTTTTGAGCAGGCCGATTTGCTGGATCGGGAGGCTTTGAAAAAAGTCTTTGACAAGTACAAATTTGATATCGTAATACACTTTGCGGCTTTTATCATGATGGGTGAGAGTGTTGTTGAACCGCAGAAATATTACATCAACAACGTTATTGGTACGCTGAATCTGCTGGAAGCCATGCTTGAGCATGATGTCAGGAAAATCGTGTTTTCAAGCACGTGCGGCGTATATGGGGATCCGCAGTATATGCCAATGGATGAAAATCATCCGCAGCTGCCTCTTAATCCGTACAGCAAGACTAAACAGATTGTCGAAAATATTTTCAGAGATTATGCGGATGCATACGGTCTGAAATACATTGCGCTGCGTTATTTTAACGCGGCAGGCGCGGCTCCTGACGGAAGCCTTGGCGAGAGCCATCATCCGGAAAGTCATCTTATTCCGCTGGTGTTAAAGGCAATTAAAGGCGAGCGTGAAAATGTCAAAATTCTGGGCAACGATTATGACACGCCTGACGGCACATGCCTGCGTGATTATATTCATGTCGATGATTTGGCGGCGGCGCATCGTCTGGCTGTCGAAAAAATTGATGAATTCCAGGGATTTATAAACCTTGGAACGGGTGTTCCGACTTCTGTGACGGACATTATATCCGCGGCAGAAAAAGTAACGGGGCGGAAGTGTCCGGTAGTCATTGACAAACGGCGTCCGGGCGATGCAACACGGCTTTACGCCGATAATAAAAAGGCCAGAGAAATTCTCGGCTGGATTCCGCAATATACCAATATTGAGGATATTATCCGCACCGCTTGGAACTGGGAGCTTAACCGCCGCTTTTAATTTCTGAAAATATCGCTCAATTTTTTGATTTCGGCAATGATTTTTTCTTCGCCGGGAACATGATGATTCTGCATTAGTATGCGGCCGTTGCAGATAACGGTGTCGATACAGGAGCTGTCGGCGGAATAGACCATGTTGGATATGAGGTTGTAATCGGGAACCAGAAAATGGTTGTTGAGGTCGACAAGAATGCAGTCAGCAAGTTTTCCTTCCTCAACGATACCGGCGTCAAGTCCGACAGCCCGGGCGCCGTTGACAGTTGCCATGGCAAAAACGTCTTCGGCGCGTCCGGCCGTGGCATCGCCGGACTGAATTTTGGCCGAAAGGGCACAGAGTTTCATTTCCTCGAGCATGCTCAGGTTGTTGTTGGACGCCATGCTGTCAGTACCGAGTGTCAGAACACAACCGGCTTTTTGGAGCTTTTGCAGCATGAACAAACCGGAAGCGAGCTTATAATTGGACACCGGGTTAGAGCAAAGCGGAACTTTTTTACGGGCGAGCAGGGCAATGTCTTTATCAGTCAGGTGGACGGCGTGGGCAACGATTGTTTTGGGGCCGAGAGCACCAAGCCTGTCAAGGTATTCAATCGGCGTGCAGCCATGGTTTTTGAGGCAGTCTTCGACTTCTTTGGCGGTTTCCGAGGCGTGGAGAGTCAGATATAGCCCTTCTTCCTGCGCGCGTTTGACAATATAACGAATCAATTCTTCAGAAACGCTGTATACCGCGTGAATCATCAGGCCTTTGACACAGAGTTCCTTATTGCCGTGCCGGCAGTTAATGTATTTTTCTATTTTTTCTTTTTCAATTCGGGTTTTGGCGGCATCAAACAAATCCAGGCCGGTGAGGGCAGAAACCGTACGGACGCCCATTTCCGCCGCGGCTTTGAGTATTTCCTGCTGTTCAAAATACATGTCGAGGAAAAAGACGGTGCCGGTTTTTATCATTTCGAGAATTGAAAACTTGGTCGCCAGGTAAATCATTTCCGGCGTCAGTCTGGCTTCGCGCGGCCAGATGTCCTGGTTGAGCCAGGCAAAAAGTTCTTTGTCATCGCTCAAACCTCTGAAAATGCTCATGCCGGCATGTGAGTGCAGATTGTAGAAAGCGGGCAGGACAGCTTTGTTGCGGCAGTCAATTTTTTGCGCTGCCGCTGTTTCCTGACCGGGAGCAATTTTAGCAAAACGCCCGTCTTCAATTAAGATGTCGGTTATTTGGCCTTGGTGCATAACGTTTTTTAAGAGCAGCGGCATATCAGTTCTCCCGGGTTTTTAAAAGATTGTCGACAAAGGCGGGAAGGGTGTCACCGGCTTTGCCCATAATGTGGCGGTCAAAAAAGAAATTGTTGGATGTGCTTTCAAGATTAAATTCGTATGTTTCGGCTCCGGCGTATTTGGCTGTCTGTACAAAACCGGCCGCGGGGTAAACAACGCCGGATGTGCCGACAGACAGAAATAAATCGCAGTGCCGCAGCAGTTCTTCGACTTTATCCATATACAACAGTTCTTCGCCGAAAAAAACGATGTTGGGTTTCATCATGCCGCTGACACGGCATTGCGGGCAGACCGTTTCGGTATCGACATCGCCCCAGCTTTCAAGGATGTGCCCGCAATTGAGGCAGACAGCCTGATTTATCTGTCCGTGGATATGATAAACGGTGTTCGATCCGGCTTTTTCGTGCAGGGTATCGACGTTTTGAGTGACAATGCTGACATTCCCGGGGTATTCTTTTTGCAGGCGGGCCAGCGCCATATGCGCCGGATTGGGCGTTGCTTTCAAAATTTCGGGTTTAAGCTCATTATAAAAGTCATGGACATAGGCCGGATTACGCCGAAAAGCCTCAACAGTGGCAACATCTTCAACCGGATGGTTGTTCCACAGGCCGTTGGAGCTGCGGAATGTCGCCAGGCCTGACTCGGCGGATATGCCGGCGCCGGTTAAGATGACAATGTTTTGATATTTCTGCATATTCATTTTCCAACAATAAATTTTGATTTATTTTATAGATAATTTGCTAATTTTTGATGAATGACACAAAAGAATCGGTTATACTCATGGTAATTTTATGAGGATTAAAAAAATGAAATTTTTACTACTTTCATGCTGCGCGCCTTGTTCTTGTGCCGTTATCAAAACTCTGGCCGAAAAAGCCGAGGACTTTGAGGTTGTTTTTTATAACCCCAACGTGGTGCCTCAGGCCGAGTATGAAAAACGCCGCAATGAAAACCGCCGGATTTGCGAAGTTTATGATATCCCATTTATCGAACTGGAGTATGACCATGAGAAATGGAATCGCCAGATTGCCGGGCTTGAGCAGGAGCCGGAACGCGGAAGAAGGTGTGAGATGTGTTTTTATATGCGCCTCAAGACCGTTATGGAATATGCCAAATCCCGCGGCATCAGCCATGTGGCTTCGGTGTTGGGCGTTTCCCGCTATAAGGATTTGGCGCAGGTTAACCGTGCGGCATACAAAGCCGCGGACGAAACCGGCGTCGGATATTTGGAAATTGAGGGGCGCAAAGGCGGCATGCAGGAGCTGCGCTGCCGTCTGATCAAGGATTTGGATTTGTATAATCAGCAGTACTGCGGCTGCCAGTTCAGCGCGTTAAAAAAATCGCAGCAGTAATTTTTGAAGCCAGCGCGGAAGTCTGCCTGCGGCTCGGAAGCATACGGCAATGCGGTCAATATTATATTCGACGCAAATACCGATACGGTGATGCCCGTCATCGACGCAGTCTTTGACACCCATGCGGCGGCATAACATAATGTTTATCGGGTAATTGTCATCGTATCCTTTTTTCAGGGAATTGAGCAATTGGTTGTATTTGGCGATGCGCTGTTCATCGGAAATATGCCAGCGTTTGGAAATTTTATAGGCGTTTTCGGCATTGCGGAAGCCCCGCTCAATCTTTAATTCGCGCAGTTTGGCCAGGCTCATGTGGTAGCTGCGGCTGCTGGCAAATTTATAGTTTTGGCGCAAAGGTTTAATGAATATGGCCGGAAGATTCCACAGAGGAATGACTGATTGGAAAAATATGCGGACAGGAATATAAGCCATTTTGTGCATTGCAGCCTGTTCAGCGGTTATGCGTCCGTTGAGCAAGCAGTCTGCGGCGCCGGGCCGTATCAGCACAGAGACTTCCTCATCCGTGCCGGCGGAAAAAGAAGCCGGCGCATCGTCCAGCGCAATAATATCCTGAGGATCAATATAATAAAGCTCGGATGAACAGCCTAAGGAAGTTGACATCAATCTGGTATCCACTATAAGTTAAAGTACTAAGGTACTATATAAAATTTCAGATAAATTGCAAATAATTTGAGGTCATATGAGGATAGATTTTTGGAAAAAATGGCTGGAGCCAAAACCTTTCAACAGCGGATATCTGCCGGAAGCTGACGGTCACCGCGTTTATTTTGCGGAATACGGAAATCCGCAAGGAAAACCGATATTGATTTTCCACGGCGGGCCGGGAGGCAGTTTTAAGCCCAAACACGCGGCGTTTGCAGATTTAAAGAAATACCGCGTTATCGGCTTTGACCAGCGTGGTTGCGGAAAATCGCTGCCTTTGGGAGAAATGCGCCGCAACAACACGGCAGAACTCTTGAAAGATGCCGAAAGGTTATTAGATTATCTGAATGTTGCGGATAAGGTGATTATCCGCGGCGGTTCGTGGGGCTCAACCCTGGCTTTGCTGTTTGCCGAAACGCATCCGCAAAAGGTTGAGAAGCTGTTGTTATCGCAGATTTTTCTGGCAGACAGTATGTCGCGCGGCTGGGAATTCGACGGCTTGAAGATGTTTTATCCCGAATTTGTCGACGAACTCGGACAAAAAGCCGGGGGCGGGGATATCCGCCGCCATTATGCCGAAATGATAAATTCGAATAATCCGGAACAGCAGTTGGAGGCTGCCAATTCTTATGGCTGTTACGAGCGTATATGCGGCGCATTGCAGCCGCATTGGGGAAAATCTGCCGAACTTGACGAGGCCGAACTGGCTGCCCAGAAAATTTATATGAACTATGCTGTGGAAAATTTTATGTTAAAAGACTTGCAAATTATAAAAAATATTGATAGCATCCCGGACATACCAGTAATAATTGTTCATAACAGATTAGATTTTGTGTGCCCTGTATACGGGGCTTATATGTTAAGCAAGCTTATACCCAGCTCTAAGTTAGTGATTGTTCCCGACCGCGGGCATGTCAGTGCTTTGCTGCATAAAACCATGAACAAAATCTTTGCAGAGGAACTTTAATAGTGAAAAAGAATTTCTATATATTCCGGCACGGGCAAAGCTCGTATAATCTGGCCGGCCGAACCCAGGGGCGGACAAATGATTCTGTTTTGACCGAACTTGGGCGCGAACAGGCGAGGGAAGTCGGCGAAAAGCTGAAAAACAGCGGTATTGAAGTTATTATTACGTCGCCGCTGGAACGCGCAAAAGAAACGGCCAAACTTGCAAATCTGGCACTGAATGTGCCGATTTTGACGGATGATCGGTTTATTGAGGTTAATGTCGGTGAGATTGAGGGAATGCATTATACCGAAATTCAGGAAAAATACGGCGAAAAATACCAGCAATGGCGCAGCCTTGACTGCCGCTATGAAAATATGTGTTTTGAAGGCGGCGAAACCAAGAAACAGGTACGCCAGCGCGTGTTCGGCGGTTTGGAAGATTATGCGCAGAACTCGGCTTACGACACGCTGGCGATTTCTTCGCACGGCATTATGCTTTCTCAGATATTGATTGCGATGAAAGTCGGCGTTGTGGAAGTGAAAAACGGTGCCATACTGCATATAAGTTATGACAACGGCAAATGGGAAGTCGCAGGGTGGTTATGAATGATGAAAATGAATTGGCTGTTCAGATTGAACAAGCCAATTTTATTATGCTTTCGTTATATCGGGAGTATTCAAAACTGCTGCTGCAAAATAAATATAATGTATATTATGAAAAGCAAATGCAGCTTATTAAGCATGACATGATGTATCTTGATAAACGGCAAATGGTTAACAAGGCACAGCAGGTGTATGTGCCTATTTTGAAAGAAATGATGGATAAACAACAGGATAAGTGCTATGGGTAAATATGGATTAACGACAGAAGAACATGAACAATGGTTTCAAACGGTTATTAAACCTTTATTTGTGGAGGGAAAAGAAGTTTCGGCCAAACCCACGCTTGTTTTGTTGACAGCACAGTCCGGCGCCGGAAAAACCTTTGCCTCAGTCAATTATGCCAAGCAGATGGCGCAGGAACCGATTCGTTTTGGCGCTGATGATTTGCGCATTTTGCTGCCGTACGCGCAGGATGTTTTAAATGAAGATGAAGCAAATTATCCTTTTATTACCAAAAAAGATGCTTCTTTGGCGCGCGAAAAGATTGTAGAAACGGCAATTGCCAACAGACAGAACATCTTGATTGAAACAATACTGGGCAGTCCTGATGACTGGAAGATGGGAACTGTCATGAAAGCCAAAAACGCCGGATACCGCATAGAATGCGCGGCTTTGGGAGTACATGAATATGTGAGTCAGGTATCAATGTTTTCCCGTTACGAGGAGCAGAAAATGATTACCGGGCATGGCTTTGCGCCGACTTTGGAGGTGCATAACCGGGCTTATCATTTGCTGCCGGAAATTGCCGCCAAAATGTATGAGAACGGGATTGCCGACAGCGTAAAAGTTTATAACCGCCGGTTTGAAAACTTTTATGATACCGACATAGAGCCAAATGCTTCGGGAATGGGAATTATGCGAGGCGTAAACCGTTCGCGCAACAGTTATTTGAATTATGACGAAATGCGCTGGGTTATGGTAAAATGGGAAGACGTGCTTGATAAGATGGATGCGCGCAAAGCAAAACCGGAAGAAGTCGAGAATGTCAAAATGCTTTATAACAGTTTCAAGAAAGCTTCCGGAATATATCTGGCGCCGAATACTGTTGCAAACAATATTGCCAGTATTCGCACAGCAGCCGGCGGAATGCAGAAATAACACCACTTTCTATCCATAATATACATTATGCGACAAAAGTTGGGGAGCGTTCTTTTCATAAGAGCGCCCTTCTTCTATTTTTATGTGGCATTTTCAATGAGTTATTTTGTATTCAGGCGGGTTTGACAAAATTCGTATACATGTCTTGCACTCTAATTTTCTGTTTGAATTTTTTTATTAACCGTATTTCTATTCTTTATTGATGACAAATGTCTCGCAAAGTGAACCGAACCTCGTTTAATATCATTTTACGGCAGTATGGCGGCTATGATTTCCTCCGTATTCTGTAAAAGCATAAATTTGCTGAAGGAAGACAGATTGGCTATTTACTTTAACGAAAACCACAGTTCGTTTATTAACAACCGGTACTGACACATCTTCCCTGGTGTTGAAACTGAGGCTGGCCGCTGGAATAGAACGGAGGACATTGAAAACTGCCGATATGAACAAGGCATCTCCTGTTATGCAGGCTTTGCAGACCCGCAGGCAAATGGCAGTCAGTGCTTTGCCGCCTGCCTCTCAGGCTGTTTTCAAAGTATTTTAATAACGAAGCTCCGTTGCCGCGGAGCTTTTAATTCGTAATGTTTTTTATTTGTTGACAACCAGTTTAATCAAATTCATCAGAAATGCGATGCCTAAAAAAGCGGTAATTTGTGCTAATGAAGCTGTTAACCCTGCTCCGTGGCCGTTTACGACAAATTGGAGCAGTAAAGCCGCCACAACTGCGCAGCCAGCCAGCACGAACCAATAATTCTTGCAACCTAAGAATATAAATGCACAGACGGCGGCGGATACGGCAATAACATTATTTCCGGCATACTTAAGGCACAGGTTTGTAAAAGATGTAATTTGTCCGATGTTCAAAATGTAACCGACGGCGATGATTGATACAACAGCGATTAAAATGCCAAAATAAGTCTTTGTTTTACTCATGTTTTTTCCTTTTTTCTGATGTTTTTACTATTTGTCGGACAACTTGGATGCAGGCATCCCGGCCGTTGCCGCCGATTTGAGCGAGGTTGTCCAGCGTCCGGGCGGAAAACTCAGACACAACCGGCCAATCGGTGCGCCCTTCCCGCTCATAATATGCGGCTGTCACAATATTGTCCATTTTATCAAGGCAGCGGACAAACCTTGCTTCCGGCGATGATTGCTCCTCATATTCGTTAAACCATTCGGCCAATTTCGGAAAGTTCAGTTCAACAGCCAATCTCTGAGCAGCGGCCTGTTCCAGCGCGTGTTTTTCTTCGGCCGGGATTTCTCCGGGCGTGAAATCCGAGCTGTATACCTCCGGCAAATCATGCGTGAGCGCCAGTTCCAGACAATGGCAGCGGTCTAAATCCGGAGGCGCCATAAGCAATACCTCGACAGCGACGGAATACATATGATCGGCATCGCTTTCAGGGCTGCAAACATCCCGCTTTATCCATCCGCGGCGGCGCAAGTCCTTTATTTTTCCGAGGATTGTGACGAGATTGTCTGTCCAAATATCTTCTGCCATGTTTTTTCCTTATATTTCAGTCAGCTGTGAAGCTTCTATAAGCTCTTTGGTATACGGCTGCTGCGGATAATTGATAACCTGGGCGGCCGGCCCGTATTCAATTGCCGCACCGTCTTTCATAACCAGAATATCATCGGAAACCGAGCAGATTGCATTCATATCGTGAGAAATAAAAATATAGGACAACCCATGCTTCTGCTGCAAATTTAGCAGCAATTCGATTATCTGCCGCTGAATCGTCACATCAAGCGCAGAAGTCGGTTCATCCAAAACGATAACCTGCGGGTTGAGTATCAGCGAACGGGCTATAGCTATCCTCTGCCGCTGGCCGCCGGAAAATTCATGTGGATATTTGCCGAGAACTCTCGATCTGAGACCGACATCGTCCAGCGCCCTTATTATTTCTGACCTTTTTTCCGCTGCCGAAAGCTGCGGATAATGCACAGCAAGCCCCTCGCCGACGATTTGCTCAACCGTCATGCGCGGATTTAACGAATTATACGGATCCTGAAAAATAATCTGCAGCTTTTTGCGCAGTTCACGATTGGAGTAGCTGGCTGTCGGAATACCGTTAAGACGGATTTGTCCTTCATATTTGAGAAGATTACAAACGGCAAGTCCGAGCGTGCTTTTGCCGGAACCGGATTCGCCGACAATACCGAGCGTTTGCCCTTTTAACAATTTAAAAGAAAGATTATTGACCGCGGATAAATATTCTTTGACATTGCCCCAAAAGTTCCTTTTCAGCGGAAAGTTAACGCTTATTCCCTGAGCCTCACAAACAACTTCTTGTGATATTTTATTATTTCGTTTCAATACGCTAAGACTTTTAACTAATGTTTTAGTATAATAGCATTGAGGGTGCTCAAAAACATCTTTGCAATTACCGGATTCAACAACGGTGCCTTTATGCATGACAATTACCTTATCCGCAATGCGTCGTATAAGCTGCAGATCGTGACTGATGAAAATCAGGCTCATGCCAAGTTCACGGCGGAGTTTCAGCAGTAAACCTATGATTTGGCTTTGAATTGTTACATCAAGCGCTGTGGTCGGTTCATCGGCAATCAGGACATCCGGGTGATTGGCAATGGCCATGGCAATCATAACCCTTTGCCGCTGGCCGCCGGAAAGCTGGTGCGGATAGGCTTTTAGGCGTGTCCGCGGGTTGCGGATGCCGGTCAGCTTTAACAGCCGTAAAACCTCCTGCCGAGCCTTGGAATAGCCAACCCTCTGATGAATCATAATTGTTTCGGCAATCTGATGTTCAATTGTATGCAACGGATTCAGCGAAGACATTGGCTCCTGAAAAACAAAGCCGATTTTGCCGCCGCGTATTTGTTCAAGGCTAGGATTGCCAATAAGCTCCTGCCCTTTGAATTTTATGGAAGAATTTTTGCTGTGATACGCTTTCGGATAAGGCAAAAGGCCAAGCAGCGACAACGCCGTCAGGCTTTTGCCGGAACCGGATTCGCCGACAATGCCGAGAATTTCGCCGCTGTCCAGCTCAAATCCGACATTGCAAACAGCATGAAAGTCTTTTTCTAAATTATTGTTTTTGAAGAATATATCTAGATTTGATACTTTGAGGAGCTTTGTCATTTGTTTTTCCTCGTATCAAAAGCGTCGCGCACCCCTTCGCCGATAAAAATTAACAGCGTCAGCAAACCTGACAAAACGATAAAAATCGAAATACCAATCCATGGCGCCTGTAAATTATCTTTGCCCTGACGCACCAAATCTCCCAGCGAGGGATATTCAGGCGGAAGCCCCAGCCCCAAAAAATCCAGAGCCGTTAAAGCGACTATGGCTTCGGAAAGTATAAACGGGATAAAAGTTATTGTCGCCACGACGGCATTGGGCAGTATATGGCGGAACATAATGCGGAAATTGCCGACTCCAAGCGCTTTGGCGGCCTTGACAAATTCAAAATTGCGACTGCGCAGGAATTCGGCACGGACAACCCCGGTCAAACTCATCCATGTAAACAAGAGCATAATCAGCAGAAGGCTCCAAAAACCGGGCACAAACAGGCTGGCTACAATTATCAGTATAAACAATTGCGGCAGGGCTTCCCATATTTCGATAAAGCGCTGAAATATCAAGTCGGTCCGCCCGCCGAAATAGCCTTGCACGGCACCGGCTACAATACCGATCAGAGAAGAAAAAAAGGTCAGAATAAACGCAAAGACAACCGACAACCTGAAACCGTAAATGATACGCGCTAAGATGTCGCGCCCTTCGTCATCGGTGCCAAGCCAGTGGTTCCGGTCGGGATGAGAAGGCGTCGGCGTATCCAAGTCATAGTCAATCGTGTTGTATGAATAGGGAAAGGGCGGAAAAAACATCCAGCCGTGATTTTTGATGCTGTCGCTGATATAAGGATCGCGATAGTCGGCCGGGGTTGGAAAATCTCCCCCAAAAGTCTGCTCGGTATAAGTTTTAAACTGCGGAAAATACAATTCGCCTTTATATTTTAGCAATAGCGGCCGGTCGTTGGCAATGAATTCGGCCATCAAACTAAAGACAAACAAGCCTGCAAAAATTATCAGCGACCATTTGGCACGCCGGTTGCGCGCAAAAGCATGAAGATGCCTGCGCAACGGAGAAACGGTTTGCCGGGACTGCTGCTTGGGCAAAAGCTACCTCCCTACTCTGCCGCTTCGGCGGGTTTGTAGCGGGTGTCGCCGAGCAGCGCCGGTGGTATGACGTCCAAAGGTTTCTCTGTTTCTGTTTCTGTTTCTGTTTCTGTTTTTGTTTCAGCCTTGGCCTTGTCAATAACATTGACTTCTATGTTAACCTTGGCGGTTTCAGGCTTTTTTTCTGCTTGTTTCGTTTCGGCGGCCTGCTGTTGTTCTTTATATTCCTTTTTCAATTGCTCGGGTTTTGTAAGCGGTATAACGGCGCCGGCATCCGGTTTGTCTGTTTTCTGCCCGTTATCTCCGGCCGGTTCCGGCTGTATGACAGCTTCTTTTTCGGTATTTTTCTCAGTTTCAGGCGGCGTTTGGGTTTCGGACTTTGCCTCGGACTTTTCTTCAGGCTTGTCTGCCGATTGCTCTTTTTCAGTTGTTTCCTGTATGGCAACGCTGATTGATTTGACTTTGTCCTCAACCGGCAGCTCTTCAACCGTTTCCGTTATTGTTACCTTCTTGACTTCAACGCTTTTGTCCCCGTCTTCCTGCTCAGGCGCCGGAGCTTCTGCCGTTTCATCATTCAACAAAAGATTGTCGAGCTGATTGTGTCCGGCGAATGCCTGGTACCACTCCCTGAAACGGCGCGTGGCATTGAAAATGCGCTGTTCGTTAATGGTCTTCTTATGAGCTTCATCAAGTATCTCCCGGCGGCGTTTGTCGGTTGTATTCTGCTCCGCCAGCTCCCGGCATTCATTGCTGCCGTCTATTCTTCCGCTGATAATCGAAGAAGTGCCGCACAAATCATAGGATGTCTGCATCTTTTCCTGTCCGGGAGTATAAACGGCCATTCCGACCCGGGAAAATTCTTTGAGATTCTGGGTTTTATTCATAAATACGCCCGACGGGCTGATGCCCTGGATTATAATTACCGACTTTTCCAGTTTGCCGCTTTTCTGCAAGTCCTGCATGAAGTTTTCGAGATGTCCGATCAGGCAGTTGGTCTGCTCGGCATATGCCTGCTGTTTGGCTCCCGAAGTGTTGTTTTTGACCCAGGGCTGCTGCGATGCGCCAATCCATTCATAAGGCTTTTTGAGATTGCAGAAATCGTCATATACATATGTTGACGACGGCAAATCGATGACCGTAAAATAGGCGTTGTTTCCTTTGGCGGTTTTAATGTCATCGGCAATCATGTCAAAAATCTTGTACGAATTGATTGTATACAGTTCAGAACCGGCAAAGTTCAGCGGCGCAACTTCAGACGAGAGATAAGAAGCGGCCAGCAGCGGCAGATTGACGTTGGATACGATTTTGGTGCTTTCCAGCCATTGGGCGGCCAAAAGGACGGTTCTATCCAAGGTCGAAAGCCCCGGTTGATTAAGGTTAATCGGATAATTTATTTTTTCGACACATTTACTGACAGCCAGACTGTTGTTAATGGTGCAAAGCTCTATTCCCCGGGTTTGAAAAACTTTGATGTTGTAATCCTCTGTCACCAAATGATTGTACAGCTTGTTGGTTTTCAGATAAAGCTTATCCGTATCAAGATTTTTGAAATCCCAGTAACTGTCCAGAATAACGTTGTCCAAAAGAGCATTTTCTATGTCCGCGGCATTTTCTTCGGGGTTAAGCGAGGCGACCAGATTAATAAATTCATTGGTAAATTTATTGACATAGGCATTCGGATAATGGGTAAAGTTATTGACGGCGTAAAATCCCAAAATATTATCCGCCGCCTGATTGACCGTGTAATTTTTGCTTTCCACCCCTTTTATGTCGGAATAAGACGCAAAGTTCGGCAAAGCCAGAAAGATAAAGTTTTTGCCGTCATCGTGCTTGGATATGTCTGACAGGGCTTTCTTTTCATCAAAATTGCGGCTCAGCGGGTTGAAATAGGCCTCGCTGACGATGCCTCCCAAAACCAGAAGCAGCGTTCCCAAAAGATAAACCTGATTAGAGCGCGAGGTATAGCTTATCAAAACCAGACTCACCAAGGCTACAATCCCCGCAATCAGCCAGTCTGAGTGATTGATAAAGACTCCGGAGATGCTTGAATCAATATAAGAGCCGAACAAACTGTAAAGAATGGAACTCTGATCAAATAAAGCAAATTGGTTAAATATTGAAAGGATGAGCGCGGCAAAAGTTACGGAAATGGCAATGTTCTGCAAAAAAGCCGAGAATGACAACAACAGCATCACCAAAAAGCAGAGGGCGGTTATACCTGCATAAATATACTGAGACTCTGCTGTCGGAAACTGGTTGATGTCAAAAAGATTGTAGCTTCCGGCTTCCGCAAACAGGGTAAAGTCAATTGAAATGATGACACTGCATATCAGGGTCTTAACAATCAGATCGAACAAATATTGCCTGATATTGCGGCGTTTAAGGCTGTTTTGTTTGTCTTTCTGCTTTTGAGCTATGGCTTGCGCGGAAGCCTGGCGCGGATCGCTGATATATACATCATCCATCTTGTTTATGCCTTATTGTTTTGTAAGTGGTTAGAATTACTAATATATAAACATAAAAGTCATTTTTTTTAAAGCAAAAATCCTCAGAGGTTGCACAACTTCTGAGGATTTTGAAAAGGTATTCAATATTACTATCTGGAGTAAAATTCGATAACCATGTTGGGTTCCATAATGGAAGCATAAGGAACATCGTCAAATTTAGGAACAAAAGAATATTTTGCGCTAAATTTCTTGGTGTCAACTTCCAGATAGGACGGAATATCGCGTCCGGCAGATTCCATAGCCGCAATGACAATCGGAAGCTGTTTGGATTTTTCACGGACTTCAATAACATCCCCTGCTTTGACCATGTAAGAAGGAATGTTGACTTTTTTGCCGTTAACGACAACATGGCCGTGGTTTACAAACTGACGGGCAGCGAAAATCGTCGGAACGAATTTTGCTTTGTAAACGAGGTTGTCCAGACGGGATTCCAAAATACCAATCAAGTTTTCGGCAGCGTCGCCGGTGCGGCGGACGGCCTCAACATAGTATTTGTGGAACTGTTTCTCAGAAACGTTGCCGTAATAAGTTTTCAGTTTCTGTTTGGCATACAACTGCTGACCGTAGTCAGTCGGTTTTTTTCTTCTCTGACCGTGCTGGCCCGGAGCATATTCTCTTTTGACGACAGAACCGTTGGCAGCGCCCCAGATGGTGCCGTACTGACGTTCTTTCTTCTTTTTTGCGCTAACAATGCTTTTCATGTAAGTTTTCCTTATTTATTTAAGTTATTGTCCCGATAGTTTTGACTTACAGGCAGCCAAACGAGGCGGTCGACCCGCCTTCATTCTCGGAAGTGCTCGCAATTTATTACAAATATTGCCTGAAATCAAGCTTTTTTTTCAATTATTTTATAGATTTTTTAATCAGCCGAGATTAATATAACTGCAAAATTAACGGAGAAAACGCAAAATGTCATACGAGGCGCTGTTTCAAAATGCCTTAAGCCTGCACGAAGCCGGCCGCCTGGACGAGGCCGAACGCCTTTATCGACAGATTCTGGAAACGGCGCCGGAACACCCTGTTGTGCTCAATCTGCTCGGGCTGGTGGCGCAAAACAAAGGATTGCAGGATGAAGCGATTTCCCTGTTTATCCGCGCAATCGGCGAAAAACCGCAAGAGGTATCCTATCGTTACAACCTCGCTTTTTCTTATAAGCTTGCCAAACGTTACCGCGAGGCTCTGGAAGCTTTTGGCTCGGTTCTCAAGCTTAATCCGAACATCAAGGAGGCGCATAATGAAACAGGGCTGATCTACCAGCAGCTGGGAGAATATGATAAAGCCAAACAAAGCTTTGAAAATGCCCTTAAGCTTGACGACAAATATGCGGAAGCAAGAATCAACAAAGCTATGAACCTGCGTTATTCCAATCTGCCGCAAGCCGCCGAAGAACTTGAAAAGCTGATTCCGGCTTACGCAGGCGAAGCTCTGTTGTGGTTTTATCTGGCACAACTCTATTTTGAGCGAAAAAACTGGCCGAAAGCCTGGGCGGCTGCGTCAAAGACCAAAGAGCTGGCTCCGGCTTCGGATGAAGCGCGGGTTATGCTGGGCGAGCTTTCCCTGCTGGAAAATGATACCGAAAAAGCCAAAATCTATTTTGCCAAGGCGGAACTGCTTAATCCCGACAATTTGGACGCCCTGCTCCGCCTGGCGGACATATACAGCCGAGAAAACCTTTTTGACGAAGCCGAAAAGCGTTATAAACGCGTTTTGGAACTGGAACCCAAAAATTTTGCGGCACACCAAAACTACGCGGAAATGCTCTACCGCGCAAAACGCACGGCCGAGGCGCTCGAAGAATACCGCCAGGCTGCGATTATCAACCCAAAAGCCGCCGAAGTCAGCAACAATCTGGCTCTTATTTTAAAAGACTTGGCGGAATATGCCGAAGCTGCCGGACTGCTTCTCAATGCCTGCCGGCTTAATCCCGGGGTTGAAGAAATAAGCATTAACCTCAGCGAAACGATAACCCTGCTGGCGCGTCAGGATGCCGGCAAAGCGCGCGAAACGGCCGACCGCTGGTTGGAGATTGACGCCGGAAACATTTTTGCCCGGAAACTGAAAGCAACGCTGGAAGGAGAATATTTTGAAAATAATAATCTTTTTAATGAGAAGCTGTTTGACCATTTTGCTGATAATTACGAACTGGTTATGCAGAATCTGGGCTATTCAGCTGCGCTGGCTGTGGGAAGAATTATCGGAGATGAGCCGGCCGATATTGTGGATTTGGGGTGCGGTACGGGGCTGCTGGGCGCGGCTCTTAAGACGCCTCAGAATAAAATAACCGGCGTTGACATCTCGCAGAAAATGCTGGATAAAGCTGCTGCAAAAAATGTCTATGACCGGCTTGTCAAAGACGATATTGCGCATTTTCTGGAACACAACCGGGATTTTGACATTGCCGTTATGGGCGATGTGTGCGGTTATATAAATGATATTGAAAAAATCATAAAGCTTTTGAAAAACAAAACGATAGTGTTTACAATTGAAGTAACGAACGAACTGCCTGGCAGCGTCGGACCGGACGGCAGGTATCGGCATAATCCGCAATATATCGAAAAGTTGTTGCGCGAGAACGGTTTTGGGAGTATTCATAAAGAAGATATTGTTCTGCGGCACGAGGCCGGAGAAGAAGTCAGAGGAATGATTTTTAAAGGGGAAAGCCATGGCTGATGAGGTTATTGACATTTATGACAGTGAGATGAATCTGCTGGGAACGGCCATGAAGTCGCAGGCGCACCGCGAAGGTCTGTGGCACAAAGCTTTTCACTGCTGGATAGTCGACGGCGACAAAGTGTGGCTGCAGCTGCGCGGAAAAGATAAAAACCTCTACCCTGGCCTGCTGGATATTTCTGCCGCAGGACATTTGGGAACCGGCGAAACCGCAAAACAGGCCGGTGTCCGCGAGATTGAGGAAGAGCTTGGGCTGACTGTGCGGGAAGAAGATTTTACCAAATTGTTCACATATCGTTTGGTGGAAGACACCCCAGACATGTTTGTCCGTGAGTTCTGTCCGACATATGTGCTTAAAAGCGCGTGGAATCTAAAAGATGTCATCATGCAGCCGGATGAAGTCGACGGTGTGTTTGAAGCCAGAATCAGCGATTTGATTGCTCTTTTCGGCGGCGATGAACCGTCTGTCACTATCAGAGGCTATGTCAGAGGAAGCACGCAGCCGGCCGAAAGAAGCGTCAAAGTCGAAAATTTTGTGCCGCACGGGCAAAACTATTATCTCAAAATATTTTCCACCCTCGACAGATTATCCGACAAATAGAAAAAACCGCCATAAATATGGCGGTTTTTTTTGACGTTACAGACTTGTTTAGAAAGAATAACGCAGACCGGCGGTAACTTCGGCCAAATGGTTCAGGTCACGGGTGCCGACATAACCGTAGCGGCCGACAACACGGGCTGCAATATGATCGGTGAATTTATACATTGCACCGCCGCCGACACGGTAACCGACGCGGCTTTTGCTGACTTTGTCGTTGTATTTCAGTTCGGTATCATAAACAGCAGCGCCAGCGGTTGCCAACAATTTAAATTTCTGCTCGCAGCCCAGAGGCAGATAGCCGTACAAATCCAGACCATAGGCGTTGAATTTGAATTTTTTGGTGCCGCCGCCCTGATCTTCTCTGAGGTGGGCTTTGCGGCTGCCGCCAAACTGATAGAAGGCTTCAAGGTCGGCATATTCAGTTATCTGCATACCGGCATTGACGACAGCGGAATTGTAATTTTCTTTGGCGTGTTTTGCCGCGCTTTTCAAATCCAGGTTGTCATAAGCGTAATCGGCTCCGATGTACGGTTTTACATCTCTGTAATAATCATTCCATTCAGCTTTGGCCGAGGTTGAAATGAGGAGTGCTGCACTTGCAAGTAATAATGCTTTTTTCATTTTTGATAAACTCCATTTATAAATAGGTTTTATATTCTCAATAAACCACGCAAAAGTGATTTATGAGGATGAGATAATATGTGCTAACTAAATTTAAAGAGTTGAATGCTAATTTTTTTATAAAAATATTCGGAGAATTTCAAAATGCCTTTTATTTGTCCTGACAAAACTTGCTGCCTGTGCCCGCGCCTGCTGGAGTTTCGCGCCCAAAACACGGCAAAGTTTCCATCCTATTACAACGGTCCGGTCCAATCTTTCGGCGGCCTCGATGCTGAAATCCTGATTGTCGGACTTGCTCCGGGCCTGAACGGTGCCAATCAGACCAACCGCCCCTTTACCAATGATTATGCCGGGGACGTGCTTTATCCGATACTGAAAAAATACGGCCTGGCGCGCGGCGATTATCAAAAACGCAAGGACGACGGCTTTGAACTTATCAACGTACGCGTAACAAATTCGGTACGCTGCGTGCCGCCACAGAACAAAGTGACCGGCGATGAAGTCAAAAACTGCGGGCAGTATCTGATTAAGGAAATCGGAGAGATGCCGAAGCTCAAGATTATCCTGACACTCGGAAGCGTGGCGCATAATGCGGTTTTGGGCGTCCTCGGCTATAAAAAATCAGCTTTCAGGTTTGCGCACAATGCCGTGCACAAGCTAAATAAGCATAACCTGCTGATGGTAAATTCATATCATACTTCCCGCTATAATATCAATACCGGCGTTCTGACTTATGAGATGTTTGAAGATGTGGTGGCTAATCTGTTAAATCTCTTGACAAAACAGGCATGAGAAGTAAGTTATAGGAACAAATTTCTATTTTCACTATAATCAACAAAATTATTCACCTCTAAAACTTCAAAACATGGAGAAAAATTATTCTTACGGTCCAGGCAGCGCCTTTATGGGAGGAACGCATCCTTCAGGCAGCCGCAGAGAAATCGCCATTCAGGCTAAAACCGAAGGGTTCGGCTTCATTCAGCAGAATTCAATGCGCCACGGCTATACACATACCGTTATTCTGGCGTGGGACATCAAAGTTGTCAGCTATCCCGAGGCTCTCGAGCAATTTAAGGACAGCCCGAAAATTCTTGCTGAAATCAAGAGCCATTATGCCTCTCGCAAATCGCAGATTTTTCTGATTGCGCCGATTCCTGAAGAACTGGGCAGTGTCGACGTTTTTCCGTTTGACCTTGTGAACGAGCTTCGCGTCGTCAAATTCGAAGATCTGCTCAGCCCGAATTTCCGCTCCTGACGATTGAAATGGTAAGAAAAAGCCCGAAGATGCATACAACATCGACGGGCTTTTCTTTTATTTATAAGAGCCTTAATGCCCGATACCGGCAAACCCCATAAAAGCCATTGACAGCAAGCCGGCCGTAATCAGCGCAATCGGCGCCCCTTTCAGCGCCGCGGGAATTCTGGTATAAGCCAGCCGTTCGCGAATGCCTGCAAATATGACTATCGCCAGCGTAAAGCCGATTGCGTTGGCCAGCGCATAGCAAACACCGGGCAGCAGGGCATAATTTTTCTGAACCGTCAGGATGGCAATTCCCAAAACCGCGCAATTGGTGGTTATCAGCGGGAGGAATATGCCCAGCGCCTGATAAAGCGGCGGGGAAACCTTTTTGATGATTATTTCAACCATTTGCACCAGCGAGGCTATTACCAGAATAAAAGCCACGGTCATCATGTATTCCAATTTAAACGGCAGCAACAGCGAATGGTATATCAAAAAAGTGACAATCGTCGCTATTGTCATGACAAACATGACGGCAAAACCCATACCGAGCGCGGTTGAAATCTTTTTGGACACGCCCAAAAACGGGCAGATTCCCAAAAACTGGGACAAAACAATGTTGTTTACAAATACCGCGGTAATAAAAATCAGAACATAGCTCATTTTTCATTTTCCTTTGCGCGCAGGCGGTTGAAAACGACAATCATTGCGGCCAAAGCCAGAAAAGCTCCGGGCGGCATAATAAACAGCAGTACCGGACTGATATCTTCGCCAAGCAGCGCATAGCCGAAGATTGAACCGTTGCCGAGGACTTCGCGGACGGCGCCAAGCACGCTCAAAGCCAGCGTAAAGCCTAAGCCCATCCCAAAAGCGTCGAGTATCGACTGGCGGATTGTATTCTTTGAAGCGAAAGCCTCTGCCCGGCCGAGAATAATGCAGTTTACGACAATCAACGGAATATAAATGCCGAGCGCGGCGTGCAGCCCCGGAAAATAGGCGGCCATAAGCAAATCAACGACCGTTACAATCGTCGCGATTATAACAATAAAGGAAGGAATCCTCACCATCGGCGGAATGATATTTTTGACCAGAGCAATTGCCGAGTTGGAAAATATCAGAACCAGCAGCGTGGCAAATCCCATGCCCACGCCGTTTATCGCCGATGTGCTGACACCCAGGGTCGGACACATACCCAGCATCATGACCAGAATCGGATTTTCGGCAATGATGCCCCGGGTCAGATTTTGATAACTCGTTTTATCCATATCAATTCCCCGCATTAAAATTGTTATAAGCGTCAACCGCTTTTTGTATTGCGTTTACGGCCGCGCGCGAACTGATGCTCGCCGCGGTTACGGCATCTATCTCGCCGCCGTCCTGGCGAACCTTGAATATTTGTCTGTTGGGATTAAAGCCGCGAAACTGGGCTTTAAACTTTTCGTCATTAATTTTTGTGCCAAGACCGGGCGTTTCATGGCTTTGGGTAACGACAAAGTTGTTAATCGAACCGTCCATCGAAAAACCGACAATCATTTCGATACGGCCGGCAAAACCGTTATTCGAATAAGTTTTTATGGCAAAAGAATTGATATTGCCGCCCAATCTTGCCGGATAAAGCTCTAATCCTTTTTTTTGCCCGGGAACATTAATTGTCAGCTTTTCGGCAAAGGGATTGTTGTCAAATTCGCGGACAACCGCCGCAATTGCCTCAAGCTCCCGCGCATCTTTGGCTTTTTTTATAGGCTCTTTGGTTGTCTGTTCAACAAAAGAGAGGATGAAGGCCGCAGACAGCGCAATCAGCGTTAATGTCAGGAGCATATTCCAAAAGGTAGATTTATTTTGCGGCATGGCTAACTCCTTTGTCCGTAAATTCGGCCGTGGACGTATTTGTCAATCAACGGCACAAAAGCATTCATAATCAGAATTGCAAAAGAAACGCCTTCGGGATAAGCGCTGTACAAACGGATAATAACCGTCAGGATTCCGCAGAGAACGGCAAAAAGCACCTGCCCTTTGACCGTCATCGGCGAAGTCGTATAGTCGGTCGCCATAAAAATCGCGCCGAGCATCAGTCCGCCGGACAAAATATGGGTTAGCGGATCATAGCGGGCTTCTTTGGTAATCAGCCACATAATGCCGGTAATCATAAATACGGTGCTGATATAGTAGAAGGGAATATGCCAGGTAATGACGCGGCGCCAAAGCATATAGGCAAGGCCGAGCAGCAATGCCAAAGCCGAAATTTCACCGATACAGCCGCCGGTATAACCGACAAACATATCCCAATAAGACGGCAGTTTGCCGCTGAGAACAGAAGCGGACGTTTGGGCATCCATGTGTTTGATGATTCCCAGCGTGGTGGCCGCGGTCTGGATATCGACATCCAGAAATTTGAGGAAAGCGGGTTTGGGCCACTGGGTCATCTGCACAGGAAACGAAATGAACAGGAAAACGCGGCCGATTAATGCGGGATTAAAAATGTTTTTTCCCAGACCGCCGTAACACAGCTTGGCGACAACAATTGCCATAAAAGCACCGATAATAATCATTCCGACCGGCATGGAACTCGGAAGGTTGAAAGCCAGCAGCAATCCGGTTATCACCGCTGAAAAGTCATATGTCGTGCTGCCGGTTTTAAACCACCAGCGGCAAACGGCATATTCAAAGAAAACGCAAGCGGCAACCGATGTGGCAATAACCAGCAGCGCATTTATTCCGAAAAACAAAACGGCAGCCAGAGCGGCAGGCATCAGGGCAATGACAACATCCTGCATTATCCGGCGGGTGCCGGTAGCAGCTTGTAGGTGCGGAGCAGTCGAAATTTTGAGCATAGTCTATTTCTTCTTTTTCAGTTCGATTTTGGCAAGTTTGCAGTAATCCAGCAGCGGTATGCGAGCCGGACAGGTATAGGCGCAGCAGCCGCATTCTATACAATCAAGGACATGGGCCGATTTGAGTTCTTCGGTCTGCTGACTGCGCATGAGGCGTCCGATAAGGAACGGTTCCAATCCCATGGGACAAACCAAAGCGCACTTGCCGCAGCGGATACAATCGGTTTCGCCGCTTTTGTGCGCCAACGCGTCTGACAGCATCAAAACCCCCGAGGTCAGTTTTGTGACCGGCGCGTTGATATTGCTGGCCGAAGTTCCCATCATCGGGCCGCCTAAAATTATCTGGGACGTATTTTCGGTCAGACCGCCGGTTTTCTCAATAAGGAAAGACACCGGCGTGCCGATACGAACCCTATAATTGCCGGGATGTTTGCAGGCATCGCCGCTGACCGTGACAATGCGTTCAAACAAAGGCTTATTTTTCATGACGGCCTCATACACGGCAAAGACAGTGCCGGCATTCTGGACAATACAGCCGACATCCAGCGGAAGCATTCCGGACGGGACTTCCCTTTTGGCAACGGCCGCAATTAATTGTTTTTCGCCGCCCTGAGGATATTTGGTGGCGCAGACCTGAACATTTACCCCGACATAAGTTTTGGTTATTTTCGTGAGCGCTTCTATGGCCTGAGGCTTGTTTTCATCAACGGCAATTACGGCGTTTTGTATCCCCAGCGCCTTGTTGATGATTTTAGCGCCGATAACAATCTGTTCGGCTTTTTCAACCATTAAACGGTCGTCTGCGGTCAGAAACGGTTCACATTCGATTCCGTTGATAATCAGGCAGTCGACCCGTTTGCCCTGCGGAAGGGTGGTCTTAATCGGGGTCGGATACCCCGCTCCGCCCATGCCGACAATACCGGCTTCGCGGATTTTCCGGACAATTTCTTCGGCTGAAAAAGGAATTTCCCGCGTGACAGCTTCGCTGCGGTCAATGTCCGGTTCAAATTCATCACCCTCGACGCGTATGGCAATCATATCTTCAAGATAGCCGCTGCCGCCTTCGACGGCTTCGACTTTCAGAACTTCGCCGGAAACCGAAGAATGCACGTCGGAGGACACAATGCCGTCAGAATCGGCCAGCAAGGTTCCGACTTTGACCTTATCGCCTTTTTTGACAAGAATTTTAGCCGGAGCGCCGATATGCTGCTTGACCGGAATATATGCGATTTCAGGCAGACCAGCCTCCTGAATCGGAGAAGCCGTGGTTATCTTATGCTTGTCCGGATGAATTCCGCCCATAGAAAAGGTTTTTATATTATGCATCTTTTTTCTCCGGGGTTAAGACAATAGCACCGGTCGGACAGGCTTTGGCAAGCTCCTCGCCGTATGCGGCGGCGTCAACCGAGGCCGGAATATAAGACAGATTGTTCTCAATGGTGACTTCCGGACAGATTTTGGCACACTTGCCGCAGGCAATGCAGGCGGCTTTGCAGTTTTTGCGAGCCACAGCGCCTTTCTGAGTGTTGCGGCAGGCAACGTAAACGCGCTGTCCGTTTTTGCCCCGGGGACGGATTTCAAACAGCTGGCGCGGGCAAATCCGGACGCAGGCACCGCAGGATGTGCATTTGGCTTCGTCCACAACCGGAATGCCGGTCGTTTCGTCGATATGCAGCGCGCCAAACGGGCAGGCTCTGACACAATCGCCCAAACGCAGGCAGCCGTCCGGACAGCCAGAAAGCCCGCTGGATATGCGGTTGGCAATACGGCAGCCGGAAACGCCGTCATAAGTAACTTTAGCCGGGGCATTCTCACAGGTGCCGTTGCAGCGCAAAACCGCAACGGTCGGTTCGCGCCCGACAGCGGCATAGCCTAAAATCGCCGCAATTTTATCCATCACCGGCTGGCCGCCGACCGGACAAATGAGTTTGCCGAATTCTTCTTCAGAAGCGTTCAGGCAGGCATTGGCAAAATCGTGGCAGCCTGCCCTGCCGCATCCGCCGCAGTTGGCCTGAGGCAGAATGTTGTCAATTTCCAAAATCCGCGCGTCTTCTGAAACCGCAAATTTTCTGGCCGCCAGAAACAGGACTATTGCGGATATAAATGCAATCCCGCCCAAAACAGCCATACTGATAAGAATAATGTCGTCCATTCGCAAGCCTTCGGAAAGTTATTTTTTTGATATGGTAAATCTGAACTGCCGGCGCAGTTTTTTCTGAATTAAGAATAGCCAGAAATAATAAGGAATCAAGACAATTATACTAAATATTCCCGATATTTCTTCCGAATATCCGCATGAAACCGCGCCAATCAGGGAGGCAATTACCAGCAGCAGAGGCAGAATATATCCGTAAAAAACGGCTTTGAGTCCGTTTTGCGCAGCAATCCCGACTTCGACTTCTTCATTCAGCGCATAATTTTCACTGTCCGCGGCAAATACTTCTATGGTTTTGGGAAGACTGTCGGCGAGACTGCAGCTGTGCCGCACCGAGCAGCTCTGGCATGCCGCGCGGCTGGTAATTTCGACTTCTATGCGGCTGCCGTCAATTCTGACAATGCGTCCGCCGTGGCTGATCTGCTCCATTTTATTCTCCCATCTGTTTTCGGGCATAGGCCGAATAAGATTTTGCAAAGCCGCCCCTGCCGGTATGGGTGAAGAAGATTGCGGCAATTCCGTATTTATCGGCAAAAGCGACGGCTTTGTCATACCCCATGGACATCATGGCCGTAGCATAAGCGTCTGCGTCTATGCAAAGTTCGGTAAAGACAGTTACCGACGCCAGTTTGTCACGTACCGGCAGTCCGGTTTTGGGCGAAATGGTATGCGAATAGCGCTGCCCGTCTTCTCCGGCACGATAATTCTGATAATCGCCCGAGGTGGCGACGGCTCCGGCAGTCATGTCAACAGCCATCGCATTTGCGCCGTTTTCCGACGGTTCGCTGATACCGACTGTCCAAGGCGTACCGGTATTGTCCCGAAAACCCGAAACCCTTATCTCGCCGCCAATTTCCACCACATAATCATGGTATCCGCGTTTTTCCAGAAGCGCCGCAACTTTGTCGACGCCGTAACCTTTGGCTATCGCCGAGAGATCCAGCGATACGCGTCCGTCATCTTTGCGGACTGTTTTATATAAAGAGTCAAATTTCAATTTGTTAAAACCAACGTATTGTAAAGTCTTTTGTATCTGCCGCCGGTCAGGCGTTCTCAGCTTTTTGCCGGGACCGAATCCCCACGCATCAACCAGCGGGCCGATTGTGGGATCAAATGCGCCGCCGCTTTGCGAATATACAGTTTGTGCCCGGCGCAACAAATATCCCATATTTTCGGACAGGACGACTGAACGCCCGCGCGGCGCGCGATTGATTTTGGAAATTTCGGAATCAGGCTCAAATACGGACATTTGCGCGTTAATCAAAGCCAGCTCGGCTTTTATGTCATCATGCAAGGCATCGTCTTTTTGAGAAGCGCGGATTTTTATGTGATATGTCGTGCCGAATATGGCGCCGCTGAAGTTCCGGTACTTCGGCTGGCCCTGACGGATACAAAAACCGACAGCGATAATTACGGCAATTATTGAAAAATATCTAAGAAGACGCATATTATACCTAATCTTTTGTATAATTAAGAAGTTGTTTTTTACATTCGTTGAAAATTGTTTTACTATAAATTCCAGTTCTTGCAACCAGAAAAGGATTATAATATGCAAAAGCACCTTAAATCAATGATAAATAATATTGCCTTGCGGTATAAGTCATCGCAGTTCTGCCTGCAGAGCCGGTGCGTACGGCAAAAATGGCAGTCACATATCGATGTCTGGGGCAGAAAGGCGGCCGAATATAACATCTCGGCCAATCTTGTCAGCCTGCTGGGGTTTGCCATCGGAATGCTGTCTATTAATTTTCTGGCCATGAATATGTATTTCTGGGCTTTGGTCTGTATCTTGCTCAACCGCGCTTTCGATGCGCTTGACGGCTCCATTGCCAAATTCGGCAAGCCTTCCGATTTCGGCGTTTTTCTGGATGCTGCGCTTGATTATATTTTTTATGCCGGGGTCATTTTCGGCTTTGCTCTTGCCAACCCTTGGGAAAACGCCGTGGCCGCAAGTTTTCTGCTGTTTGGCTTTTCGGCTTCGGCCAGCGCCATGCTGGCTTATGCGGTTATTGCCTATAAAAACCGCCGCAGGGTTGAGCCGGATCTTGAACAGTCGCCTTTTTACCTCGGCGGACTGGCGCAGGGTTTTGAAACACTGGCCGCGCTCGTTATTCTCTGTATTGTTCCGGTATGGTTTCTGCCGATTGCCATTATTCTCGGCTGCTGGTGTCTGGTCAAAGCGCTGATGATTGTTTCGGCGGCTTATTTCAACTTTGTTATTGCCCGGAAAGAAAATTAATTTATGAAATTTTTTCACTGTATTATTCTCGGATGCCTGGCCTTTTTTGCATCCTGCAATGTTCAGGCTCTGGAACTCAGCCGCCGCACCGATATGGTTGATGTCGAACTGGTTTCGGCTTTCAATGCCGTCAATCCCAATCAGAATATTGAATTTCTTATTCGATTCAACATGAAAAACGGCTGGCATATTTTTGCGCAGAATCCCGGTGAAATCGGTATGCCGACACAAGTCGAATGGCAGCTGCCGCGCGGCTATGACGTTCTGGAAACAAGCTGGAGCAAGGACAAACCTTTTGAAAACGAGGGCATTATCCAGTACGGCTACGGCGACACCGCTTATTACAAGACAACAATCCGCCCGCATCCCGAAATTCTCAATAAAGCGCCGATGAAAACCAAAATCAAGTGGCTGGCCTGCAAGGAAGAATGCGTACCGGGACACGCCGAGTTTGAATTTACGCTGCCGCTGACGCATCAGGATCTGGTGCCCACGCCGCAGTGGAACACTGAATTTGCCGCAGCACAACGCTGGTTCTTCCCCGAAAACGGACAACCTGTCTATTGGGGAGCCGTGCTTGTCATGGCGTTTCTGGGCGGCCTGATACTCAATTTTATGCCATGTATTCTCCCGATATTGACAATCAAAGCCATATCTTTGGCCCAAAGCTCGTTTGACCGCCGAAAAAACCGGCTGGAAGCGTTGTTTTACACTATCGGAGTGATTTTTTCCTTCCTGACCGTGGCGACGATACTGCTGGTTCTGCGGCTTAACGGTGAATATGTCGGCTGGGGTTTTCAATTGCAGTCTCCGGTTTTTGTGGGGATTATGATTGTTATTTTTGTTATTATTGCGTTAATGCTGCTTGATGTGGTCACGATAAGAAATCCGCTGGCGAATGCAGCCGGGCGTATGAGCTTTAATAACCATCTTTTCAGTTCCTTTATGACCGGTTTTCTGGCTGTTTTAATCGCCAGCCCGTGTACGGCTCCGTTTATGGGAATCGCCATCGGCTACACCCTGACGGCTCCGGTTGCGGCTTATTATCCGGTCTTTTTGGCTTTGGGACTGGGATATGCCCTGCCCTTTGCCCTGATTCACCTGCATCCGCAGGCTATCCACAAAATTCTGCCGCGTCCCGGAAAATGGATGGACACGCTGAAAAAAATATTTGCCGTACCGGTTATTCTGACCTGCATTTGGCTGGGCTGGGTTTTATACGCGCAGCTGGCGCAACCGGCCGAAACCTCCGGAAAACTTGACTGGCAGCCGTACCGGAAGGAAGCTGTCGAACAGCTGGTTCGCGAAAGAAAGCCGGTCTTTATTGATTTTACGGCAAAATGGTGTCTGACCTGCCTGCTTAATAAAAAATCATCGCTGCAATCCGACGAATTTGAAACGCTGGTGAAGCAGCGCGGCATAAGCCTTTATACGGCCGACTGGACCAATAATGACGAATATATTGCCCAGGCTCTGGCGGAATACGGGCGAAACTCAATTCCTTTGTATGTTTATTATGACGGAAAGTCGGACGATTATCTGATACTTCCGCAATTGCTGACGCCGCAAATACTGGAAGAGTACCTGCAATAAAAAAAGAGCCTCATTGAGGCTCTCTTTTTTATTGCCGCTGCCACGTAAAATTATTTGCGGCCGAAAATTCCCAGATTTTTCACCTTGTCCTTGACGCCGTCAACCGCATGGTTAAGATTTTCTTTGGCTACTTTTTTCAAATCGCCCAAATTGTTCTTAACAACGGTTTGTGTGGCAACATTGAGAATTTTGGATATGACTTTTGAAATTGAGGCGGCTACAGTTTCGCCTTTTCCGCTTTTGTCCGCGCCGATATCGGTCAAAACAATGGCCGGAAGCTTAACATCAATTTTTGATTCTTTCCCTTGAACCGCTGTAACAGCCAGAATTTCGCCCTCGGCAATGGTAATTTTGCGGATAACAACCTTTTTGCCAGAGGCGGATGATGCCGCGCTGCCGGATTTGGCCTCTTTCTTTTCCTGAGCAACTGCCGGAGCGGTGTTCTTATTCAGATTTTCCTGAATCTGTTTAATATTGTTCTGATTCAGCGAAAGCATTTCATAGGTGATTACCGGCTTGCTGACGGTTATGTCATCAATCACAATCGTATCCGTAAAAAGGGATTTTGTATTCATTTTGACTGAAATACCACCCAAATCAAACAAATACGGAGTGCGGTAGTTTTTGGGATTGGCTACGGTAAAGCCCTGTATGGAAGCAGTTCCCTGGAAAGGATTCAGCGAAAAACCCTGAAGAGCGACTTCGGTGCCGACAATTTCAGTTCCGTATTTGCCAACTACATTTTTGACAATGTTTTCCATATACATAACGACGACCGCGGCGGCTATAAAGATAACAGCCAGCAAACCAAAGACAATATATTTCAGTTTCATTTTGTTTTTCCCTGTTGATGATTAAGATTAACTGATTGTATATACATTTTGGCATAATTGGCAAGTTTTTCCTGCAATTCATGCTGATGATTAAACAAACGAATATCGGCAATCAGCCCGTCGATGATATTATGACGCCGGGTAAACTCTATGGAAGTCTGGTAATTAAGGTCAAAAATCCATGAAATAAATCCCATAAAATCATCGGCCAAAGTATGTATATCCTTATGATTAATGATTCGGTATTCCTGCATATAACCGATGAGTTCAGGAGATATTTTGCCGTAAAGATAAGCTTCATCCGGCGCATGGAACAGCAAATCGTGATATTTTTCCAATGCGTGCGGCGATGTCATCAGGTAGAAATTGGCAATTTTGTCGGCATCGCGCACCAGAAAAATTATTTCTTTGATTTCGCGGCGCAGATTTTCATCTTCAATTGACTGATACTGCGGGTCGGCATAAAATTTTTCTATCATATGCCCGTGATGGCGTATCGGAATAACAATGCGCGGGTCGTTGTATTGCGGCATTTGCGACAACATCTCGGCACCGCGCTCACCATGATCAAGCAAGGCGTTGCGCTCGCGGAAAACATTGCCGGCTTTTTCATAATCATAAATTTCTTTGATTTCGGGAAAACGGCCGATATCGTGCAGCAGGTAAGCCAATACGGCGCAGCGGATAAATTCCGGCGAGCGGTTCCGGAACACGGCTTCGTGCTTCATGATATAATTTCCGGCGCCAATGACCTGCAGCGAGTGCTGCATTTTTTCCTCCGCATAAACCGAGCACCAGCGGCTGTCTCCGACATGGCCGCGGGTTTGTTCATAATATCCGCGCAGCAGCGCGATTTCTTCCTGATAATTTTTCATCTTGCTTCTCTTTGTAATTTTTTTTCAAATTACAAAGAAAAGATTAAGAAATTATTGCCGCTGCATCAGTTTCAAATTAAACGACAAAATGTCTATTTTGTCCAAATATACTTGACCGGCAGTGTATATTGTGATAATATCTGTACAGTTTTATACTATAAATGAATTATTAATCAAATAAAGTCCACTGAGCAAAGTAGGTGGCACACTGATATATGAGTAAATTAGAGGACATATTAAAAACTGTTTACGGCCATAATATGAAAATTATCGGTTTGGAAAAACATGATGACAAACTGACTCTAAAAATCAAATGCAACAAACCTATAAAAAGCTATTTTGTGTACGACAACGGCTGGTATCATCTTGAAGATGAAGATGGTTGTTCGTTATATAAGGCGGACGGCACTCTGGTGGCGGACAAACTTAGAAATTGTTCTGTTTTTGATAACGGCTGGTACCATCTGAACAATGGTGAAGATGCTGCTTTATACAGAGCCGACGGTTCAATAGCCGTAAGCCAGGTTTGGGAGTGTCACGTATATAAGAACGGCTGGTATCGCTGCGCTCAAAGAGGCCGCTTTGCTTTGTATAAAGCTGACGGCACTCTGGTTGCAGATGAACTTGTAAGTTGTTCTGTTTTTGATAACGGCTGGTACTCGCTGGATATGGAACAGGAAAATGCCCTATACAAACCCGACGGTTCGTTGGTCGTAAGCCAAGTCAGCAGATGTCGCGTTTATAAGAACGGCTGGTATAGTTTTTTCAGAGCCAAAGTTGGTTTTGCATTGTACAGGGCCGACAGCACTTTGGTTGCAGAAGAAATTATAAGTTTTGAGGTTTTCAACAACGGCTGGTATTGGCTGCATACCAAAGACCGCACAGCTTTGTATAAATCGGACGGCACTTTGATAGCGGACAAACTGTTATATTGTTCTGTTTACGCTAACGGCTGGTACTATCTGGAAAATGAAAACGGTTGTTTTTTATATAACGCCGACGGCATTTTAATGGCAGAGGATTTTGAAAACTGTTCTGTTTACGCTAATGGCTGGTATTATCTGGAAAATGTACACGGTTATTCGTTATACAATGCCGACGGCATTTTGATAGCGGACAAACGCGATGGCTGTTCTGTTTTTGATAACGGCTGGTATTGCCTGAAAAATGAAGATGGCTATTCGTTGTATAAGGCTAACGGTTATTTGGTGGCGGACAAACTGACTCATTGCGAAGTTTTCAGCGACGGCTGCTACTATCTGAACAATGGTAAAAATACTGTTTTGTACAAAGCCGACGGCTCAGAATACATTGTACAGGAATATAAATTGATAGAGATATAGACCTTATTGCCAACTAATAAAAAAACACCTCCCTTGCGGAGGTGTTTTTTTATTGGTACGCGCGCGGAGGTTCGAACTCCGGACCCACTGATTAAGAGTCAGTTGCTCTACCAACTGAGCTACGCACGCAGCAGCGTCCTTTCAGACAAGGGCGAATATAGACTCTATTTTTTTTATTTGCAAGAATTTTTTTTATAAATAAACATCGCTAGATTTTATGCGGAAGATAAACGCTGAAAATCGTATATTTGCCGGGAACGGAACGCAGCGTGACCGTCCCTTTCAGAACAGCCGTCAGCTTTTTAACGATGCTCAACCCCAACCCTGCCCCCATTATCCGGTTTCCGGGAACATCACGACTTTGATAAAACTCGTCAAATACCTGACAATGTTCCGAGCTTTTGATGCCGATACCGTTGTCTATAACCCGGATGATAATATGATTGCGGTTTTCTTCGCAAGCCAAAATAACCTTGTTCCGGGCATATTTGACGGCATTGCTCAGCAAGTTGCGCAATATACGCTCCAGCAGAAGATAATCGCTGTAAATCCAAATCAGCGGTATGCGGCATTGGACGCGGACATCGCGTTTGGCGGCAACAGCTTTATATTCCATGCACATTCTTTGCAGCAAAAGCGACAGATTAAAATTTTGCGGTTCGTATGTAACTTTGTCAAAATCTAATTTTGATAAATCCAGCAAATTATCCAGTAATAGCTTGAAGTTTCCGACCGAAGCGTCGATTTTCTGGATGAGCGGCATTTGTTCGGGAGAAGGATTGCTGCTTTCCAAAGCATCGGTAAACATTTGCAGCGCCTGCAACGGCTGACGCAGATCATGACTTGCCTGAGCTAAAAAATATGATTTGGCGCGATTGGCTTCTTCCGCTTTTTCCTGCGCTTTTTTCATAGCCTGCCGCTGGCTGACCCAGTCGCTGATATTCTGGAATGTTCCGGCGATGCGGTTCCCTTTTATGCCGGCGGTAAATTTGCAATAAACAATATGCCCGGAACTATGCCGAATACGGATTTCACCTTCGACCGGCTTGTGATATTTGAGCAAATCGGCGATTTTTTCTTTGTAAATATGCAAATCATCCGGCAGAACCTGCTCGCGGAAAAGGTTCTTCTTATTATTAGTTTTGTTGGCTTCAACGCCAAAAATCTGGTACATTTCCGCAGACCAGTAAAATCGCTTGGCTTTGATATCAAGTTCCCAATAACCGAGTTTGGCAAGTCTTTCGGCAAAATTCATACGCTGCAGGACGGACAGATGGTTGTCTGTCTTGGCATAGGCGTCCTCAACAGTCTGCAACTCGATAGATTGCTGATTCATGTAACCTCTTTATATTAAGGATGCGGGTTTCAGTATCTCTCCGGATGCCGGCGGCAATTTAAAGTACCAACCGTCATACAAAAAGCGGTTATCCTTGATATAATCATTCACAACGCTCATTGGAAGAGGCGTTGTCGATAAAGTTATCTGAATCCACGTTTCGTCATGCGCGGTATTTTCATAGAAATCAAAATAAAAAACCAATCCCTGAAAAGTAATGATTTCCATACGCTGCGACAAGGTCAGCCCCTCTTTGTCAAAACCTTTGCTGCCGGATATATCATCGACAGTCAGATGCGACAACAGGTTTGTAAGGGTTTTGGCTTTGATGCTGCGCGCGGAGGAATCGGAAAAGTCCTGATACGGCTCCTGCCGCCCGGCACTGATGACTTTTCCGTCCTTGTAAAAGCGGATGGTTTCAATCAGCGAGGGCGGCAGCTCCAGAACCGGCTGCAAAAGCCATGAATACTTTTCTTCCGGAAGCTCAAACGCGCCGCTGACCAGCCAAATTTCGCCATTTTCAAGAAGAGCAAAACGATATTGCCGATTATCCGCCGGCTTGCCGATTGTTACCGTATTATATTTGTTACTGCCTCCGTATGTGCTGATACGGGTACCGGACTGCGGCATTTCCAGCGCAAAATCCTTTATTGCCCGGGGCGTATTTTCACGGCGGCTGTAAAAGGCGGAAGTGTTAATGTCTACCAACAGTTTGTTAAGAAGATAAGTATTGGCGAAATAGCCGCCGGCTTCCTTAACCCGCCAGAGATTATCCTGCAACTCCAGCGTTATTGTGCCACGCGGATTTTCAATAACAATTTTATCAAGTTCGGCGCCTTTCTTAAAACTGTCGGCAAAGACCAGCGTTCCCTGCGATTGGGCAGGATATTTAAAATCGGTGAAAAGCATTGCCGACACCATAAGCACGAGAGCGGCGGCCAGCAATGCGGCTGCATAATATAAATTCTTTTTATCCATTGACGTATCCTTGAGCTTTGCGGCGAAGGCGGCGGGCGGCCGCAGCCTGAATCAGGCCGATGATTATGATAAAACCGAAAGACAGACATAAACTGGCTGCAACAAAACGATTAACGATAAAATCAAAACGTTTGCCCGTCAGATAATTAACTTTCCGCAGATCCTGCCGTATTTTCAGCTTATCGCGCTCTAAAGCCTCAATTTCCCGGGTAACTTTAAGCGAAGGAATCAATTCGTTATACTGAATTTGCAGCGAGATATTCTGAAGTTTGTCTTCAACATCTTTAAGCTCGATTTGTTTCTGCCGCCGTTCGCCGTCCAGCATCCGATATGCCTGAGCCGAAAAGACGGCTGCGAGCGGTTCGGCGCGGCGGACTTCAGCTTTCGGCGGAACAGAAACCGGCGTTTTGCTCTGCGCAAGATAATCAATGGCATTTTGCAAAAAGTCCAGATTGCCGGACTGCGGCAGCATATCATACCATTCCTGGTTGTCCGCCAGGTTGGCATTCCAGACAGAAGACATCAGCATATCGCTGTCGGCAACCAACAGAAAACTGCCTTTATCGACGGAAATGCTGACAAACGGAATTTCATTGACAGGACTGATAAAAGGCACTTGAAAATAGGACAAAAAATCGCCTTCGAGCAACACCGCCAGAGGGTATTGGCGATTGGTCCGCCCGAATGATTTTAAAATCTGTCCGCCCATGTTATGGGAAAGTTCGGCGCTGTTGGCCTCGCCGCTCTCCGCCCCGCTGCGGAATAAAACCGTCTGCCGTATGCCGTCCACCGGACTGACGCTCAGGCCGGCAGCCGAATTCATTGCAATGTTTCTGACTCCGTCCGTCAGCGGGTGTTTTGTGAACAGCTGCGGATTGATATCAAGCCAAAACGGATATTTCTGCTTTGCACCCCCGATATCCGCCGCGCGGGCATTCTGCAAATCGCCGATTACGGCATCCGGCGCATAGTCTATGCCCAGACGGTGCAGAAAATCAGGCAGATAGGATACCGACAACATCTGCGGCGCCATAATGCTATGAGCCGTCATATATTCCGACAAAGTATCCAAAAACATGATAACCTTTCCGCCGTATAACAAATACTGATCAATTGCATATAAGGCCGTATTGGACATTTCCACGGGATTGACAACCAGCAAAACATCTATATTGAGCGGAATTTGCCCGGTATCGGCACTGACATAGGTCAAATCATAATCGCGGGACAAATAATCCGCAACCGGCCATGACGGCGTGCTGTCAAACGCGTCGTCGCTGGGTATTATCTTAAAAGCCGGCGACAAAATGCCGACATCCAGCCGTTTTTCTTTTTCCAGATTGCTTAAGATTCGACTGATATCCTGCTCCAGATAATTCTGCCGTTTGGGATTAAGATACGGCAGCGCGCGCATATTGCCGGAATCGTCCGAAATGACCAGTCCCAAAAACCCCGGTTCTTTGACGGAAGGCGAAATCAATTCCCGAATGCCCAAATTACGCGCCTCGGCTTCCTGCTGAGAAAACGGCTGCGTCTCAACAACCTGTATTCCCAGTTTATTCGCGGAATTTTGCTGGTATTGTTCCAAAAGGTTCAGCACATAAACGGCGTATTCCGGAAGTTCGGGCGCAATTTGCTTGAGATTGTCCGATTTGTAAAGGCGGATATACAAGTTTTTATCATTGTGCCGCAGCCAGTCAAGCGTGGCTGAAGACAGCGTGTATCTGCGGTTGGCCGTAATATCGAAAACCTGCGCGCTGCCAAGCAGAAAAACCCCTATATTAACGGCGATAAACGATAACAAAAGCATGACACCGAAGCCCGTAACGGCGCCTCTGCCCCGCGGCGCGCTTCTTTTATATTCGACAGCCGCCGTATTAAACCACAAAGCCAACGCCATAAAACTTACATAATAAAATATGTTTGCAATCGTCAGACGGCCGGAAATGATGTTTTCAAAATTCTGCCCGAAATTCAGTACCTGGCTGCTGCGCATCAGAACCTCATTGGAAATATCTGCTTTATAGAGCAATGCCTCAAGATTTATGCTGTTCAGGAAAACGCAAACCAGCAAAGAAATTACAAATGAGCCGACAGCATGCGGAATCAGCGCCGAGATTACCGAACATACGGCGCACAATGCACCGGCATACAGCAGACAGGCGGCAAAGTTTATTATGATGCCCGAATTATCCAATGGGGTTTCCAGCCCCGTCAGCCCCCACAAACCGGCAACCGAAAGCAGCAACAGCCCGCACAAACTCCATGCCGCCAAAAATTTTCCGATGACCATGGACGACAGGCCGACCGGCTGGCTCAGCAGCACCTCCAGTGTGTTCTGGCGCTGCTCGTCCGCCCACAGTTTCATGGTAACGGCCGGGATTATAAACTGCAATATATTATACTGCATACGGAAAAACTGAACCAGCGTTTCGCCGGTGCGGCTGAAAAAATCAGTTCCCAAAAAGGTTGCCAGCAAAACCAGCAAAGCGTAGATAACCAATATGACATAGCCCAAACGGCTGCGAAAATAAGCGCCGAATTCTTTTTTGAAAATGGTCTGGATATTTGCCAGCATATTTTTCATCCTATTTGTCCGCCGTCAGTGAAAGAAAAGCCTGCCCGATATCGCTGGAGGCGGTGTTCTGCTTCAGCAGTTCCGGCGTCGTGTCGCAGACCAGTCGTCCCCGGTTGAGCAAAATCACGCGTCCGGCCATGGCCTCGACTTCTTCCATGATATGGGTTGAAATAATTACCGTATTTTTTTTGCCGTAATTCTTTATATATCTGCGGATTGACTGTTTCTGAACCGGATCCAGGCCTTCGGTCGGCTCGTCAAGAATAACCGTTTTAGGCCGGTGTATCAGAGCGCCGGCAATCGCCGCACGGCGTTTATACCCCTTGGAAAGGGTTTCGCATTTTTGGTTAATGACATCTTCGAGTTCCAGTTCTTTCAACAAGCTCAGCAGATTGTCCACAAAACTCTGCTCGTCCATACGGCGCAAATCCGCCATATATTTTATATATTCAAAAACGGTCATTTCCGGATATAAAGCACCTATTTCCGGCACATAAGAGGTATTTTCAAGCGCAGCCGTGCGCTCTTTGGCCAGATTGAAGCGGTTAACCAGTATTTCTCCGGCATCGGGCAGATAATAACCCGACATCAGCCTCATCAGGGTCGTTTTGCCGGCGCCGTTCGGGCCAAGCAAAGCGATAACCTCATTATTATTAAAACAGATATTGAGGTTTTCGAGTACTTTTTTTGAACCGAAGGATTTGCACAAATTCTTAATGACAATCATATTTTTTATACCTAACGCGCCTAAATTACATTTATCTTAACAAATTATTTTTAAATTTTAACAATTATTTTCATTTTTCAAAATCTTTGGTGACAAAATGTTTATTTTACATTATCTATATAATAGGTTTTAGAAAGAGGATTTTAGGATAAAATGTTAATACGAGAAGTCTATACCAAAGAAGAAACCAGATACCTGCGCATCGCTTTTATGGTTTCGCTCGCCATTGCCCTGATTGTCGGCCTGTGGCTTGTCAACAAAAGACGAATCAGTCATGCCGAAGCCGGTTCTTATTATTCGCTGGCAGCCCGGTTTAACCGTACTGACGGCCTGCTGGTAGGCGATTTGGTGCGTCTGGCCGGTATGGATGTCGGAAAAGTCGTTGACGCAAAACTGGACGATAATTACAAGGCCGTCCTGACACTGGAAATTAAAGACGCCGTCAAAATACCGGACGACAGCAGTGCGTCTATTGTCAGTTCGGGGCTGATGGGCGCCAAATATATTGAAATTGAACCGGGCGGATCGGAAGATATGCTGGAACCGGGTGCGGAATTTTCATATACGCAGGACGCCATGGTTATTGAAGAGCTGTTAGACCGCATTGTGAGCATAGGAAAAGCCAACCGCAAACCCTGTGCCGCCAGTGCCGACAAGTAAGTTATGTATTGAAGAATCGATTTGAAGGAGATTTCTTATGAATAAAAAACCGGTTGAAACAATTATGGGCGTTTTGGTTCTGCTCGTTGCCGCATTTTTTGCCTATTTTGCCTATAACGTATCCGATTTACAGGTTGTCAAGGGCTATAACGTTACCGCACGCTTTCTCAAAGTCGGCGGCTTAACCGTGGGGTCCGACGTGCGGCTCAACGGCATTAAAATCGGCACTGTCATCGCGCAGAAACTCGACCCTGAGGACTATACCGCCGAAATTAAGATGAGCCTGACCTCCGACATCAAACTTCCGGCTGACAGTACAGCCGCCATTACCGGCGACGGGCTGGTCGGCGACAAGTATATTAAAATCGAGCCGGGACACGTCAAAGAGTATCTTAAGGACGGCGACACTCTCAAAAACACCAAAGACTTTAAAACTCTTGAAGACATGGTCGGCGAAATAATTTTTATGGTGACCGATAATGGTTCTGAAAACAAACAGTAAATTTCTGACGACTGCCCTGCTCTGCACGGTTTGCGCATTTTCAGCCCAGGCGGCCAATGTGGAAACCAATACCGCGCGCATGCAGGCTATGGACAAGATTACCGGAAAAGTCAGCAAAATTGACGTGCCGGTCAACAGTCTTGTGAAATTCGGCAGCTTTTCCATTCTGGTACGAAAGTGCATTACCCGCACGCCGGAAGAAACGCCTGAAAACACCGCGTTTGTTGATGTCGTCGACGATTACAACAATCAAGAACCGGTTAATATTTTCAAAGGCTGGATGTTTTCTTCCAGCCCGGCACTCAATGCCGTGGAACATCCGATATATGACGTCTGGCTGCTCAGATGTTATGACAAAGACAATACTGCGGCAAGACGCCTGAGCGACGAGGAACTTAAAGCCCGCGACAATATTAAAATGGTACGCTCCGACGAAAAAACTGAAAAAGCGGAAATGCCCGAAACAGACGCGCCGGTTCAGCCGAACCCCGAACTGGACGCAATGATTAAGGCGACGATTGAAAACGGCGCGGCCGTGCCGAGCGCAGAAAAAACCGAAGAAGAAAGCGAAGTTAAGGCGGAAGTCGTCGAAGTCGTGGTAACAACGCCGGACAATGATGCGGAAAGCGGCAGCGACGCACCGCAGGCTTTAATTCATATAGAGCGGCAGGCAGAGCCGCCGCAGGAAGTTCAAACGGACGCTGCCCCGGCGAAAGAAGTTTCCGACACCCTGTCCGAGGATGCCGGCGATACTGCGGCAGAAGCCGAATATGAAGACGAAAACGGTTTTGTTCCCGAAGACGAAGAATACTCCGGCGAATAAGAAATCAGGCGCTTTTCAAAGCGCCTTTTTCATTTTCAGTAATGTTACTTCCAGAAATTCTTGGTAAATATGACAAGTATCGTCATAACTTCCAAGCGCCCGAGCAGCATCGAAAAAGCCAATATGTATTTGACGGCATCCGGGAAAAAAGCATAATTTCCCGCAGGGCCGATTGAGGCTACGACTCCGGGACCGGCATTGGTCATGCAGGCCACAACAGCACTGAAAGAGGTTGCAAAGTCATAGCCAAACAGCGATACAAGCAATGTCAGGCTGATAAGGCTCAGGCCAAAAGCGATAAACAAAATATATACCGACCCCGTTACCTCGGCGCTAATCGGCACAATCCCGACCTTGAGCGGAGAAATGCGGTTCGGCTCCAAAGTGGTGACCATGGCACGCTTAAGCTGAGCCCAGATAACCTGCCAGCGAAAGATTTTTATTGACCCCGAAGTTGACCCGGTACAGCCGCCAGTAAGGCTGAACACAACAAAAGCGGTTGTCGCAAACATGCCCCAGTTCAGATAATCTGTCGAAACGAAACCGGTCGTTGTAACTATGGAAACAATATTGAATGACGACTGGCGGACAGCTGTCCAAAAATCATACACGCCGTTGTAAGAGAGCCAAATGCTCATGAAGAGTATATATATTATCAGAACTTTGGCAAACGTGCTGACCTGAGTCGAGCGGATTGAATGAATATTGCGGGTGGCCAGCAAGCTGTGATAAAAAGTAAGCGGTAAAGCGCCAAGAAACATAAACAAGGTGATAATCCATTCAATCGACGGGCTGTGAAACCCGCCGACGGAAGCATTTTTGGTTGAAAAACCGCCTGTGGCAATACTGCTCATCGCATGGCAAAGCGCATCAAACCAATTCATGCCTGCCAATTTCAAAGATAGCAGGCAGGCTATCACCAAAGTCACATAGACAATGATAATGCGTTTTGCTATATAGCTGATTTTCGGCATAAATTTTTCATTAATATCCGAATTTTCACGCTGAAAAATCTGCATGCCGCCGATGCCCAAGAACGGCAGCATGGCAATGGCAAAAATAACAATGCCGATGCCGCCCATGCCGTTCAGCAGCGAACGCCAAAGCAGCACAGAACGCGGCAGGGCTTCAACATCGGCGTAAATTGTGGCACCTGTTGTCGAAATTCCCGAAGCCGCCTCAAACACGGCACCGGCAAAAGATGTTCCGTATAAAGCAAAAGGAATCGCGGCCAGCAACGTTACGGAAAACCAACTGATTGCCGTGAGCAAATAGGCCTGCCGCAGACTAATATCCCGAATTTTTCCGCGATTTGACAGAAACAGCGACAGACCGATGAAAAAAGCGATAATCGACGAAGTAATAAAGTTTGACCACTTGGCGTTGGTGTAAATAATATCCAGCGCCGCCGGAAAAAGCATCGCCATTCCCAAAACGCTGATGAAATATCCGCTTATCATTAAAACCGGCTGCCACATGGCTGTTTCCTAATTATATGATTAGTCCAGAGCGACGTTTTTGGAATAGCCGCGGTCGACCAGTCTTCGGTTAATGTTAATGCCGTCAACCGTGCAGATTGCCGTGGCAACGTTTTGAAACGTATAGGCGCCGATGACGCAATTGACGTTTTTGCCTTCGACCAGGCGGCGGAGATAAATCTCTCCGGAAATGCCCTTATCCGAAGTCGGCTGGGCAAAAATACCGTATAAAAATACGGCCTGCCCGACAACTTTTATCTCATTGACATTGATCACCTGCGGAACGCCGGAAATTTCTTCGGGAACGTTAAGATAGCGCAAATTCAGTTTTGCCGGCGTTTTGTTTTTCTCTGCCTGTACAGACGCGGTTTTGACCGCAGCGGGACGACTGACCTGCGCCGGAGCCGCTGCCAATGTTTTTTCAACGGATACAGGCGCCGTATCCTTGGCTTTTTCAAAAACCTTACGCCGTACTTCGCGCGGCGGCTGATTCACCAAAACCGGCTCACGGACAGCGGGAGCAGACACGTTCTCAACATTGCCGCTGACAGTTCCCGGCGCAATGTTTTCGACAATTTCGCCGACCTTTTCCATGGCAGGCATAACCTGGCGGGTCTTGTCGCTGATTTGGCTGCCGGCACGTGAGGTCAGGTTTTTGATATGGTTCCAATACCAAAGATGGACTTCCACCGGCTTGATACCGCGAAAAGTCGGCGCCAAAAACAACACCGCCACAATCAGCAAAAACCAAACCGGTTTGCGCAGCGGAAAAAGCAAAAGCATCATAAATTTATGAAACCATTTTGCCAGCCCCCTGCTCGGGCCAATGTCATCATCATCTCTTTTTATGTGTCTTGCCATTATTTATTGCTTCCATATTTTTGTTTTAATTCTTCGATGCGTTCGGGGGTTATTCTTTCAAACAACGGTTCGCCGACTGTAAACGGCCGTCCCGGCGCAACCGCGGTTATTTCCGCGCTGACGTCAAAACCGTCGAGCGACGGCATATCTTCGAATTTCAGCCCAAGCCGCTCAAGCATCGCCGCGGCAACCGTCGGCATAACCGGCGCGCTCAGCACCGCAAAAATGCGGATAAGATTGATACATGTCCGCAAAATTGCGGCAGCTCTCTCCGCATCGGTCTTGATAACCGTCCAGGGTTCGGCCGCCGAAATATAGTTATTGCCCTCAACCCAAACGGCGCGCAACTCGTTCATTGCCTTGCGGAACTCCATTTCGTCCATGTATCTGAGATAGTCGTTTATCCTGCCCTGCAAAACGGTGACAAGTTCTTTTTCGACATCGGTCATTTCGCCGCCGGCGGGAACCGTATCGCCGATTTTGGACGAAGTCATTTTGAGAACGCGCGACACAAAATTACCCAAAACGCCGTTTAAGTCCTTGTTGACGACGGCGGCAAACAAATCGAAACTAAACGATGCGTCAGAACCTTCGGGCGCATTGCTCATCAGCCAATAACGCCAATAGTCGGCCGGAAATTCCTTAATGGCGTCCTCGGCAAAAATACCGCGTTTTTCCGACTTGGAAAACTTGCCGCCCTCATAAGTCAGGTAACTCATACCTTTCAGATAATCCACCTGCGTCCAGTTTTCACCGGTGCCGAGCAGCGTGGCCGGAAAAGTGATGGAGTGGTACGGCACATTGTCTTTGCCCATAAACTCGACATGACGGACATCTTGGGCATCCAGCCACCAGTTTTTCCAGTTTCTTTCGCCGGGTTTTTGGTCCGCCCATTGCTTGGTGATGCCGATATAGCCGATCGGCGCGTCAAACCACACGTAAAAGACCTTGTCTTCATAACCGGGCTTGTTAACCGGGAAGCCCCACTTGAGGTCGCGGGTGATGCAGCGCTCCTGCAAGCCTTCTTTGAGCCATTTCTGGGCAATCGTATAGGCCACGTCAGGCCAGAACGGCTCTTTGGTTTTTATCCATTCGCCGAGGCGTTTTTCGAGCTTGGGCAGATTGAGAAACAGGTGTTTGGTTTCGCGCACTTCCAAATTGGTCGAACCGGAAACCGAACTACGCGGGTTAATCAAATCTGTCGGTTCTAACACCTTGGTACAGTTTTCGCATTGGTCGCCGCGGGCTTTTTCATAGCCGCAGTGCGGACAGGTGCCGGTAATATAGCGGTCGGCCAAAAACATTTTGTCGTCAACCGAATAAACCTGTTTAATCGAGCGCTCTTCAATAAAACCGTTTTTGTCCAATTGTTCGAAAATATGATAGGTTATTTCCTTGTTCTGTTCTGACGAAGTCCGGCCGAAATAGTCAAATGAAAGGTTAAAATCCTTATAAGTCTGGGCGTGGCGGTCATGATACATGTCGCAATAAGCCTGAACGTCCATTCCCTCTTTGAGAGCGCCGACTTCGGACGTGGTGCCGTGTTCATCGGTACCGGCAATGTATAAAACCTCGTTGCCTTTCATTCGCATGTAACGCGCATAAATATCGGAAGGCAGCAGGCAGCCGACCATGTGCCCCAAATGCGGCACACCGTTGATATATGGCAGTGCGGAAGTAACTAAGATTTTAGACATTGTATAAAATTCTCCAGATTATTTTTTAATTTTGATTGTTTTCAGCAGGCAGATTTTACAACATTTTAGAAATATCTCAAGCACAAAAACAGCTTTGACGCCAACTAATAACAAATATTTTTGCCGCCCCTCTTGCATTTGGACAAAATTTGTGATAATGTCAATTCATTGATGCTATATTTTTTAAATACTATTGTTTAACTAAAACCCAAGTAACATGGAACTCAGAGAAAAAGTAAGAGCCCTTTTGGCCGAAAACGGTTGGAAGTGCAATGCAGACGGACGCCGCTATGTGGCAGAACGCATCAACGCTCCCCTCGCCCCGCGCGAACTTAATTCTAAAAAATGGAAACACGTGCTGAAATATGCCGAAGAAGTCGGCGGATGCCGACCCGAGGATTGCTTCGATTATATCGATGCACGCGGCGATATCGCAACGGCCGAAGTTTATGACCTTTATGATATTCCGCCGGGACTCGTCAATCCGTTCGTTATTTGTTTTTCAGGTTTTATGACCGCACACCTCTACACCATGGAGGCCGTGCGCTTTTACGCCAAGAACTACAGAACGCGTCTGCCGATATTCTGTACCGGCAAGGAAGGCAACAAAGGCCTTTTCAAATCCGTCTTCGACCGTCAGGACGGGCTCATGGTGCAAACCGAAGCCGAAGCTTATCTGCGGCCGCTGTCAATGCTGGCGCCCGCAGGATGGGTTCGACTTTACCAACGCGCCGTGGCCGATACGGATACCAAGGGCAATTTCAGCGAGATGTACAAGCTTGCTGAGACGTTGGAATACGACGAGGTGACCTTTCTGCTGTGCAGCGGCAATTTCAGCTATGACAAGCGTCTGCTGGCTGAAGGAATGCTGGAACTGGCCAAGCCGGAGTACAAAAATATTAAGGTTAATCTGGCCGTTCTGCATTGCCCGATGTGTCTGGATCTCAACGTGCCGGAAGGTCATTTGAGCGAATTGCTGCTCGGTTACGTCGCTGCTTCGCTCGGACCGATGCTGAAAGATACAACGCCGTTATCGCTGAACGTGATGCCGGACTTCAGCAAAGAACGCTATTTGCTGCCCGGCACAGCTGATGAAGATTGGGGATGTTTTAAGGAGATGATAACCGACTATTCCAATATGGGGTGGCCGAATTATCAAGAGTTACTCTACGGCGTCGACCACCAAACCGCCGTTGAAAACATCATCCTGGCCGACCTGCACGCCCGCGCCAGTTTCACGCCGCAAGGCTATGACGAAGCGCTTTTGGCCGACATCGACAAATATCAAAAATTTGTCGGCCAATACAAACAGGAAAAATCCTTTATGGATTATTTGATTAACTCCACGGACGAAAGATTCTTCAAATAACCGTCCGAAACTCTGAACAACAAAAGGTTCTTCCCTTAACAAGGAAGAACCTTTGCTGTTTTAAAAATCAATCTTGCATTTTTTGACAAAATAATATAAATTGCCCGTATTACCAAACCTTATTAAAATATTATGATATGAATGTAATTTATCCTATTATCGGCCTCTTATTGCTGGCGATTATCATTTTCGGCCCGCAGATTAACGAGGCAGCCGCCAGAATTTACTGGCTCAGGTATCATCACAGGGAATCTTGCTACCAACAAGCGCGTTACCTTTATGTGCTGATTCGTTACTACCGCATGTATCCCGACGCTTACACCGCTGTCCGCAGCGACAGGCTCAAGGTTTATCTTCGCCTGTATGTGACAAAAAAGTATCCGGGTACGGAACAAGAAAATGTTATGCAAGAGCAGATGCTCAACAAATGGTATTTGCTTAAAGAGCAAAAAACTGCATGATATAAAAAAGCCCCGAAACATGAAGTTTCGAGGCTTTTTTCTTATTCGATACAGCAATCGACGGCTTTGCGGACAAAGGCTTTCATCTTAGCCAGCGCGCCGCCTTTGGCTTTTCCGGCTTCAATTTTGGGCGTTTCGGCCTGCGCTTCCAGTTTTGTAGAAATTTTTTTAATGTCTTCCAGATTGTCTTCAACCCATTTGACATCTTCGGTCGACAGCATTTTCATATTCAGGCCCCAGAACAGGCAATACAAATCATAAGCCTGATTAAACAGCTTATAGGCATCGTCCTTATGCCCCAAAGACTGCTGCTTGGTGCCGACTTCCATTAAACGCATGGATGAAGACAGCAGATGTTTGGAAATGCACCAGACTTCGCCCTCATATTCCGGGATAACCTTCTGCATCAGGTTTTTGCGCAATTCACGCACATCCTCAACCAAGTCGTAAAAAGAAGTTTTGCCGGTTTTGGCGCCGGAGAAAACCAGATGTTCCTCAATCGAAATCAAATTCATAATCGCGATTGTCAAGTCCTGGTCTGATGACAAATCTTTCGGGTTAACTTTTTTGGTGGCATCAATTTTTTCAACAAATTCTTTAACGCTTTCTACTTTCTTCATTATTTTTCTCCGGAAAATTCATATAAACCCGATGTGTCGCCCAAACCGGCAACGGTATCGGAAGACAGCGGATAATAGTTAAAATAAACACTCAGCAGAGCCAATGCGGCAACGGGCAGCACAACCTTTTCAAACGGAAAATGCGCGTGGCCGCCGTTGCGCGCTTTCATCCACTGATAAAATTTGGAAACATAGATGAAAGTCAGAGCGCCCAAAATTGTGCTGAACAAAAGCGGATCCATATAAAATATACCGATAACCTGCGGAGAATACGGCATCTCTGAAATATACATAAAGCCGATAGACCCGACAGACACAGCCATTAACAAAGCGTCGCGGCCGGGAAAATTCCAATTTTTCTTGTTGAACCACAGAATCAGCCAATAGCCCAACAGCGCCAGCAAAGCGCCCGCCCAAACGCCGACAACGGCATCATCCACGCCATAGTAGCGCGCAATTTCCAGCGATGCTCCAACAGCAACCGTGCACACCGCGCAGGCCGGATTGGCCAATGCGCGTCCGGCAAAAAGCAAACCGGCAAATAAAACCAAACAGCTAAGCATTTATTATTCCTTTCTTGTTTTAATTTGATACATATTAGAATGTAAATATAGTGAAAAAGCAACTTAATAATGCTCCTACACACATAACAAATTTAATATGTATTAAAAATACTATATATCAAAAATTATAAATTGCAACCCTTTTGTTTGCCGGCGTCCTCACTTGCGCCTGTCCTCAGCCCACAGCTTTTGCTGCGGCTTATGCTTATTTTCATATTGACAAATATGGCATTACACGATAACAATAATTATTATTGATTTATTGAATGGCTGCATCATGAAATATTCCAAACAACGCGAACTGATATTGGAAACACTCCGCAACAACGTTATCCATCCGACGGCTGACCAGATCTATGCCCTGCTGCATCAGGAACATCCGACAATCAGCCTGGCGACGGTATACCGCAACCTTAACCAGCTGGCGGAAATGAACATCATTCGCAAAATCACCGGTTTGGACGGCTCTACCCGTTTTGACCACAATACGCACAAGCACTATCATTTTATTTGCTCAAAATGCAATAAGGTGTATGATGTGCCGCATGAAATTGTGCCCGACTTATCCGCCAAAGTTGAGGCGGAAACAGGGTTTGAAGTCGAATCGTGCGAAATTGCCTTTAAAGGCATGTGCCCGGACTGCATTACCAAAAACTGATTTTAACCAACTAAACTAAGGAGTGAAACTTATGGAACTTAAAGGTTCAAAAACCGAAAAAAACCTGATGGAAGCTTTTGCCGGCGAATCTCAGGCTCGCAACAAATATACCTACTACGCTTCAAAAGCTAAGAAAGAAGGCTACAACATTATTGCCGACAAATTTGAGCAAACGGCCAATAATGAAAAAGAGCATGCCAAAATCTGGTTCAAACTGCTGCACGGCGGCGAAGTTCCTTCAACCATGGATAACCTCAAAGACGCTGCCGCCGGCGAAAATTACGAATGGACCGACATGTATGCCCGCATGGCACAGGAAGCCAAAGAAGAAGGCTTTACCAAAATCGCAGCCCTCTTTACGATGGTCGGCAAGATTGAAAAAGGCCATGAAGAGCGTTATAAAGCCCTGCTCGACTCCCTCTGCGAAGGCAAAATTTTTGAACGCCCGACCAAAGTTATCTGGGAATGCGCCAACTGCGGCTGCCGCGTTGAATCTCCCAAAGCCCCGGAAAAATGCCCGGTTTGTGATCATCCGCAGGCTTATTTCTTTGAACTGCAGGAACAGTTCTAATTTCACAAAGGCTATCTGATAAAAAGCCGTTTCCTTTGAAACGGCTTTTTCATTTATTTTTTATGCGAATAACTGCCTTTAAGCGTGTATAACAAAATAAAGCCAAACAAATAGCCGCTTATTTTTTCCGGTTTGATTTTTATTTTGATAAAAGGCATAAATCCGAATAGTTTTATCCATTTTTTCTTATGCCCCATTTGGTAATACAAATAAGGGTATTCTTTTGCGGCAAACGAACGGCACATCGCATCACCGTTTATCATTTTCTCTTTTTGGACATGCGACGTATTGCCGCCGAAATCACGATACTTAACCAATATCTCCTGAAAATTATAAAACATTGTGTATTTTAGCAAACGCAGGCAAAGCATGTAATCTTCGGCCGGCGAATACTCCGCCTGATACCGTATACCGTAAGTATCCAGAACGGATTTGCGAATCATCATCGCCGTATGGGCAACAACATCGCCGCTCATGAGCCGGCGTTTTATTTCCATATTGTTTTGCGGATGGTCAGACACTTTTTTAGCCGGAAAAAATTCCAGCTGGCCGCTGACAACTCCTATTTCCGGATGAGAATCCAAATAAGCGGCCTCTTTTTCCAGCCGGGTCGGCAGAGAAATATCATCATGATCAAAGACCGCGATATATTCGCCCTCTGCCAAATCTATTAACTTGTTGCGGGAAGCCGTGATACCCAAATTCTTTTCGTTTCGGAAATATTTAATACGCTTGTCCTGATAGGATTTTACAATATCTTCCCGATTATCTTCCGGGCAATCATCCAAAATCAAGAATTCAAAATCACGAAAGGTTTGGTTTAATATGCTTTCTATTGCCTCCCGCAAATAATTTTCATTGGTTTTGTACAAAGGCATTAAGACAGAAACTTTGGGCATAAATCTCTCCGCTGAAATAAGAAAAAACCACCTGATTAAAGGTGGTCGGAGAGTTAAGAAAGCATGTATTGCAATATGCTCCTTTAAGTCTTTGAGATATTATCCCTGAACATACACTTAAAGCTCCCCGGCCCTACAGTCGGGGATACAATTGTCAGCCGCTTTCTCTGAAAGCAGACTGACTGTCGACGCCATATCAAACGCCGTGCAATACAAAGAGATTCTTAAGGCTCCGCACCTTTTCAGGCACTAGACAGGACAAACCTGCCTGATGTTTTTTTATCTTTTTTCTGCCGCATTGTCAATTATATAAAAAAACCTCCGGTTTAGGCCGGAGGTTTTTTTATTGTTTCAGCGGTGAAACTAAGCCAGTTTCAATTCGCCCGCAACAGTTTTACCTCTTTCAGACATCAATTCATAGCTGATTTTGGCGCCTTCATCCAAAGAGCGAAGGCCGGCTTTCTGCACTGCCGAGATGTGAACAAACACGTCTTGTCCGCCTTCGTCGGGAGTGATGAAGCCATAACCTTTTTTCTTGTTAAACCATTTAACTGTTCCTGTTGCCATTGCTAATATCCTTATAAATAACAGGTTAATAAAATGGGTCTTAGTCTGTCCTTTTGTTATAAAAGGGTGCTTTGCCCCATATAACTATCTTGTCGGTGGTAAACTGTTGATATCATTTATTAAAAACTACTCGCCCTTGAACCACAGAGGTTTAGTTATACGTAAAGTGTACTACAATTTTTTTTGTTTGCAAGCGATATTTGTGCCGCACTCTCTTGTAAAAAGTACCGTAAAGATTATTTATATCGCTTGTATAATACCCCATTTTGAAAGGATTTTGTGATGAAAAAGTTTTATTATATACTGGCTGCCGCCGTGCTTGCGCCGGCTATTGTGCTGTCAGTTTCCAACTCCGCCATGGCTCAGCGGCGCAACACGACTTCGCATGATGTTGCTCCGGCCGACCATACTCTCGGCGATACGATTGACGCCGCGACCGACAAAATCGGCGGCATGACCGACTCCGTCCGCGAAACCGCCAAAAAAATGTATGATGCCTGCCACTGCAACGGCAATAAAAAATGCATCAAAAAATGCGACCGCAAAGATTACAACAAAGATATGTATAAAAAAGGCAAAGAATGGAAAAAAGACGTCAAAGAAGACATTATGGACAATTATAACGACGCCCTCGAAGAAATCGAAGATGCCGACCTCTCCCCGGCTCAGAAAGATTTGCTCATTAAACACGCTAAAGAAAACAGAGATCTGATGATGCAGCAGATGAAAGAACGCCGCAAACTCCTCAAAAAACAAATGCAGCATTACAAAGATGCAAACTTTCCGCTCGGCGACGATGAAGCTGATGACCCGATTGAGGAAGTCAACGATATCTTAAAATAAACAAGGCAGAAACAACATCCGCATTCGCTTATCGGGGCGGAGCCCAAAGCGGGTATAAACGGCAGGCGTAACGCCTGCCGTTTTGCCGTATAAAAAATGCTTCACAAATCATATTTATTCTGCTAACTTAAGCGCGCAAGTCTGCGGCAATGGGGCTGCGGACATTTCATTACGTTATGAAAAGGACAAAAGAAAATGGCTCTTAAAACAAGCAGAAAAAACAATTATCCCGAATGGTACCAAAGCGTCATCAACGAAGCCGACATGGCTGAGAACTCTTCTTCTCCGGGATGCATGGTCATCAAGCCGTGGGGTTACGGCATGTGGGAACGCATCCGCGACGTTTTTGACGAGAAAATCAAATCAACCGACCACGAAAACTGCTATTTTCCGATGTTCATCCCGCTTTCGTTTTTTCAGAAAGAAGCCGAGCATGTTGACGGTTTTGCCAAAGAAATGGCGGTTGTCACCCATTCCCGCCTGTCCATGAAAGACGGCAAACTGACGCCTGATTCCAAGCTGGAAGAACCCCTTATCGTCCGCCCGACTTCGGAAGCGATTATTGCAGATTCATTCTCCAAATGGGTTAAATCCTACCGCGACCTGCCGGTGCTGGTCAACCAATGGGCCAATGTCGTCCGCTGGGAAATGCGCCCGCGCCTGTTTTTGCGCACCCGCGAATTTCTCTGGCAGGAAGGCCACACCGCCCATGCTTCGGCACAGGAAGCCGAAGAGGAAACCAAGCGCATGTTGGAAGCTTATCGCGAATTGTGCGAAGATACGCTGGCTATGCCGGTTTTGACCGGACGCAAGCCCGAACACGAAAAGTTCCCCGGCGCGGTCGATACCTATTGCGTTGAGGCCATGATGCAGGACGGCAAAGCCCTTCAGGCCGGAACATCACACTTCTTAGGTCAGAATTTTGCAAAGTCCGCCAATATTGCCTTTATTAACAAACAAAACCAGTCCGAATACGCCTATACAACATCCTGGGGCGTATCAACCCGCCTCATCGGCGGCGTTATCATGACGCATGCCGACGATGAAGGCATGGCAGTTCCGCCGCGGATTGCGCCTTATCAGGTTGTCATTGTTCCGGTTGTCAAAAAGCCCGAAGACGAAGACGCAATCATGGCTTATATCAAAGAAATCCAGAAAGGCCTTGCCGGAAAGATGCCTTTCGGCGAGAAAATCCGCGTCAAGTTTGACAAACGCGACCGCAACTCGGTTGACAAGTTCTGGGAATGGACGCGCAAAGGCGCACCGGTTATTCTCGAAATCGGCAAACGCGATGCCGACGGCGGCAATGTCATGCTTAAAACCCGCAATAAACTCGGCCAGCCGGAAGGAAAACTTATCCTGACCCGCTCAGAACTGGAAAACAGCATTGTCGAACGTCTTGAAAATATCCAGAAAGAAATGTTTGAAAAGGCACGCCGGCGCCTGATGTCCAATATCCGCACAGATATTACGACACCGGAAGCTTTCAAGGCCTATTTCGCCCAATCCAACGAATGGATTGAAGACGGCATAGAAGGCAAAGTCGCCTTTGTCCGCGGCAAATGGTGTGCCGAGCCTGAGACGGAAGAAATACTCAAAGCGATGAAAATTACCATTCGCTGCATTCCGTTTGACCAGAGCAATACGCAGGGCGTCTGCCTGTTGACCGGAAAACCGGCGACAATGGACGTCATTTACGCCCGCTCCTACTAACGGGAAATTCGACGCAACAAAAAAGCCGGCTGCTTAAGCCGGCTTTTCTTATTGCCTCTCAATGGCCTCGGCAATAATGTTTTTAGCATCCTGCTGGCACAAGACCACCGGATCGACCGTGTACAACCCGCCCATCGCTTCAAAGGAATTTGCCGCGAATTTATCAGCCTCGTCAATACGGATACCCCATGCGGAAAGTTTCAAATCGCCCAGCCCGACGGCTTCTATCAAATCGCGCAGCGCCTCGATGAATTCCTCCGGACGGTGTCCTTCCCGCCCCATGGCCTGCGCCATATCGCGATACCGTTCGCCGACTTTTTCAGGCGCCATTTTTAACAAATAACCAAAATAAGAAACCGATAAAGCCACTAATCCGGCACCGTGCGGCAATTCCGGATAAAAAGCCGACAATGCATGCTCCATGGAATGCTGCGACGTGCAGCTTGATATACTTTCGACCAGACCTGCCTGCGTGCTGGCCCAGGCCATTTCTTCCCGCGCCTGAAGATTATTGCCGTCTTTGACCGCTTCAGGCAGAAATTTGGTAATGCGTTTAATCGAATCCAGAGCAAACAAATCGCTTATCGGTTTGGCGACATTGGCAATGTACCCTTCCGCCGAATGGAAAAACGCGTCCATGCCCTGATAAGCGGTCAGCCGCGCCGGAACAGAGGTCATCAGCTGCGGATCGACAATTGCCAGTTTGGGAAAAGTTTCAATAAAACCGGAACCGATTTTCTCATTGGTCTGCGGGTTGGTTATGACTGTCCAGGGGTCAACTTCCGAACCGGTTCCTGATGTCGTCGGAATGGCAATCAGCGGCAAAACCGGCTCGCTGATTTTACGCTGCCCTTTGACATATTCCCAATAACTTCCCGGGTTATTTACCATAACCGCCGTCGATTTGGCGCTGTCTATGGTGCTTCCGCCGCCAAGAGCAATTATGAAATCGCATCTTTCGTTTCTGGCCAGTTCAGCCGCATCCATGACATGCTCGACAACCGGATTAGGCAAAACTTTGTCATAAATGACGGCTTCTGCCTGATTCTGCGCCAGAAGATTAACTACCATATCCAGATATCCGTAGTTGCGCATGGACTTCCCGGCGGTGATGACAATCAATGCCTTGCGGCCGGGAAGCTTTATCTGCGCGAGTTCGTCCAGACGCCCACGCCCGAAAATAATCCGGGTTGGGATATAGTAATCGAAATGCATGCAATTTCTCCCTTTTTTGTTTAACGATGATATTCTGAAATAATCATCGTCACGCCAATTTTCAGCCCTGGCGCGATAAAAATTCCGGCAGCCTTTTCAGTTTGGAAGCGCCCGCTGCGCGGACGTGGCCGCCGCCGCCGAAAGTCGCGGCGATTTTTGAAACGTCGACATTGTCTTTAGAAGTATAAAAAGACAAGTTCCAGGTGTTTTTCTTATTCATAAAGAAATTGCACATAAAGTCATATTTTTCCAATTCGGGAACGGAATCGAAAAACTCCGAATAGCCCTGGGGCATGTTGGCACAAATGCATTTATACCCCATATACTCGCTTTCAAAAACCATGCTGTGCGACAAGCGGATATTGCGGATTTTTATCCATGACAAAATCGCGTTTCCGGTTTCAACCATCTCATCAATATTCATGCGCCCCGAGAAAAGCTCATCCCAGGTTTCATCCGTCGGACGGTTGACACCCAAAGACTGAAACGCGTATTCAAACGGACGAACGCGTTTGTCGCGCAAATCAAATATGTCGTTCAGCGCCAGCAGCCGGACACCCTCAGGAACCTCAACACCGGGATGAAAATACTGCCAGGTCAGCCAGATGGCGGCGGTGCCGATTTTGCGCAATCCCTTAATCTCTTTTGCGCCTTTTTTGACCGCCTCGTCATAAGCCGTTATGACCGAAGCATGATGGTCTATCCATGTCAAATCTTTGGTTTCATTCAGCTCAAACATAAAGTCAAGCGGCAACGCGATGTCGCAAATGATTATTTTATCGTGCTTTCTGATTTCTTCATAAGGAATTTCCATGTCATGATTCAGCCCGAAAAGCTCAATTTCGGGAAACTGCCGTTTGACAATCGCTCCGGAACCTTTTCCGTCATGGTCGGCAATATGATAAATACATAACATTTCTATTCTCCAGTCTAAAATTCGATAACCATATTATCATAAGCAACTTCCGTATTATCCGGCGTCACCCTCATAATTTCGTCATAATCGCACTCGCTTGCCAGATGGTTGATGACTGCCCTTTCGGGCGCGATTGCGGCAATCACGTCCAAAACTTCTTCCAAGCAGGCGTGGTATTTGTGCACATAAGGCGTTGTCAGCGGCAGAATCAATAATTTGGGTTTTACTTTAATCTGTTCCAGACCGCTCTTGTCAATGCTGCGAAAATCGGCGATGTGCACGATTTCGCCGTCATTAAAGACATAGCCTTCGGACGGCACGTTGTGTCCGACCAGGCGGATGGGCGTGATTTTGACATCCTTAACGTAAAAAGGCTCATTATGCTTCAGCGTATTGGGAACAAGATGCGGCTGGCTCATAACGTCGCACGGTTTGTCTGCTGAAGCCAGAAGATAGCCGAAACGCTGAGAAATGACAGACATGGTTTCTTCCGCCGCATATATATTCAGCCCCGTTCCCTGAATACGGTTAATCTCGCGCAAATCGTCAATGCCGTGCAAATGATCGGCATGCGAATGCGTGTAAAGCACGCCGTCAAGCCGGCAGATGTTGTTTTTCTTCATTCCCCACAAAACGTCAGGCGAAGTGTCCACCAAAATATTTGTATCGCCGAATTCATAGTATGTTGACGTACGATGCCGATAGTTTTTAAGATTATCGGGGTTGCAAGCGCCCCAGCCTGCGCTTAAGGAAGGTACGCCGGGCGCTGCTCCCGCCCCTAATATTGTTATTTTTGCCATTACTTATTATACTCTCTGCGCCCTTTGTCACTCGCTTTGCGAAACAGGTTGAAAAAATTGTCGGAAGTCAGCTGTGCCATTTGCTCAAACGAAATATCCCGCAGCTGCGCCAGTTTTTCTGCTGTGTGGCGCACATATGAGGGTTCGTTGCGGTGTCCGCGCTGCGGTATCGGAGCCAAGAACGGCGCGTCTGTTTCTACCAGTAGGCGGTTGAGCGGTATTGTTTCGAAAACGTCGCGAATGTCACCGCTTTTGTTAAAAGTAATAATTCCGGAAGCCGAAATATAAAAACCGATTGACAAGGCAAAATCGGCAAATTTCTGTGAGGAGCTGAAACAGTGGATAACACCGTTAAACGGCTTTTGCCGATGCGCTTCCCCCAGAACGTTCATCATATCTTCGTCAGAATCGCGATTATGAATAATCAGCGGCAGACCGGTTTCCTGCGCCGCCTTGATATGTTCTTTCAAAAGTTTTATCTGTAAATCGCGCGGCGCATAATCATAATAGTAGTCCAGCCCGGTTTCGCCGATGCCGATGACTTTGGGATGAACGGTTTTGGCAATCAGTTCCTCAGCTGTCAAATCAGGATATTCGGCGGCATTATGGGGATGAACACCGGCCGCCGCGTAAATAAACGGATATTTTTCCGATAAGGCCAGTTGATTTTCGAGCTCGTCAAGATTGTTGCCGGCATTCAATATCAGGCTGACGCCGCATTCTCTTGCGCGCGTGATAACCTCATCCATATCATCCTCAAAGTCATTAAAATCCAAATGACAGTGACTGTCTACTAACATTCTATTCCTCTCAAAACTGTTTGCATATATTTACAATAATATTTATCAGCGCCTGACGCTTGTCCATATTTAACCCGTCGGTTTCGGAAAAAGTTTTGACGGCGTTTTCCCAAGCTTCGCCGACAGCTGCCGGATTGGCGGCGTTTTTGACGGCTTCGCTTAAAAACTTGAGCAGCAGTTCCTGTGTCAGGTACCAGCTGTCTTCATTGGCTGCCGCATCAGTGCAGAATTCCAAAACATCCGCGGTTTTAAAGTTTTTGCCGGACAATACGATTTTGCACAAATTATCATAGCGGCGTACCGCCTGATTATCAACATAGTTCAGCGCTTTGCCGATACTGCCCGAGCTGATTGAAGCCACTTTTTTAACCTCATTTTCGGACAGTTCCGGACGATAACGCCGCAACAGGCTTGCCACATGGTTTTCGCTCAGCGGTTTTAATTCCAGTTTGGCACAGCGCGAGCGGATTGTCGGCAGCAGCCGCCCGGGATTATGGCTGATGAGCAGTATCAAGGTCTGATGCGGCGGCTCTTCCAATATCTTCAAAATGGCGTTGGCCGAAGCGGAATTCATATCATCTACACTGTCGACCAGCACAATCCGCCAGCCGTCCTGCGACGAGCGTTTGGACAGAAACTCGTTAATTCCGCGCACGTCATCGACCCGGATAAAGGCCGATTTTTTCATGTCTTTCAGTTCTTCGGCACTCAGCTGTTCACCGTCCTTAATCGCTTTGAGTATCTTCTTGCGCTCGGTATCGGTATAATCGCGCTCCAAAGCCTTAAAGTCAGGATGAGAGCCGGAAGACATCTGCTTGGCCGCCGGAGTATCCGGCGAAACCTCCAGGCTGGTGCAGGCGGCTTTATCTTTGCCGCTGCTTAAGATAAAACGCGCCAGACGGTAAGCTAACGTCGCTTTGCCAACGCCCTTAATCCCGGAAATAAGCCAGGAATTATGCAAGGCATCCTTTTGCCAGGCGTTCAAAAACAGCCGCTCGGCATCTTCATGCCCCAGCAAATAGTAATTGTCGCGGGGCGTCGGATTTTCGGGTATACCTGCTTCCATCTGCGCTACAAACCAAACCTTTCCGTTATTACTCTTACAATTTCCTCATGCAGGGCTTCTATGCTTTTATCAGCATCCAATACGATGCAGCGCTGCGGTTCCTGTTCGGCAATTTCAAGAAAACCGCGACGCAGCCTTTGATGAAATGCCAGCTCTCGCCCTTCAAAACGCAGCTCCTTGACGTTCATGCCGTCAGCTTTTTTGAATGAACGCGCCAGACCGATTTCCGGGTCAATGTCCAAGATGACCGTTAAGTCCGGTTTAAAATCACCAACCGCAATATTATAAAGGCAGTCAAGATTTTCTTTGGAAACGCGTTTGTCGTAGCCGTAATACTGATAAGCGACGGTCGAATCTGCAAAGCGGTCACTCAGTACCCATGCCCCCTGTTCCATTTCCGGCCAGACTTTCTGAGTCATATGGATATGGCGGTCGGCAAAATAAAGCAGCGCTTCGGCTGTCGCATCAAACTTGTCTTTATCGCCGGTAACCAGAATACGGCGCAGCTCCTGTCCGGTCGGCGTACCGCCCGGCTCTTTTGTCGCCACGGCATTAATCCCTTTTGTCCGCAGATAATCGGCCAGCAAACGCAGCTGAGTGGATTTTCCGGTTCCCTCGCCGCCTTCAAAAGTGACAAATCTGCCTTTCATATCCTATTGTGCTCCCAACAACAAGTATTTGAGGTTCTTTGATATCTTGCCCCAAACGCCGACTTTGGCAACATCCCCGGCGGCAATCAGAGGAATCTGCAAATCTTCCTGTCCGGGAATTTCGGCCTTAACGTAACCCAGCTGCTGTCCGGCTTTCACCGGCGCCTTGACCGGTTTGTCATAAACCGCCGTCAACTTGATTTTATCGGATTTGTTCTTTTTGAGCGTGCGGACAACATCCTGGCTGACCAGCATGTCAACCGACGGCTGCTGACCATACCATACGGGAATCTCGGCCACTTTAGTGCCTTTTTTGAGAATGGTATAGTTATCGAATTCGCGGAAGCCCCAGTTCATAATCTTGTCGGCTTCTTCCGATCTTTCTTTATTCGATTTCAACCCGGTCATGACGCCGATCAGGCGGCGGCCGCCGCGTTTGGCCGAGGCCGTGAGGCAGAATCCTGCTTCCTCGGTGTGCCCGGTCTTGAGGCCGTCGGCTGACTGCATGCTGTAAAGAAGCGGGTTGCGGTTGCCCTGACGAATATTGTGATAAACAAATTCTCTTTGCGAAAAGAGGTGATAATACTGCGGATATTCCGAAATAATACGGCGCGACAGTTTGGCCAAATCTTCTACCGACATGCGGTGGTCGGGATGCGGCAGTCCGGTCGCATTGGCAAAATAAGAATTGAGCAACCCGATTTCGCGCGCTTTTTTATTCATTTCGGCGGCAAAATCTTCTTCCGAACCGGCCAAATTTTCAGCCGCCACAATACAGGCATCATTACCCGACTGGATGATGATGCCTTTGAGCAATTCTTCAACACGGACTTTGTCGCCGATTGACAGAAACATCGTCGAACCGCCGCTGGCCGCGCCGCCCTTGCGCCAGGCATTTTCGCTGACGGTAAAGGTATCATCCAAAGACAGACTGCCGTCTTTCAGCTTGTTGAAAATCATATAAACCGTCATCAGTTTGCTCATTGAGGCCGGCGGAATCATTTTGTCGGCTTCTTTGGTATAAAGGTATTGTCCGGTATCATAGTCCATTAAAATAAGATTTTTGGCTTTGCTTTCAATTGCCAGGGCGTCCGGCGATACGCTCATAACCATACTCAACAAAACCAAACCGAATGCCATTTTACTTTTTGTATTCATTTTCCACCTTCTTATTTTTAATCCTGCACAACTTTAGCATTATAAATGCCATAGTGTCTGACTTTGGCCAGCGTTACTTCCGCCTCTTGTTTATGTGCGTAAGGCCCTAGGCGGACACGGTAAAACTGCTGTCCGTTTACCGTTACATAATAAATATTGGTTGCGCCGTATTTGTCGAGCTGTCTGCTCAGATTCTGCGCCGCAGACTGCTTGCTGTATGCTCCGGCCTGAACAAACCAGCTGTCTTTAGGATAAGATATTGCTCCGGCGCCGACGTACCCGGCGCCTTTCAGTTCAAGAGGTTTTGACGATTTGCCGGACGCAGCGGCCACCTTAGCCGGCCGGGTCGCCGATGACGGAAGTTTATAGTCTTGTCCCAGCAATGCCGCCTTCAAGGCCTTGCTTTCTTCTGCCAGAACCTCGACGCGGACTTTGGCCACGCCCTGCGCCTGATAGCCCAATAATTGGGCGCCGCGCTTTGAAATGTCTATAATCCGGTTTTTGACATAAGGCCCCCGGTCATTAACACGCAAAACCAGTGAACGCCCGTTTTCCAGATTGGTCACTTTGACAATTGACGGCAATGGAAGCGTGCGATGCGCCGCCGTCAGGGCGTTCATGTCATAATTTTCGCCGTTGGCGGTTTTTTTGGCGTGAAAATCCTTGCCGTACCACGAAGCCATGCCGACTTCCGAGTAGCTGTAATCCTCCTGAGGATAATACCATTTGCCCATAATTTTATAGGGCTTGCCGATTTTGTATGTTCCGCCCTGCCCTTTAATGGCAGCAGCCTGAGAATAATGCCCGGTTCCGGTGCCAATCCGCCCGTAAGTGCAGGCGCTGACCGAAAACAATACGGCAACCAGCATAATTTTACCCAGATTATGTTGAAAATCAATCATCCGTTCTCTCTATCGTTCTTTATTTCGCATGCTAATTTATACTGTTTTTCCCGCTTCGTAAAGCGATTAATTGGGCTTGTGTAATTTTCTTTCCGGCACAGGAACGCTGAAGCCGAGCCGCGGATTATAGTTTTTGATTTTCTGCAAAAGCCGGTGGTCGGGATAGCCGTCGGCCGGAAGGTTGGCTTTTTGCTGAACTTTTTTTATCGCCTCGCGGGTTCCGGTTCCAAGCTGGCCGTCCTCATCAAGGCTGTCGCCGAAGAATTTGTTGATAAAGCTTTGAATCCGCAATATATCATCTGTACGCAAACGCAAGGCCGGATCTTCGTACTGCGCCCGCCACGGCCGGCCGGAAACGATGTAATCTGACAGAATTCCGATTGCCAGAGCATAATTTTCGGAACGGTTCCAATGCATAATCTTGTTAAAATTGTCAAGCACCAGATAAGCGCGGCCCTTTTTGCCTTCCGGCGTAATGACCGCCGCTTTCAGCCCCTTGTCCAGTTTCAGTTCTTTGTTGTCCTTGGTGCGGACGCCGAGCCGCCGCCATTCCTTTACCGTCTTGGTGTTTTTGCGCCCGGTTTGGGCAAAGTCGAAATTCCACGGCAGGCTCACTTCCATTCCCCACGGGGTTTCGCGCTTCCAGCCGATAGACGACAGATAATTGGCGGCAGAAGCGGAAGCGTCGGCAAAAGAATGCCAGATGTCGATTTTGCCATCATTGTCAAAGTCAATCGCATAAGCATTGAAAGTAGACGGCATAAACTGGAAATGCCCCATGGCGCCCGCCCATGAACCTTGCATCTGCGTATAATCAACCTGCCAGGTATCAATAATCTTCAATGCCTCATATAGTTGATTACGGAAAAATGTCGGACGACGCTTGTCATAACTGAGGTTTGTCAATGAAGAAATAACATTGTATCCGCCAAAGTTGCTGCCAAAATTGGTTTCCATGCCCCAGAAGGCGACAATGTATTGTCCCGGAACACCGTATTTGCCTTCTATCTGTTTCAAGAGCGGCTGTAAAGTCTTATAATATTCGCGAGCCTTTTCAACACGTTTGGCCGTTACCACCCGGTTGATATAAGCGGTTGAGGTCAGTGCAAACTCTATCTGCTTACGGTCGATTTTGACAACTTCGGGACTGGGATGATAATAATCCTGCGCATAAACCCGGCTGACAGTCGCTTTGGATATACCGCGGGCAACCATATCTTTTTTCAGTTCTTCCAGCCAATAGAGATATTCCGGCGGCGCAAAAGAAGCAACATTGGCATTTGCCGAAGCGCAGCCTCCGATGCACAGGCTCAGAGCCAGAAACGAAATATGAAGATATGATTTTTCCATTGATGCGGTGAATCCTGCTTGAAATTTTACTTATGGTGACTATAAAGCAAACATGTAAATAAATCATAAAAAAATGCTTGACGATACTTAAAGTTTCCGCTAAAAGCGTTTTTATCAAAACCGCCATATGGAGAGGTGGCAGAGCGGTTTAATGCAGCGGTCTTGAAAACCGTCGTGGGCGCGAGCCCACCCAGAGTTCGAATCTCTGCCTCTCCGCCAATAAAAAAAGCTCAACATTTGTTGGGCTTTTTTCATAGGCGGTGTTCGGCTCAAACCGCACAAGCTTGTTTTTGACAACTATTATCCCGGAATGGCCACAAATTAATGTTTGGATTCTCGGGTCAAGCCCGAGAATGACAAAGAAAAAAAATGTCCGATAATGCTCCGCACGGCGAATGCGCGATACAAAAAAATCAGGCTCCTAAAACAAATCACGAATAACGAATCACATATCACAATCTCCACAATTTTGTCCCAACGGCACCTTTAATTTCTTGTTGACTCGATGCAAGAAATAGCCGATAATAAGAATTGTCTAACATTCTTATTATAAAGGCGTCGAAA
>JAHALQ010000008.1 GCA_018362935.1 Pseudomonadota bacterium | reverse complement strand
GTTTACACTTCACTTGCTCAACAAGTAAACTTACGCCGCTTTCGGTAAAAAACACCGGAGCAACGGTGTTTTTTATCCTCGCGCTCCCCGCCTTTTCTTTTCAGATGAGGCGGATTTCTTTTGTTTAACAAGAAATCAAGGAGTTACAATTCTAATGTTGACCACATCTCAAAAAACAGCAATTTACAAAAACATCGGCAGAATTCTGCGCGATGTCCGTGAAAGCCTTGACCTCACGGTTGAGGAAGCAGCGGCAAAGCAAAACGTTTCTCAAAAGACCATTAACGCTTACGAGAACGGCTCGCCTGTCCGGCTGGGCGCCAAAACCGTCGGCAGCCTGATAAGGTTTCTCGGCAATTACAACGCGCTGCTGAATATAGATATCGAACATTTCACGCCGGAACCGGTTTATACGTTCACCGGCAGGGAACTGGCCGAGCTCATCCGCGAGCAGTCGCGCCAGGCTGCCGCAACAGGCGGCATTCCCGAACCGGAACAATAATCTGTACGCCGCAACAGGCCATACCTCTTTGCCGGGAATAACCCGGAAAAGTCCTGATAACAAACCACGAATCATAAAAAGCCCCTCGAACGAGGGGCTTTTTGTTAATCCAGTTCGGCGAGTTTCTGCGCCTGATCTTCGGCAATCAGAGCATCGATTATTTCGCCCAGCGCATCGCCGGAAACAATTTCTTCCAGCTTATACAATGTCAGATTAATTCTATGGTCGGTTACGCGCCCCTGCGGATAATTGTAGGTACGTATACGTTCGGAACGGTCGCCGCTGCCAACCTGAGATTTGCGGTTTTGGGCGTATTCGGCGTCTTTGGCCTGTTTTTGCGCGTCATATAAGCGGGCGCGCAATTTGCGCATGGCATTCTCGCGGTTTTTATACTGCGAACGCTCTTCCTGCGATTCTGCAACCACGCCTGTCGGAATATGGATAATGCGCACCGCGGAATCGGTCTTGTTGACCTTCTGGCCGCCGGCACCGGACGAACGATAAGTTTCCAGTTTCAAATCCGCCGGATTAATGTAAATGTCGACTTCTTCGGCCTCGGGCAAAACCGCCACGGTGGCGGCCGAGGTATGCACCCTGCCCTGAGATTCCGTCACAGGCACGCGCTGGACGCGGTGCGCGCCGGATTCAAACTTAAGTTTGGAAAACACGTTTTTGCCGGAAATACAGGCCGAAGCCTCTTTATAGCCGCCAAGTTCGTTTTCGCTGGCATCCATAACCTCGAACTTCCAACCCTGCAAAGCGGCATAGCGCTGGTACATTTCAAACAAAACCGCCGCAAACAAGGCCGCCTCATCACCGCCGGTACCGGCGCGGACTTCCAAAATGGCGTTTTTCTCATCTTCGGCATCTTTAGGCAGAAGCAGAATTTTAATATGCTTCTCCAATTCCGGGAGTTTGTCCTTAAGCTCAAAATATTCCGTTTCGGCCAAATCGCGCATTTCCTTGTCCAGCGACGCATCATCCATCATCGCCTTGGCATCGTTCATGTTTTTTTCGGCAGAATTGTATTGGTTAATCGCTTCGACGACCGGTGTCAGGTTGGCCAGTTCTTTGTTCATCTTAACCAAATCGTCCGAGTTAAGCCCCGGTTCGGAAATAAGGGCTTCCACTTCATGATAGCGGTTGACGACATTGGCAAGTTTTTCTGCAAAATTCATTCAAAAATTCCTTTATTATCCTTTATACAAAAAAAAGAAAACAGCGGGCAGAACGCGCCGCTATTTTCTTATATCTGCATTTATCCGCTAATGGTTTCCGTTGATGTACGGATCCAAAGCAATGTTCATTTTTTTGCCGGCCTTGACAACGGGAGTTACCACACCGTTGACAACGACTTCCACGCCGTTAACCTTGCCGACCGAAAGAATCATCCCCTGCCCTTCAGGAACGGTATAAGACGTTCCGGGCTGCAAAACCTTGCTGATATAAAGCCTGCCGGCATCCTTAACTTCAACCCAGGTTTCTTCCTTTACATTGATGACAACGCCGCTCTTGCGAATTTCAGCTGCAGCCGGAGCAGCCGGTTCGGCAACCGTCGGCTTGGGCGCTTCGGCAACCGGTTCGACAAACGCCTCGTCAGTCATGACAATTTGCGGCTCTGTCAAAGCGGGTTCCGATACTTCGGGCGCTTCCATTACCGGCTCCGCCGAAAAATCTTCGACAACAATCGGCAGCTCTTCGGTAACATCGACAGCGCCAATTTGTTCAACTTCCGCAGGCTCGGCCGCCTCTTCAACCTCGGCATTGTTATAAACCGACCAGCCGCCGTAAACCAGGGCGATTGCCAGCAGGCTTATGAGCAGGTACTTTTTGTTGGGAATGCTCGCTTCGCTCTGCGGTTCCAAAACAAAAATTTCTTTGTCGGATTTGGGCATGGTTTCATCTTTGTACAGCTCAACAATGTTGCCGCTGTTCAACCCCAGATAGGTCGCATAAGAACGGACAAAGCCAATCCCATAGGGAAAAGGCGGAATTTCGGCATAATCGCTTTCTTCAATCGCCTCCAGATATATTCTGCGGATACAGAGTTTTTTGGCGATATCGGGCAGGCGCAGGCCTTTTTGCAGGCGCATTTCCTTGAGCAGGCTGCCGACTTTGGTAATTTTGTTTTCTACTTTGGGCGCCGGAGTCTCAACAGGGGCTTCCGCGGCAGCCTCCGGTTCGGCAGTAACTGTTTGTTTCTCGTTGCTTTTCTCTTTCTTCACGACTTTTTCCTTTTTGTCAGACTCGAAAATTGTGCTGATTGTCGCACACTTTTTAATAAATTTCAATACCGTGATCATTGGCATAGGAAATCAACTGCGGACGCAGTGTCCGGCGGTTGGATTTCAGCAAAATCTTAATATAGTCCTCAATGTCTTCGACATTAAGGGAGCGAACCATACTTTTGACGCGCCCGAAAGATGAACCTGACATCGAGAGATTACGATAGCCCAGGCTTATCAGCGCCATCGCTTCAATCGGGTTGCCGGCCATTTCGCCGCAAACCGAGCACAAGACCCCGGCTTCGTTGGCTTTGGTAATAATTTCCTGCATCACACGCAAAAACGGCGCCGACAAGACGTCGTAACGCTCGGTCAGGCGCGGATTGCCGCGGTCGCAGGCAAAAACAAACTGCGCCAAGTCATTGGTGCCGATTGAAATAAAATCAGCGACTTTCAAAACCGACTCTAACTGAAAAACTATGGAAGGAACCTCAATCATCAGGCCGACATTAACCTTTTTCGGCGCGGGATGGCCGCGGCGTTTTTCTTTTTCCAGCTCAATCATAAGGGTTTCACGGGCTTCTTCAAACTCGGCATAATTGGAAATCATCGGAAACATGACATTGAGTTCTTTGCCCTCGGCGGCGCGCAAAAAAGCCCGCATCTGCTTACGTAAAATGGCGCGGCGGTCCAGTGTGATGCGGATTGAACGCCAGCCGATTGCGGGATTGTCTTCACCGGCGTTGCTCCAATACGGCAGCAGTTTGTCAGAGCCGACGTCCAGACTGCGGAAAACGACTTTTTTATTGCCGGCACGGTCCATCAATTCGCGGTAATAGCTTATCTGCTGCTCGACATCCGGCATAACCTCAGAGGCCATAAAAGGTATTTCGGTGCGATAGAGGCCAATGCCGTCGCAATTGGTGGTTTCGATATAATCCAAATCAAATGCCAGCCCGACATTCAAGTACAAATTAATACGCTGGCCGTCGAGTGTTTTGGACGGCAGCTTTTTGAGCGCCGCCAGCTTGGCTTTCAGCTGTTCTTTCTCGCGAATCTTCGCCTTAAAACGTTCCTGCACCGGCGAACTCGGGCGGATATAGACATAGCCTTCATTGCCATCGAGCGCCAAAAGCTCGCCGCTTTTAATCTGGTTGTAAATCCCGTTGATTTTGGCCACAACCGGAATCCCCAGCGCTTTGGCGACAATCGCCACATGCATGGTCGGCGTGCCGTCTTCAATGACCAAGCCGCGGATTTTGGTATAGTCATAATCCATGAGGTCGGCAGGTCCCATCGTCTGCGCCACGACGACAAGATTTTCATACCGCGTGACCAAATCCGTCGCCTGGTCGCCGCTCAAATATCCGATGAGGCGGTCGGCGACGTCGCGCAAGTCATGCAGCCGCTCGCGCATATAACTGTCCTGCGTGCCGGACAAGCGGTTCCACATATCTTCATAGGCACGTTCGACAGCTGCCTCGGCGGTCAGGCCGCTGTTGACGTTGTCGGCAATTTTTTTATACCAGCCCTTGTCCTTGGCAAACATCCGATAGGCGTCCAAAATGTCGACATGTTCGCCGATACCGAGTTTGGTCGAGTTAAATTTTTCATCCAAATCGGCGTTCATTTTGGTGTGGGCGACTTCAAGGCGCTTCAGCTCTTTTTCTTTGTCTTCGGCAAAAATTTTGGTAACGGCCTGACGGCGGCGGTGCACAACCGCATTGCCGATACCATAGCCTTTGGACAGGCTCAGGCCTTTGTATTTTTCCTTGCTGCTCTGCCCGCGCGACTTGATGAGCTGGTTTTTATAATCAATCATCTCCTCGGACGCAACCATATCGGTCAAAACCATCGCCACGGTTTCCAGAACTTCCAGCTCTGTGCGGGAGTATTCGTATGTTTCTTTTTTTTGAAGAGAAATGACGCCGACAGCACGGTTCCAGCGAATCAGCGGCACGCCGATAAACGATTTATAAGGTTCTTCGCCCATGTCGGGCTTGTATGAAAAAGCAGGGTGTTTCCAAACGTCGGAAACTATCAGCGACCGCCCGGTCTTGGCGACTTCGCCGACCAGCCCCTCGCCGACGCGCAGCGATATTTTATGCGCAATGTCCGGATTAAAGCCGCTGGCGGCAAACAGTTCGAGATAATTGTCATCCACAACGACATAACAGGCACTGGCATCTGCCTCCATCTGCCGCGCAATCATCGCGACAATCTTTTCCATTTTTTCGGGAATGTCGTGACTGGCTTCGGAAATTGAGCGGAGTTCCCGCAAAATATTCATCGCCTGATTTATGGCCGGTGACTTCATCTGTTTTCCACCAATATCTTTTTTAAGCTTGCGCTTTTACTTATATTCTTTATATTTTTTTACATCAAGTAAAATATAAAGAAAAGGAATTAAAAAATGGCTAATAACTACAAAAGAGGCGACCGCGATACCCGCCCCTGGGGCACATGGGAAGTCCTGGATGCGGAAGACAATTTCTGCGTCAAAAGAATCTGCGTAACGCCGGGCAGCATTTTGTCTTTGCAGCTGCACCACTTTCGGAGCGAGCACTGGATTATCGTCAAAGGCGAAGCGGTCGTCACTCTCGGCGATGACAAGATTGTCCGCAAAGCCAATGAATCGGTTTATATTCCGGCCGAAACCAAGCACCGCATCCAAAACGAAACCAATGAAAACATGGAATTTATCGAAATTCAGACCGGAGAGAAACTTGACGAAAACGACATCGTCCGCCTGGAAGACAAATATGGCCGCGCATAACGGTTTAGCTTGACTATCGATTGGAAAATCCTTAGTATCAGGTTAATTTCAACGATTAATATAGGATTTTATAATGAATTTTGCAGATTTAGGCTTAAGCGAACAGACAATCAAAGCGATTGAGGAATTCGGCATTACCGAACCGACAACTGTTCAGGCCGATGTCATCCCGTCAATCCTGCAGGGCAAAGACGTCTTTACAATCGCGCCGCAGGGCTGCGGCAAAACCATGTCTTACGTTCTGCCGCTGTTGGACGTTATCAGCAGCAAAAAAGCGCGCAACATTCTGATTATCACGCCGAATTCGGACTGCTCGGTCATGATTTCCGACCAGTTGGCGATTTTTAACAAATATCATGAAATCAACGAAGCCGCCAAAAATGATACGCAGGAAGAAATCGATAACGAGGCCAACGTTGTACTCGGCTCGCCGGAACTGCTCATGGAAATTGCCGGACAGGGCAAGGTTGACCTTTCCAATACCGATATTCTGGTGGTCGACGACATTAACCTGATTAAGAAAAACAAACAGCTCGACAATCTGGAAAAGATTTTAGCCATGCTGCCGGCGGAAAAGCAAAACATTGTTTATACCAACCGCCGCTCAAAAGAAACGCAGGGGGTTTTGGAGAAAATTCTTAAAGCGCCTGAAGAGATAAAAATAGACAAGGCCAAAGAACAGGAAGCCCAGTTGACGGCCAAAACCAACAACGGCAAAAAAGCCCCGGCCAATCAGACGCGGGCTAACGTTCTTGATGACGAAGCCGTCGATTTGTCAAAAAAATGCAATTCGTTTAACGGGCGCACGCCGGGATTTATTCTGGTGAAGGGCGTTATTGTCGAAAGCGAAGACAAATAATCGCCGCTTTATTCCAAAACAAAGCCCCGGATTGCTCCGGGGCTTTGCATTTATTCGTAAAAATCAACGTAGCTGTCACAGTAATAATACTTGGTGCCGGTATAATCGCTGCCGCCTCTGGTGCAACCGCTTGAATTACAAGTAAAGTAGCTGTTTTCGTTAAAGCACAATACATATTTTTTGGCTGAACTGTTGGGTGAAACGACAACCGAGTTTGACGGAATGGTTATCGAAGTAAAGTTTCTGACATCCTGGTCACAAGCCGTTGAGGCCGAATTTCCGCCCTGACTTTTGCATGCGGCGTCTGCCGCGGTGCGGTTAGATGCGGTTTTGTTGCCGCCCCATGCATAATAAATACGTTTGTAACCGGTATAGGAATAAACATTATTAACCAAACCGAGCAATGTTTTTGTGGAAGTATAAGTTGACGAGCAAGTGCCGTCTTTATATAAAAAGTTTCCTGCCGCACAAGAAGACGGCGCTTTAGCCTTGACGCGCCCGGCATAAATGAAAATATTGGCCGGGTAGTTTTGCGGCGTGACCGTATATGACCGTCCGTATATAGAATTGGACTTTGAGGCGTCAAAACCTAAACCATACGTATCGCCGCCATTGCCAATACCTTTACTTCCGCTTTTGACTGAGGCGTACAAAGCTCCGGAAGTGTAATTTTGGTAATTTCCGGGAGCGCCATATGCGATGGAACCCGTAATATTGGGCAGCCCGGCCTGCTCATAGGTTTTGAAAGACGAAGCCGAACTGGTGGCCGCAGCCTTGAGAAAATAACCCGAATAACTGGGCAGATTTGTACCGAAAGAATCTTTAATAGCCTCATAGAGCTCCGGATACTGCGCCGAACTGTACGAAGCGCCGTTGCACAGCAGCCAGCCGTTATGGTTGGAAGTGCGCAGAGAGTACTTCAAATCACCGGGACGCGCTTCAAAAATGCACTTGCCTTTGGTTGAATCCGACGGGCACAGCGTATAATCGCCCGGACATTCGGAAACCGTGTCATTAAAGCCTAACGAAGCACAGGTAATTTCATCCACGCAATATGCTTTGGTCTTGTCAAACGGGCAGTACAAAATCGTTTTTCCGGCACAGTCGGAAGCTGACTTGGTGTAGCCGAGTTCGGAACAGGAAGGCGCCTGGGTACAGGTCTGGGCGCGGGCGTCGAAAACGGTCCAGACAAGTCCAGGCGTAAGAATGGAAAAGGATAAGAAAAAGCGTAAAGAGTTCATGCGATGTACCCCGGATAAAAAGTTGTTACACTATTTTTATTATCGAATATTTTAAGGAATAAGTCAACCATTAATCAAGTCTTATATATTGACAAAATTTATTGTTCTTCTTGCCTGAAATAAGTTTTTCTTTGTTGACTTCCAAACAACATCGTATTAGCCTTGCTCTTAAGGCTGAGATTTGCTCGGCCGAGTGCCTGAGAATAGGTGCGGAGCTGTCAGAAGCTCTATGTTCGTTCGGTGCATAGATATAGCATCGTCAATTGGTATAGGTATGATGTTATATCTATAATCCGATAATATATCCCCGACTATGCGCAAGGTCGGGGAGCTTTGGGTGTATGTCCAGAAGTTCTGAACTTTAAAGACCCAAAGAGGCATTTAACGAACATGCTTTCTGAACTCTCCGACCACCTTTCAACGGGTGGTTTTTTTATGCTTCTTGAGAGGGACTGCCGATGACTAAGCGTGTGGTTATTTTCGCCGGACACAACCGAAAATCCAAAATTGAAAACTATGTCCTATATTATCTGAAAGGGCTGCGCGAAATTGCCGATACTTTGATTTATGCCGCGGATAACGAACCGTCGCCGATATATTTGCAACAGCTTGAAAAAATTGTCGACAAAGCAGTATTTGAAAAACACGGCGAGTATGATTTCGGCTCGTGGAAGCGCGGGCTGCGGGTCGCTTCGCAATTGTCTCTGTTTGCCGATGCCGATGAACTGGTCTTATGCAACGACAGCTGTTACGGCCCGGTGTTTCCGTTTGCGGAAATGTTTACTTGCATGGAAAATTCCCGCGGCGACTTCTGGGGCGTAACCAAAAACTGCCAATCTGCTCTGGAGCATCTGCAAAGCTATTTTATGGTTTTTAAGAAAAATGTATTTAATTCGGCATTATTCAAGGATTTTTTTGAAGGAGTTACACAGGAAAAGTCTTTCTGGGACGTGGTCAGCCGTTATGAAGTCGGCTTATCCCGCCTTCTGATTGAAAAGGGAAAATACAGTTTTGACGTCTATTGCACGATAAATTCAGGAATATCCAATCCCTGCAAATACGGCTGCCAACTGCTGGCGGCACGTTCTCCGCTCATTAAAAGAAAGATTTTCTCGAGGGGCGGTTTTTCCAAAAACTCGGTTACCCGGCTGCTCTCTAATATTCCGAATGACGAAATCAAAAAATTTATGCGTGACGATTATTTTGCTTTTTTCTTTAAGAGAATAAAATATTCGATTTTGCGTTTCTTCTATCAGAATAAGATGACCAAGTCCGGCCACCGTATTATCAAGATCTGCAAAATCCCCTTATTCTGCATTACGACCAGTTATGATTTATAGCTTCGGAGGACTAACTTTGCCTGACTATACAAAAAATATTCTTTTTACGGCCTACTATTTAAATTATTTTTCAGGAAGCCAGATTCATGTCTTTGAAATGGCAGAATATTTATCTCAGAAAGATGGGAATGTGCAGATTTATATCGTCTCGCCGAACATTTCCGATGAAATCGCCTTATTAGCTCAAAAAAAGAAATTTTTTCTGTTTCGGCCGGACGAATTGCCGCGCCATATTATTTATGACATCGTCTTCGCCTTACATTCTCCGGTTTTGTCTTTTTTGCTGGGGACTTCCCTGAAGTATAAAAAAATTATAAATGTTATTTTAAGTCCATTTGCCGAACTGGAAAAACCCGCCCCTTTCCACAGACAGCTTTCTCTGCTGGTTGCCAATTCGGAAGAAACCAAACAAAAACTGATTGAAACTGACAAAATTCCCGAACACAAAATCTTTGTGCTGCCGAACTTTCTGCCCGATAATTTTATCGGAAAGGCGGCGGCAAACCCCAAACTTAAAAGAATTGCCGTCATATCCAATCATGTTCCGGACGAATTAAAACTTTTGCCGGGCTTTTTCAAGGACACAATTGTTGACTTTATCGGCATAGAATATGCCCAAAAGCAGGTATCGCCAAAACTATTGTCACAATATGACCTGATTATCAGTATCGGCAAGACGGTTCAATATTCACTCGGCATGTGCATTCCTATTTATGAATATGACAAATTCGGCGGCTGCGGATATATTAATCTCGGAAATTTTAACAAAGAAGCTTCCCAAAATTTTTCCGGAAGAGCTACCCGGCGCAAGCTGTCTGCTGCGGAAATAGCCGATGAAATAAAAAACGGATATCAAAAGGCTGTCGGAGAACGCGCCGCGCTGCAAAAGGCTGCCGTCCGGCTTTTTTCCATACATAACATTGACACTTTAATGTCATTCATCAGCCAGCTGCCGGACACGCCCGAAATCAATGTGGGCAAACAATCGTATTTGCCTTTGTGGCTGGTACGTTTTCTCAGCTGTTTTATACCTGTCAAGAAAGCGCGCCAAAACTTCCGCCGTAAATACCGCAGAAGGGTATAAACAGCTATTATGTTCAGGCATACGCAGCAAAACAAAACCCCTCTGAACGAGGGGCTTTACATTCTTTGGTTATTTGTCCGTTTCGGCAGGGATTTCCTTAAAACCGAGTTCCTGGCCGTTATCGGTTATCAGCACCAGATTACTGCCAGCCATTTTAAACCCGGTAACATGCGGTAGAATTCCCAAAAAATTCCGTTCGGCTTCCATTTCGGCCTCCGGCCCCATCATCATAGTCACGCCGGCCGGCCCGAATTTGATTTTGGAACCGTTCAGTTCATAAGTGCCGAAATAACGGTTAACGACCGCACCGTAATAACGCGGCTCGTCTTTGGCAAACGCCAGAATCACCTTGACGTTGTTCTGGGCATTTTGAAGCTGGTATGTCTTGCCTGCAAAACCCGGCTCTCTGGAACAACCGCATATCAGCAGCAACAACGCAAAAACGGAAAGCAATTTTTTCATGGTCGTAATCCTCAACTGTTATCATTTGCACAAAATATAACAGCTTAAAACAAATTTGACCAGTATCAATTTTTATTCTTCATCACTTTCTTTAACACGTTCAATCACGGCGCCGACGCCTTTAAGCTTTTCTTCAAGGCGCTCATAACCGCGGTCAAGGTGGTAGACGCGGTTGACGGTGGTTTCGCCTTCGGCGACCAAACCGGCAAGAATCAGCGCAAACGACGCGCGCAAATCCGTCGCCATAACCTGAGCGCCGGAAAGTTTTTTAACGCCGCGGACAATTGCCGAAGCATGGCCGTGTACATTTATATTGGCGCCCATGCGCAGAAGTTCGGGCACATGCATAAAACGGTTTTCAAAAATCGTTTCCGTCACCATGGATGCTCCTTCGGCAGTCAGCATCAGCGCAAGAAACTGCGCCTGCAAATCCGTGGGAAAACCCGGAAACGGCTCGGTCATAATGTCTTTGCCGATCAATGTGCAGCCTTTGGCGTCAATGACGATGCTGTCTTCGTTTTCCGTCACATTAACGCCCATTTCGCGCAGGATTTGCAGCGGCCGTTTTAATGTCCAGGGCAGCGCGTTGATTAACTCAATTTTGCCGCGCGTAATTGCGGCAGCAACCGCGTATGACCCGGCCTCGATACGGTCGGCAATGACCTTATGGGCGGCGCCGTGAAGTCTGTCCACGCCGTCAATCGTCAATACCGATGTGCCTATACCCTCGATTTTGGCGCCCATGGCATTGAGGAGATTGGCCAAATCGCCGATTTCCGGTTCTTTGGCTGCATTTTCCAGAACCGTGCGGCCTTCGGCCAAGACGGCAGCCATCAGAATATTGCAAGTGGCGCCGACGGAAACCAATGGGAAAATTATATGAGCGCCTTTCAGCTTTTTATCAACATCGGCATAAATATAACCGTTTTTGATTTCAATATGCGCGCCCATCTGTTCCAAAGAATTGAGATGAATATCCATCGGGCGCGCGCCAATGGCACAGCCGCCGGGCAGCGAAAGTTCGCATTTGCCGTAACGAGCCAGCAAAGGCCCCAATACATAATACGATGCACGCATTTTGCGGACATAATCATAAGGCGCCGTCAGGCTTGTTGCTTCTTTGGTACGGTATGAATAGGTCTTGGTCGAATGGCCGTCGACAAAGTCGTCAAACTCTTCTATTTTGGTACCAAGCTGCTCCAGCAGGGCGTTCATCGCCTTTATGTCGGAAAGCATCGGCATATTGGTCAGCGTAACGGTTTCATCCGTCAGCAGGCTGGCGCAGATTAAAGGAAGAGCCGCATTTTTGGCTCCGCTGATATAAATTTTTCCTTCTAAGGCTTTGCCACCTTTAATTTTTATCTTGTCCATGATCGTCCTCCTTTTTGACCTGTTCGCGCTGAGCTTGCTGGCGTTTGCGTTTTTCAAGGTTCTTTTGCAGGGCTTTGGCTTCGCGCTCAAAACGCTGCTGTGCTCTGGTTTTGTGTTTTTTGGGCTTGGTTTCTGTCATAATTCGGGTTATCCTTGGTTTATTAATAAAAAATACATGAATATGATTAAAAAATAGATAACACCGCTCCATACCGGAAGATGAAAATGACAATCCGAGAAGTCGAAAACAGGAACGAGAATTTAATAACCAATCTGCTGTCTGTATGGGAAGAATCCGTTCGCGCGACGCATTTGTTTCTGACAGAAGACGACATCTGCCGAATCCGGGAGCAGGTGCCGGACGGCCTCAAACAAATTGAAACACTGATTGTTGCCGAAGACGACGGCAAAACGCTCGGCTTCATGGGAATTGCCGAAGGAAGTCTGGAAATGCTGTTTTTGCACCCCGAAGCACGAGGCAAAGGGCTTGGGCGGCAGCTTTTGGAGCTGGCCGTAAGCGAATACGGCGTTGTCAAATTGTGCGTCAATGAGCAAAACCCGGCCGCATTGGGCTTTTACGAACATATGGGATTTACAGTCTGCGGCCGCAGCGAAACGGACGACGCCGGCAACCCGTTTCCCCTTTTGCATATGGTTTTGCAAAAAAAATTATAAAAATTAAAAAACATGCTTGATTTTTACGAAATGTTTGGTATGTTACCTCTCGCATGATACATCATGCCGCTGTAGCTCAGTGGTAACGCTAAGTAAAATTGATATGGACATATCAATTTTGTCTGCGAGTTCTTCGGAACATCTTAGCGAAACAGGGAAGTGATAACGACCGCATTGAGCTTAGATGCCGAAGGCACGTCATTACCAATGACGCATGACCGGGGCGGAAAGCGGCAAACTTTGTAAATTTCATGCCGCTGTAGCTCAGTGGTAGAGCACGTCATTGGTAATGACGGGGTCGCAAGTCCGATTCTTGCCAGCGGCACCATTAAAAACTCCCTCCGGGGAGTTTTTTTGTTGCCGGGAAAGAATACGCTTTGGCATCTAATTTCGCGACGGTCGACTCACGTCCTTTGTTGCAAACCTTAACTCCTTCAAATTCTTTTACCGGTTCGATAAAATTTTCTTTATTTTTAACCTCTTTGATTTATAATTTATTCCAAACCTATTCGGAGAAGTTTTATGAAGGAAGATTATTTTTATGATTTATTTTACAAAAACAATAAAGATGTGAACTTTTATGTTAATATGGCCAAAAAATACGGTACAAAACGCATACTGGAAGTTGGAAGCGGCACAGGCAGAATATTGTTAAAAATAGCCCAAGAAGGATTGCTCATAGATGGCTTAGAGCCTAATTTGGAAAGATATGAATACTGCCTGAAGCAAATTAACTTTTTAGAATCTAAAATCAAAAATAATGTCAATATATTTAATGTTTTTTCATCTGCTTATAAAACGAAAGAAAAATATTCTTTAGTTATTCTTCCCTTTAGGCTCTTGCAAGAAATTACGACAATTAAAGAGCAAGAAGAATTACTAAGACAGCTTAAAGATTTAATAGAAGACGGCGGATTTTTAATTTTTGATGTTTTATACCCATCTCCTGATTTATTATACGGGTTTGAAAATAATAAAAATATTGAAATAGGTAAAAAACATATTAAAGAAAACAATCAAGATTTCTATACCTCTTTTGTAATTGAAGATATTGATACAAAAAATCAAATTTTTAGAGCAAAAAGGATATATGAGTGCAATGATGAAAAAGTATCATATAATTGGACTTCAAGATATCTAATGAGGTATGAAATTGAATATTTATTAAAATATCTTAATTTTAAGATTGTTGATGTTTTCGGAGATTTTGAAATGACACCATTTAATGATGCCCAAAATCCTAACAATATGATTTTTATTGTAAAAAAGTAAATAATTAATAAGTATGAGCAGCCTGATTTTGCAAGCCTGCCCGCTTTCATAAAAACGTCAATTCAATTATGGATGAACACGATGGATAAAATATTTCAAGCTATTGATTTTGCGCAAAAAGCCCACTTAGGGCAATACCGAAAAGGACGAAAGGTTCCGTATATACTTCATCCTATTGCGGTTATGGACATCTTAATGCAAAATACCGACAAAGAAGATGTTATTATTGCCGGCCTCCTGCATGATACTCTCGAAGACACCTCTGTCACCCCTGAACAAATTGAAAAACGATTTGGACCCAGGGTTCTTGAACTGGTTCAATCCGCATCCGAGCCGGACAAAAGCCTTCCGTGGATAGAGCGAAAAAAACACACAATCGAGTACATTACAAAACTGGACGATCAGGATGCTTTGATGGTTTCCTGCGCGGATAAACTCCATAACGTCACATCATTCATTGAAGATTATAAAAAGTCCGGGCCCGCTCTATGGAACAATTTTAATGAGCCTGACAAAAATAAACATTTATGGTATTATCAGTCACTGGCTTCCGCATATTTAAAGCATGATGCCGGCAACCCGTTATTTCAGAAATATCAACAATTTGTTTCAAATTTTATAAAAATTGTAAAAGAGAATGAGGGAGCGGATATAACCAAGCTCTCACAAATCAAAGACAACCGAAGCAAATAGCCTGATTCAGCATAAAGTCAGCAGGTCAACTCATAGCTCATATCTATCAACCGGCAGATTTCATCTCTGTCTACCGTTCCGTCGAGTAAAACGCTTATCCAATTTTCTTTATTCATATGATACGCAGGCAAAAAACCTTCGCTTTCGCGCAGCGAACCGATTAACAGCGGATTGCATTTCAGGTTGATGATTTCTTTGATATCCTCTCCGGAAAGCCCCAATTTGGCGGCGGGAACATTCATGACAGCCGCAAACCATTTTCGGTTGTTCGAATGCCGAAAAACCGCATAATCCGGAAATTTGTGCCATAAATATTCGGGCATTACGCCGTATTGTTCTTTGATATATGACAGAACATGCTGCTTATTTGCTTTTTTCATTGTTTATCCTTCTATATAACCCGGGCAGCGGTCAGGGTATCGACTGACTTCGCTCCGGCCTTTTTGAGAGCCAGCGCACATTCTCTTAAAGTTGATCCCGTGGTTAAAACATCATCAATCAGCAAAACCCGTTTGCCTTTTATCTTTTCCGGATTTTTGACAGAGAAAGCGTCTTTGACGTTGCGGACTCTGGCTATTCCCGTTAATTCGACCTGCGGGCGCGTCCGGCGGTGTTTGACAAATGACGTGCTGTCTGCCGGGCAGCCGCTTAACTTGGACAGCTGACTTGCCAGTAGAGCCGATTGATTATAACGTCGGTTAATCAGACGGGTCAGGTGCAGCGGAACCGGAACAATAACGTCCACCCCGGCTTTAAAAATATCTTCTCCCGCAACAAGCATGGTTTGCGCCAGAAATCTGGCATTTTCGGTTTTATCATTGAACTTAAAACCGATAATCAGCCCTTTGCTGGCCTCGTCATAAGCAAAAGCCGAACGGCTCAGCCGGAACGGGCGGCGGGTTTTCTTTAAGCAGCTGCCGCAGAGCAGAGAACTGTCGTCCAAAACGGCATTTTCCAAAGGATGTCCGCATTTGCGGCAAAAGGGACGGGTTATGAAATTGATTTCATCAAAACAATCTGCGCAAAGCCCGGTATTTTCTTTAAGAATTTTGCCGCATTTCAAACAACGCGGCGGCAGAATAAAATTAAGGATATCCGTCCACAAGCTCATGCCAGTTTAGCCAGCTCTATGCTAATGTCGTTGATATTGTCGACAATTGTCATGCCGGCATCCTGCATAATATCTTTTTTATCCTGAGTGGAAATATAGCCCTTGGTAATAACATCGCCGGCATAACCCATTTTATGCCCGAAAGGAATAGCATTGCCCGCGACAAAGCCAATCACCGGTTTTTTATGCGCCAATGATTTGTAAAACTCGGCACCGGCTTCTTCAAATGTTCCGCCCAAGCGTCCCAGCACGATAACAGCCTTGGTTGCTTCATCTTCGTGAAAACGTTTCAAAGCCTCGACAAAGTCAACGCCAATCAGCATGTCATCGCCCAGCCCCAAGACCGTTGACTGCCCATAACCGGCTTCGACGGTTTCAATCACCGCTTCGTAAGTCAGCGTTGACGAACGAGAAACAATGCCGATGCAACCCGGCGTGTGAATGTTTTCGGGAAAAATTCCGAGCCGCGCCTCGCCGGGGGTAATAATTCCCGGCGTATTGGGGCCGATAAGCTTGGTTTTTGAACCGGCCAGCATATGGTTGATTTCAAGCATGTCCTTCACCGGCACGCCGTCGGCAATACAGACAACCAAATCAAGCTCTGCCTCAACGGCCTCTTTGACCGCCGACTTTACATAAGGTGCCGGAACATACATTACGCTGGCATTGGCTCCGGTTTCCTTTTTGGCTTCCTTGACCGTGTTAAAGACCGGAAGGCCGAGGTGCATTTCGCCGCCTTTGCCCGGGGTAACGCCGCCGACAACCTGCGTGCCGTAATCCAGCGAACGGCGGATATGAAAGGTTGCCTGCGTACCGGTAATTCCCTGGCATAAAACTTTGGTCTGTTTGTTTACAAAAATTGACATCAGTCGGCATCCTCCATGGCTTCGGCCAGTTTGGCCACCGCGTCTTCCATCGAATCCGCCAGAATAATCGGCAGTTTGGATTTGGCGAGAATTTCCTTGGCGTCCTCTTTGTTGGTTCCCTCAAAACGGACAACCAGCGGAACATTCAAACCGACTTCGGATGCGGCGGAGATAATTCCGTCGGCAATTAAGTTACAGCGCAAAAAACCGCCGAGAATGTTAATCAAAATACCCTCAACCCGCGGATTGGTCATAATGATTTTGATGCCCGAAGCAATCTTGTCTTTGTCAACACCGCCTTTGACGTTCAGGAAACAAGCAGTATCCAGATTTTTAACGCGGAGCATGTCCATAACGGCCAGCGCCAGCCCGTCACCGTTGACGATACAACCGACCGAACCGCTGAACTCGCTGTAATTAAATTTATATTTGGCCGCTTGCAGCTCGCGTTCGGAAGCTTCGTAATCATCCTGCAGCGCGGCAATATCAGGGTGACGGAACAAGGCGTTGTCATCAAACGATATTTTGGCATCCAGCGCGACCAGCTCGCCGTTTTTCATCACGCCGACCGGATTAATTTCTATCATGCTGGCGTCATAATCAATAAAAGCCCGGTGCATGCCGTTGATGAAAGTTTCCAGACTGCGCGCGCTTTTGGGAGGAAGCTTTAAGAAATCCATTACCTGCTGAACCTGCTCAGGTTTGGTATCACCCTCTAAATCCAGATTAATTTTAAGAATTTTCTCGGGATTGTTAAAGGCAATATTGGTAATGTCTTCGTTTTTAATCGCCGCCACCAGCAGCACCAATGCCGAATGCACGCGGTCAATCGCAATGCCGGCATAAAAAATCCGGGCAATTTTGCTGTATTCTTCGACATAAAGGCGGCTGACGGTTTTGCCTTCCGGGCCGGTCTGAATGGTTACCAGAGTAGAACCGAGCATTTGTTCGGCATTGCGCAAAATATCGCGGCGTGATTTGATTACCCGGATACCGCCGCGCGGTCCGGCCGATTTTTCCAGAAAGTAACCTTTTTGACGGGCGCCTGACTGAATTTGCGCCTTGAGCATCCACGGGCCGCTGCGCGAGGCTTTGGCCGCCGTCCGCTTGGCCTCGTTGGGCGTATAAGCCACGCCGCCTTTGGGCGTGCGGATACCGTACTGCTGCAAAATCTTTTTGGCCTGGTATTCGTGAATGTTCATCTCAGGAATCCTTAACGCTAAAGAACCTCGGCGTAATGTTTGATTTTCTCGGTCATTGAAATCAACCCGTTGCGGCGGCTGGGGCTCAAATGTTCTTCCAGCCCCAGTTTAGCAAAAATCCCGTCAACTGCAATCGATTTAATTTCCGCTGGGGATTTATGATTGTAAATCATCAGGACAACGGCTATCAGGCCTTTGACAATCATGGCGTCGCTGTCACCCTCAAAGCTGATTTTTCCGTCCGCCATGTGCGGGACAAGCCAAACCTGCGACTGGCAGCCGCGGACTTTCCATTCGTCGGTATGAAATTCGGCAGCCAGCGGCGGCAGCTTCTCACCCAAGTCGATAATATAGCGGTATTTATCTTCCCAGCCGTCCAAGAACTCAAAGTTGTCAATTAATTCAGAAATTTCCATGTTTTTCTCTATTTATCAAGTTTGCCGAAAATTGCCAGTTTGGAGCCGGTCAGCCTTGCCCACAGGCGGTCGCCGAAGGAATAATGCCACCATTCGGACGGATAATTGACCATGCCGACTTTGGCTAAAGCTTCACGCAAAATTTCACGGTTCTTGCGCGCCTGCGCCGATATTTCCGGACAGTCGAAATCGGCCGTATTGTCAAAACCTCTGACCTCGCCGCCCATATCGTATTCCGTGCCATTATCATCAACCAACGATATATCAACAGCCGCGCCGGACTGGTGGCCGCTGCCCTGACGGTAGGGATTGGCGGCAAAGACATCGCACATGGCGATAAGTTCTTCGGAATCAACGTCAAGATGAGGATGCTGCCTTGACAACCTTGTGACTACGCCGTTCCACAATTCCACCTGCGCCGACATGGGACGGTAGGCCTCGTAAATGACAAAATGGCAGTTTTCGGGCAGATGCCTCCGCGCCTGTTTCAGCAGGTCATACGTATAGGCGCGGATTGTTCTGACGGAAGTATAGCGCGGGTTAAAAAAGATATGGTCTGCGGCATTAATTTCAACAAGCCTTACCGGATTTTCAATTTCTTGAATAACCAAGGGTTCGGGCAGATTGGCATCGCTAAACATGAAAATACCTTCTTTTATTTTTTGCCGAGCCCTTTTTGGCGGTTAACCAAAACCGTCAGCAGGTTTGGCATTTTTTGATTGAAAGCGCAGCTGCGGTAAAAGTCGGCGCGATGGACTTCAAAGACGGCGCGCGGCTCGCCGTGTCCATAATGCGAAGCTTCATTGTAACCGACCTGAACGCCGCCGATGCGCTCAATCAGCTTGCGCGAGAATTTATTGGCCGGGTGAGCGGTAATATCCAGCTTTTGATATTTCTTGAAAAAGTGGTGAACCAAACCGCGGACAGCTTCTGTCGCATAGCCGTGTTCGCCGTACTTCGGGTCGATAAAATATCCTAAGTCACCATAAATCTTTTTGCCGTTTTCCTCTATCGGCAGCATATCGACCGTGGCATTGCCAATCAATTTGCCGTCCGGCAAACGAACTGCCATGCGGTAGGTCGAACGAGGCTCCTGTCTGCGCTCACGGTCAGCCTTAATCAGGAATTCCGACACTTTCTGGCGGATAACCGTATCGCGGTCAGGCGTATCTTTGTCAACCTGAAAAGTATAAAACGGACAATAACCTTCCGCCGCGTGCTCATCAGCGTTGCGGTTGATGTTGAATGCAATTTCCTGAAGCCGGGCATAATCGGAAGTTTTAAACTCATCAATAATTAAGCGGCCGGTTGTGACGGGTATGAAATCTGACTTAGGCATGAAGATTATCCTTTTTAATGTTATGAGTATGCATAGCATTAAATTGGACAAAACACAACTGATTTTTTCAAAAACTTAACCTAAAACAGTTCAATCATCGCCTTGGCTTCATCGCTCATATTTTCAAAGCTCCAGGCCGGTTCCCAAACGATTTTGACCTCGACAACGCCGGTTCCGTCCACAGCCGCCACCGCATCGGCAGCCTGCTGCGGCAGAATGCCCGCAACCGGACAGGTCGGCGCGGTAACGGTCATATCGATTTTAACATCGCCGTCGTCTTCCTGCACAATTTTGTAAACCAGCCCCATATCCCAGATATTAATCATAATCTCGGGGTCTGAAACCGTGCGCAGGGCTTCAATAATCTGATCCTTTGAAGCGCGGGTTTTATCATCTGCCGCCAGTTTTTTGCCGGCATAAGCCACGTAATCTTTGGTCATGGCGCCGTCTTCGCCCAGCCCCATGGCCGAAAGCAGCTCACTCTCACGTTCAGTCAAAATTTTACTATCGTCAGTCATCTTACTCTCTATGTTCAGAAAAAAGCCTTAGCCTTTTGCAGCGCGGCAATAAAGCGGTCGATATCGGCTTTGTTCGTATACAGCCCTAAAGACGCGCGCGCCAGATTTTCATATCCCATGCGGCGTACCAGCGGCGCGGCGCAATGGTGCCCGACACGGACTGCCACGCCTTCTTTATCCAGAATAAATGCCAAATCCTGCGGATGAATGCCGTCAATATCTATGGAAAAGACCCCGCCCTTGCCTTCGGCCGTCCCGACCTCGGTCAGGCCTTCCACCTCGCGCAGGCGGGAACGCATATAAGCTGTCATTTCGGCCTCATGAGTGCGGATATTTTCCATCCCCAGGTTCATCATGTAATCAAGCGCCGTTCCCAGACCAATGGCCTGCACAATTGCCGGCGTTCCGGCTTCAAAACGTGCCGGCGGCACGTCAAATGTGGTGGTTTGATAAGTCACGACATTAACCATGTCGCCGCCAAACTGATACGGCGGCATAGCTTCCAGCAGTTCCTGCCGCCCGTATAAAACGCCGATGCCGCTCGGACCATAGGTCTTATGCCCCGAAAAAGCCAGAAAATCGCAATCCAAATCCTGCACGTCAGCCGGCTGGTGAACAACATACTGGCAGCCGTCAACCAAAACCTTGGCGCCGACGTTATGCGCGTCTTCAATCATCTGTTTGAGCGGGAAAACCGTGCCCAATACATTGGACATTCCGGTTATGGCAACCAGACGGGTGTTACCGTTCAGAAGCTTGCAATATTCGTCGCGGTTGTAGCTGCCGTCGTCATTAATTTTAAATATTTTCAGCACAAAGCCGATTTCGTCGCGCAGCATCTGCCACGGTACAAGATTGGCATGGTGCTCGGCCTCCGATATCAGAACTTCATCAATCTTGGTCAGAAATTTACGTCCCCAGGTCGATGCGACCAAGTTGACAGATTCTGTGGCGTTGCGCGTAAAAACGATTTCCGAATCGCTGCGGGCATTTAAGAATTTGCGAACCGTTTCGCGCGCCTTTTCGTATTCAGAGGTGATTTCTTCACTCAGCAGATATGAACCGCGGTGAACATTGGAATACTCATTGCTGTAAATCTGCACCATGCGATCAATCACAACCTTCGGCTTTTGCGCCGAAGCGGCCGAATCCAAAAACGTGTTCGGCTTGCCGTTTATCTCACGGCCGAGAACGGGAAAGTCTTTTCTTATTTTTTCGACATCATACATTAACTTTTCCTCCGGCGAAAATTACTTTGCCCATAATTTAATCCACGCCGCAATTTTTTCATCCTCAATCTTGGATATAGCGTCGTCCAGATAAGCGTCTATCAGCAATTGACGGGCTTCTTCTTCGCCGATGCCGCGCGAGCGCATATAAAACAGCTGTTCTTCATCCAGCTCGCCGCTGGCTGCGCCGTGCGAACATTTCACATCGTCGGCAAAAATCTCCAGCTCGGGTTTGACGTCGACTTCAGCCGTATCGGTCAGCAAAAGCGCTTTGTGCAGCTGCGTGCCCTCGGTCTGAACGGCGCCGGGCGCAATATGGATTTTGCCCTGAAAAACGCCTTTGGCATCGCCCCCGACAACCCCTTTAACCAACTGATGTGATACCGTGCAGGGCGCTCTGTGTTCTATATCGGTGGTGGTGTCCAGAGTTGCCCAGCCGCTCATGACATAAGCGCCGTTAACCTCGGCCGCTGCCCCCGGCTCTTTCAGCAAAACACGGGTTTCGTTACGGGCAATATCGGCGCCTTTTTGCAGGCAGAACGAATGATACGCGCCGCCGTCCGACACATCAATGTAATTTAAGGCGATATGATAAGCCTTGAAAGCCTCGTTTTGAATTTTGTAGTGGCGCAACCGGGCGTTGCGGCTCAGATAAACCTCGTTGACAATATTTGCCAGATAGCGCGACTTGACTTCTCCGTCATAACTATGAAACTCAACAAGTTCCGCCGCGGCATCTTCTTCAACGGCAATCACATTATGAATATTGCAAAGCAGGTTTTGCCCGCGGTTATCCGTATGATAAACGATTGCCAGCGGCTTTTTGATTTCAACCCGGGAATCGATGCGGATAAGCACGCCCTCATTGAGATAGGCCGCATTCAGCGCGGCAAAAGGAAAGTCCGCCGAGGTTAGCTGGGGATTAACCAATTTACGGTATTCGGGATAAAACATAACCGCCTCAATCAACGGCAAAACCTCTATTCCCTGCGGCAAATCGCTCGCGGCGGGATTAAAAATCCCGTTTTCAAAACAAACTTTATAGGCCTCAAACGGCAGTTTTACTTCCGGCGAAGTTATATCCGTCTGCGGCAGAGATATAATATAGTCGTCGGCGTTCAGTTCGCGGGGTTTGGTGTATTTCCACGCTTCGGTTTTGGCCGTCGGCACCCCGCAAGCCTCAAAAACGGCGCGGCCGTTGGCGCGAAATTCGCGCAGCCACGGGATTTCTTCACCCGGCAAAGATATATGTTGCAGCAATCCGCCCATTTATTTTTCTCTCACAAATTCGGCATAGCCTTTTTCTTCCAGCTCCAGCGCCAGGCTTTTGTCACCGGATTTGACAATATGCCCGTCGGCATAAACATGCACAAAATCCGGCACAATATGATTAAGCAGCCGCTGATAATGGGTAATGACCAACATGGCGCGTTTGCCGTCGCGCAATGCATTGACGCCGTCAGACACAACCTTGAGTGCGTCAATATCCAAACCGGAATCCGCCTCGTCGAGAATGGCAAAATCCGGCTTAAGGACGGCCATTTGCAGGGTTTCCAGACGTTTTTTCTCACCGCCGGAAAAGCCGACATTGACAGGACGCTTAATCATATCGGCATCCAGCCCGAGCTTTTTGCCTTCTTCGCGAACCATTTTAATAAATTCCATGGTATCCAGCTCAGATTCCCCGCGATGCTTGCGAATGGCGTTGACGGCGTGTTTCAGAAAAGTCGTTACCGGTACGCCGGGAATTTCGACCGGATACTGCATGCATAAAAAGATGCCTTCGCGGGCGCGCTCTTCCGGCGACATGGCCAGCAAATCCTGCCCTTTGAAACGAATTGAACCGGACGTCACCTCATAGCCGGGCTTGCCGCACAGGATATTTGACAAAGTGGACTTTCCGGCGCCGTTGGGCCCCATAAGCGCATGAACTTCGCCTTCGTTAATCGTCAGGTTAAAGCCTTTGACAATTTCCTTGTCGCAGACTCTGGCGCATAAGTCTTCTATTTCAAGCAATGGTGTTTTGGTCATGGTTTCTCCTGTTTTCGTTTCAGGCGGCGTGGGTTTTATCCCACTCGTTAAGGCGGCTCTCGATTAATTTTATCTTTTCGGCTTTATAGGCTTCAACCTTTTCGGCAATCCGGTAATTTTCCTTCAACTGCTCCAGCATAATCTCGACATCGGCGGTTTCTTCAATGATTTCGGCAACATTGTCTTTCTTGCGGTTGACGTTTTTAAGAATCTCTTTCATCAGCTCCGACATTTCTTCGACAACCATCATCATCTGCGGCTGTTCGCCCCATGTCTGCAGGGCACGTTTCAAAACCGGGTTAATCATTATCCGACACTTCCTTCCAGTGAAATATTAATAAGTTTGGCCGCTTCAATGGCGAATTCCATCGGCAGGTGCTGCATGACTTCTTTGCAGAATCCGTTGACAATCAGGCTGACGGCTTCTTCCTCGCCAATGCCGCGCTGCTGGCAGTAAAACAGCTGCTCGTCGCTGATTTTCGAGGTTGTCGCCTCGTGCTCAATTTTGGCGGTCTTATTGCGGTTTTCGATATACGGCACAGTATGCGAACCGCAGGTGCGGCCAATCAGCAGGCTGTCGCACTGCGAATAGTTGCGGGCATTCTGCGCGCCGGGGCTGACTTTTACCAAACCGCGATACGTCTGGTTGGAAAAGCCTGCGGAAATTCCCTTAGAGATAATCTTTGACGAGGTATTGCGCCCGATGTGAATCATCTTGGTGCCGGTGTCTGCCTGCTGGCGGTTATTGGTAATGGCCACGGAATAAAACTCGCCGGACGAATTATTGCCCTGAAGCACGCAAGACGGATATTTCCAGGTCACGGCCGAACCGGTTTCAACCTGCGTCCACGAAATTTTGGAATTATCGCCGCGGCAGGCTGCCCTTTTGGTCACGAAGTTATAAACGCCGCCTTTGCCGTCATTGTCGCCGGGATACCAGTTCTGAACGGTGGAATATTTGACTTCGGCATCCTTCAGAACAACAATTTCGACAATCGCGGCGTGAAGCTGGTTTTCATCGCGCTGCGGCGCCGTGCAGCCTTCCAGATAAGACACATAGCTTTCGTCATCAGCAATAATCAGCGTGCGTTCAAACTGCCCGGTGTTTTTGGCATTGATGCGGAAATAAGTTGACAACTCCATGGGGCAGCGGACGCCTTTGGGGATATAAACAAACGAACCGTCGGTAAATACGGCCGAATTCAAGCAGGCGAAAAAATTGTCGGTATAGGGAACCACCGACCCCAGATAGCGGCGCACCAAGTCCGGATGCTCTTTCACCGCTTCGGAAATAGAGCAGAATATAACGCCCTTCTCAGCCAGTTTGGCACGATAAGTCGTTGCCACCGAAACAGAATCAAACACCGCGTCCACCGCAACAACGCCGGCCAAGACTTCCTGTTCTTTAAGCGGAATACCGAGCTTGTCATAAGTTTCAAGCAGGCTCTTGTCCACTTCGTCCAGGCTTTTGGGCGCGACTTTCTGCTTCGGCGCGGAGTAATAATACAAATCCTGATAATCTATTTTATCATAAGTAAGTTTTGCCCAAGACGGCTCTTTCATGGTCTGCCAAAACTCAAACGCCTTAAGCCGCCATTCCAACAGCCATTCGGGCTCGCCTTTTTTGGCCGAAATCAAACGAATGATGTCGGCATTCAGCCCTTTGGGAATGGTATCGGCCTCAATATCGGTCACAAAGCCGTATTTGTATTTGTCGCCGGACTCGTCGGCTATCTCGGTAATTTTGTTCATATCGCTCCCTTGTCACAGGCATAAACTAGTGTTTTTTTTGCCAAAATGCAACCTCTATTTCATGCAAATTTAACCTTATTTTAGCTTTTGGCAGACTAAGCTGAAAGACAGTCCGTATTTTGCATTAAGAGAGGAAAAGCATGTTTTGGGGCATTATCGTTTCGGTCAGCGCGAACCTGATTTTACTGGCAGCGGTTTTGCTGCTGCGCAATAAACTCAAGCAAACCAGCCGCAACCTTAAAGAGCTGATAAAAGAAAACGACACCCAGCAAAGCACCCCGCAGACAACCAGCGGCGACGTCTATTTCAAAATCGACAAAGACTTCAATATCACTTTTATTAACGAAAGCGGCGCCGACAGCCTCGGCTATCTGCCGCAGGAACTGGTCGGAAGATCGGTTTTCGGCAGCCTGTTTGAAGAAAAACAGGCGAATCGCGACAGTCTTAACGCCACACTCAATAAGATGTACCGGCATCAGGCCACGCTCAACGCGCAGGGCGTTTTGGTCCGCAAAGACGGGCAGAAGCAGCTGATGATGTGCCGCCAGCGGCCGCTGCTGAACGAAATTCTGGAATGCGAAGGCATCAGCTTTTTGTGCAAAGACATTTCCGAAGCCAAAGCTTGGAAAGAAAACCTTTCGCGCTTCGAAAACCGCGATCTGCTGACCAACACTCTTAACGAAGCGGCCATTCTCGACCGTTTTGAACATGATTTTCAGCTGGCCAAGCGCTATAATAAAGAATTTTCGTGCATTGTCATCGAACTGCGTGATTTATACGACTTCATCAGCAAGGGAATCGATTTCGAAACGGCGGACAAAATGCTCAAAGTCGTCAGCGACGTCTGCTTTGCCAACCTGACGCCGAACGCCAATATCGGCCGCGTCGACAAGACTAAAATCATGCTGGTTCTGAACGGAACGGCTCGTGACAAAGCCTCGTCAATTTCTTTTAAAATCCTTCAGGAATCGGTCGGCGCCATCAAAAAACTGCGGGTCGACGAGTATAATGCCCAGATGATTGTCGTTACCTACACTAACCGCAAAAACTTCAGCGATACCTATGACGGCATGCTGGCGCGCGTCAAACGGCACATCGGCATGGCACTCAAACACCGCGAATACGGCGTGGTTTCCTCAGATAACCGCGGTAACATTATTGCCAAAGGGTAAGAAAAAATTAATCTGTCCGTGCTAGGCTCTGATACTGAATAAGTAGAAGCTTGATAAAGTTGAAAGCGAAATGACCGGGCGCAAAACATTTTTGGCAATATTAGTGCTGGCTTGCATCACCTGCGGTTGTACGGCGGGACGGATTCCGCTGCTGAACTACAGCATGAACAGCTGGTGGGGAAGCACGCCCGATTATGTAACTGTCCGCAAAGGTGACACTCTGTACAGCATTGCCCGGCGCTATGACGTTCCTATCCGCGAGTTGATTGAAATCAACCGCCTGCGCCCGCCTTACGGCCTGCGCATCGGCCAGACACTGAAAATGCCGACAGCCAAATATCATGTGGTTTCCAAAGGCGACACGCTTTATAATATTTCCAAACGCTATAACGTAGACATGCGCTCGCTCAGCCACGTCAATAATCTCGACGAACCTTATGCGCTGTCTATCGGCCAGCGGCTGCTGCTGCCGGGCAGCGTGGTCACAAAACCGGCGGTCACAAACTACGTTTCCAATACCCCCGCCCCTCAAAAGAAAACAGCTTCATCCTCATGGAAAAAAACGTCTTCGCCCAAACGCACATACAGCTCCTATTCTGCGCCGGTTAAAAAGCGCAGCGGCAAATTTGCCTGGCCGGTCAGAGGAAAAATTATTTCCAAATACGGCGTGATTGCCAAAGGGCGAAATAATGACGGCATTAATATCAAAGCGCCGCTCGGCACCGCGGTCAAAGCTGCCGACGCCGGCACAATCGCTTATGCCGGAAACGAACTCAAAGGCTTCGGCAACTTAATTCTTATCAAACATTCGGGCGGCTGGATTACGGCGTACGCGCATAATGACTCATTGGCGGTGCGCAAAGGGCAGAAAGTCCGTAAAGGCGAAAAAATCGCCACGGTCGGAAGCACCGGCGGCGTCAGCTCGCCGCAGCTGCATTTTGAAATCCGTGCGGGCAAAAAAGCCGTCAATCCGTTGAGCTACCTGCAGTAGCTGTGATTTGTGATTCGTTATTTGTGGTTGGCTCTTTAAAACACATAACCCCGCGGCAACCGGTATTCCGGCGCAACGGGGCTTTTGTCATTTCTTTTCAACCATAAACAAGAACTGCAGCGGCTGGGCAACCAGCGCGTTCTCCGCGAATGCCAACATGCCGCGCACGGATTTTCCGGCAAGATGAACGCTTTCGGGATTGCCGCTGACCAGCGGGTGCCATGACGGTAAATCCTGATTATTCAGAATCAGCTTATAGGCGCAGTCGTCCGGCAGCAGTTCGGCGCGGGTTTTCAGCATGTGATAATCAACCTTAATGCAATTGCAGCCTTTGAGCCTTTTGTCATAAATCTGACAATTGCAGCTTGTCGGATGCAGGTGCTTGCAATACGTGTTGGTGAAAAAGGTAAATTTACCTTCGCCGTGCTTAATCAAACAGCAGCGGCCGCAATGCGCACAAAGGGCTTCCCATTCCCGTTTGTTTAACTTGTGCAGCGGCTTTTTCTTCCAGAATTCGGGTTCTAATTCTTTCATAAACCTTAATTTAACGATTATACATAAAGTAATACTCACTGAATGCGCTGTTTGTATCATAAATAAACGCAGATTGCAACTTTTTTGTCTAATTTTATGACAAACGGAAGCCGAACCGGGCAAAAAAGAAAAAACTTGTGAAATAATAAAATTTGCCCTATATAAGCAAAGGGAACTGATATATAGTTTGCATAGTTAATATTTGAGGAGAAAAAAATGTTTATTAGTCCGGCACTTGCACAAGCTGAAGCTGCTGTTGCCCAGACCGGGGGATCAACCGGCATGATTTTGCAGCTGGTTCTGATTTTTGCAGTTTTCTATGTCTTTTTAATCCGTCCGCAGCAGAAAAGAATCAAACAGCATGAAGCCATGGTTTCTGCGGTCAAGAAAGGCGACATGATTGTGACCGGCGGCGGCATTTATGCCAAAGTTGTCGACGCAGCCGACCCGGTTGACCTTTTGGTCGAAATTGCCGACGGCGTTCAGGTTAAAATCAACCGCGGCACTGTCCGGGACGTTATCCTCCCCGAAAGCAAAGCGCCGGAGGCTAAAAAATCCAAAGCCGCCAACGCGAATAAAAAATCCAAATAAACATAAGGGTTATTCATATGTATAAACTGTCCAAATCCCGGGTAATGGTTATTTTGGCCATTTGCGCGCTCGGTATCTTTTTTGCTGTACCAAACCTGGTCAGCAACAAGTCGGCTTTGCCGTCGTGGTGGCAGCCGGTCAACCTCGGCCTTGACTTGCAGGGCGGCTCCAACCTGCTGCTGGAAGTCAAAGTCGATGACGTTATTAAAGAACGCATGGGTTCAATTGAAGATTCCGCCCGTTCGATTTTGCGCGAAAACCGCATTCGTTACCAAAACCTGCTGACGACGCCGACTTCGGTCAAAGTCAAAATCGAAAACGCCAACGCGCGCTCCAAAGCCGCCAACCTGTTTCATAAAATCGACAGCGGCATTACGGTCAGCGAAAACGACGACGGTTTTCTTGAAATTGCCTATTCGGACGTCGAGCTTAACAAGCTTAAAATGAAAGTGGTCGAGCAGTCTATTGAGATTGTCCGCCGCCGTATCGACGAACTGGGCACCAAAGAGCCGGTTATCCAAAGCCAGGGAACAGACCGCATCGTTGTTCAGCTGCCCGGCCTGCAAAACCCGGAATATGTCAAAACGCTGCTCGGCAAAACCGCCAAAATGGCCTTCCATCTGGTTGACAGCCGCACCACCGCAGCGGAAGCCCGCCGCGGCAAACTGCCGCCCTCTTCCAAACTGGTATCCGGCAGCATGGGCGAATATTACGTTATCGGCCGCAAACCGGTCGTCAGCGGCGAAAATCTGGTTGACGCCCAGCCCTCTTTCCAAGACGGACAGGCCGTCGTCAGCTTTAAGTTTAATTCGCTCGGCGGCAAAAAATTCGGAGAAGCCACAAAAAATAACATCGGCGAACGTTTAGCCATTGTGCTGGACAATGAGGTCATCTCTGCCCCGACAATCCAAAGCGCGATTTTGGGCGGCAACGGCATCATTACCGGCAGCTTTACCGTCAAATCCGCCAATGACCTGGCTCTGCTGCTGCGCTCCGGTGCGCTGCCCGCCCCGCTGGAAGTTCTGGAAGAAAGAACCGTCGGTGCCGGCCTGGGAGCTGATTCAATCCGCGAAGGCGTGATTGCGTCAATCATCGGTTTGATTGCGGTTGTGGCCTTTATGGTCGCGGCTTACGGCCTGTTCGGCGTGTTCACCACCATTACCGTGTTTATGAACCTGTTCCTTATGCTCGGCGTTTTAAGCTTTATGGGCGCGACGCTGACTCTTCCGGGCATCGCCGGCATTATTCTGACAATCGGCATGGCCGTTGACGCCAACGTGCTTATTTTTGAACGCATGCGCGAGGAAGTCAAAGCCGGACGCTCGACCCGCGACGCTGCAGACGCCGGATTTACCGAGGCCTGGGCAACAATTGTCGACTCAAACCTGACGACTTTGGTCGCGGCTCTGGTTCTGTTTTATTTCGGCACCGGCCCGGTCAGAGGCTTTGCGGTTACGCTGGCAATCGGTATTGCCACGTCAATGTTTACGTCAGTTACGGTTACCCGCCTGATTATCACGGCCTGGCTTAATAAATACAAGCCGACCAAACTGCCAATTTAAGAAGGAATTTTACGATGATGAAAATTTTTAAATGGGTCACCAAAGACACGACCATTGACTTTCTGAAAGCGCGTAAGTTTACTTATGCCCTTTCTGCCCTGATGGTTATTCTGTCAGTTGCCTGTATTGCCATCAAAGGCTTTAATTACGGAATTGACTTTTCGGGCGGTATCCTGATGGAACTGAAAGCCAGCCAGGCTATTGACGTCGAAAAAGTTCGCAAAGAGCTTAATACCGTTGATTTGGAAGACATCAACATTCAGACTATCGGCCAAACCGGCGACGAAATTATGATTCGCGCACAGGCCAAAGACATGAATGAGAAAGAGCAAATGGCTGCGGTCAACGAGATTAAAAAAGTTTTGGGAAGCGAATACGAATACCGACGGGTTGAACTTGTCGGCCCGCAGGTAGGCGGCGAATTAAAGAAAGACGGCGTCATCGCTTCTTTGATTGCCATTTTGGCCATTACCGCATACATCTGGTTTCGTTTTGAATGGCAGTTTGCCATCGGCGCCATGGTCGGCCTGCTTCATGACATTATCACCACTCTGGGCCTGCTGTCGCTGCTCAACTTTGACTTCAGCCTGACGACGGTTGCCGCCATTCTGACACTGGCCGGCTATTCGGTCAACGATACGGTTGTTACTTATGACCGTATCCGCGAAAATCTGCGCAAATATAAGAAAATGCCGCAGTATGAGCTTTTGAACAAGAGTATCAACGACATCTTCTCGCGCACAATCCTGACCGGCCTGACAACCCTGCTGGCAGCCTCGGCCCTGCTTATCTGGGGCGGCGATACGCTGCGCAGTTTTTCTTTCACGATTGCGTGGGGCGTTGTGGTCGGCACTTATTCGTCAATCTATGTTTCGGCAGTCATGCTGAATCTGTTTGATTTGCGGAAATCAGCGGATGAAAAGGTCATCAATCCGTTTGGCAATGTCGAATAGCCCATCAGCCGATGATAATCCCCGGACGAAAAATTCCGGGGATTTTTATTGCATATTAACTAAATTGGGCTATTGTCAAACCAGATAAAATTATTGAAAGAAAATACAATGCCAAAAATATCATGGAAACCCGGAACAATGCTGTTCCCCCTGCCGCCGGTCATGGTTACCTGCGGCACAATGGAAAAACCCAACGTCCTGACGATTGCCTGGACCGGAATTGTCAATTCCGAACCGCCGATGACGTATATTTCAGTCCGTCCGAGCCGCCATTCGCATAAAATCATCAAAGAATCCGGCGAATTTGTCATCAATATTTCCACGCTGGAACTGGCCAAGGCCTGCGATTATTGCGGCGTCAAATCCGGCAAAAATACCGATAAATTTGCCGATATGAATCTGGAAATCGAACCCTGTAAGGAAGTTAAGGCTCCGATGCTGGTCAAAGCGCCGGTTTCTTTGGAGTGCAAAGTTCAGTCGGTGACTTCCCTGGGGACGCATGACATGTTTATGGCTGAGATTGTCAATGTCAACGTCGATGACAAATATCTGGAAGAAGACAATTATCTGGCATTGGAAAAAGCCGGGCTTCTCGCCTTTGTTCACGGCCGCTATTATACCCTCGGGCGCGATCTCGGCGCTTTCGGCTTCTCGGTCGACAAGACAAAGGAAAACAAGACCAAACCGCGGAAATCCAAATTTCTGGAAGTTTTAAAAATTGAAAAGCAGATTAAGGAAGGCACGGAGAAAATAAAAGAAAAGAGAACATCCGCGCCCAGAACAAACCGCAAAGACGGCGAGCGCCGCCCCTATCCCAAACGTGAAGGCGGAGAGAAAAAAGCTTTCGGCAGACGCGGGGAAGAACGCAGATCTTATGCCAAACGCAGTAACGAAGAACGAAAGCCTTACGGCAGACGCGAAGGCGAAGAAAGAAAACCTTACGGCCGCGACAATGCCCCCAAAAAGGAATTTCACCGTTCGCCTTTCGGCAAAAAAAGATTTAATAAAGAAGGCCAATGATTAATAACCCGGGAATAGTCCCGGGTTTTTATTTATTTATTTAATTTATTCAGAAAGGCATAAAGCGTCATTCTGTTAACGCCCAAACGCCGGGCAATCTCGGATTTGGAAATTTTTTGCCGCAAATACTGACGGATTTTGTCTTCGCTGCCGCTCAGTTTTAGCTCTCTGTTGCTTCCGCCCCGGGGACGCCCGAGTTTTTTTCCCTGAGAACGAGCCAGTTGCAGCGTTTTCCGGGTATTTTGGGATTTTATGTCTGATGCAATCTTTATCGCTGTTTCCAGCGCCGTTAACAGCAGCTGCGTGCTCAGGCTGTCATCAAATACATAGTTATCGCGCGTGACAATAATTTTCAGGCGGCGGCGGATACAGCTGCTTACCAGAATCCGGATATCGCGCAGAGAATCTCCGAGATTGCTGATTTCCGTGGTCAGCAAAACATCTCCGGGTTTCATCCGCGCCAAGACGGCCTTAAGACGGCGTCCGATTTGCCATTCATTAATCACCAGCCCGGAAGCTGCGGCATATTGCAGCAAATCGGTGCGATGCCGTTGCGCGTCCTCAACTCCTTTTTCCGAAACTCTGTGATAGGCCAGAATCATATTGTTTTTTTATTTCCTATAAAGCCGCACACGGATTTTCCGCAGTTGTCCCAATCAAACTGCCGTACGGTCTGCACGGCATTTCGGCTCAAAAATTCCATCTGCGCGGGGTTGTTCACCAGTTCGATTATCCTTTCGGCAATAACACTGACAATCATCGGGCAAACTACTGCGTTTTCGCCGTCTTTGACAAAATCGGCGATGCCCGGCTGTTCATTCGTCACGAGACATAATCCGGAAGCCATATATTCGAGGTGCTGGTAAGAAAAAGTCGGCGTTGTGATAAATGAAATGCCGATATCGCAGCGGCGATACAATTCGGCCAGTTTCTGCATGGAACAGACACGCCCTTTGTTGCAGACAATTTTATCCAACCTGTAATCTTTCGGTTGATAATCCTCGCCGACCGAAATAATTTCGATTTTATCTTTCAGCGCGTCTTTAATCCGGCGACAAATCAGGGAGATTAACTCAAAGCAATTACGCTGGTTGGAGGGGCGCCCGTAAAATATCAGCGAATATTGTTCTTTTGAGAAGTTTTTTGCCGCGGGCGGATAGTATAAACTTTTGTCAACGCCCGGATAGTAACGAAAAACCGGCGAAGAGGAAAATCCTTTATATATTTCCGCCAGCCTTGTGGAATTGGTTATGCCATAAAAACCAAATTTGTAGGTTTCGTCAACCAAGGCCGCAACCGAACCGGACGGATAAAACAAAGCCTCGTAATCCTGCACCAGATAATATTTTTGTTTGCAGCGGTTAAATTTTGCCAGTTCAAAAGCGGTAATCCACAATGTGCAAACGGCGATATCTACATACCCGGCTTCCTCCGGCTGCACCAGGCTGAACCGCAGAGAGGGAAATTTTTTGCGTATGGCGGCTTCATAATCCTTTTCCCTGTCGCGTGTCGCTAGCGGCGGATAAATATTTATATACAGCTTTGTGCCGCAGTTCTTCTGCAAAGCCTCCAACATCAAAAAAATCGTTTTGATACCGCCGGCTTCGAGATTGCAGCAATAGGGCAGAAAGCAGAGGCAGCTTTGCGGAACAACAGAGTCATCTCTTGCGCGCATGCCGGCAACAAATTGCATGTTCTGCCGGTATTCCTGAGCCGTCAGAGTCTGCGGCAGCATAATTTCTCCCGAAAATCCCGAAGCGTCGTTATTCTTTTTGCGGCGCCCGAATTCCAGCCTGCGGCGCCCGATTTTAATCTTAAGATGCATTGGGCGCTCCTTTTATCAGGTTGACACAATCGCGCAAACCGGCAGAGTAATGACGAAGCGACAGGCCAAAATCCCTTTTGATTTTATCCTTGCTCAAAACAGAATATTTCGGCCTGGGCGCACGCTGGCTGAAATCTTTGGTTTCAATGGGATTTACACGGCAGTCGTACCCAAACAAGTCAACAATTTGCACAGCCATGTCGTACCATGAACAAACGCCCTCGTTGGTCAGATTATAAATTTCGCGGCTGCCGGTTTTAATCCTAGGAAGCATACACAGAACGGCAGCGGCAAAATCGGCGGCATAAGCGGGCGAACCGACCTGATCGTAAATAACGTTAATTTCATCGCGGCTTTGAGCCAGCCGGCCTATAATTTTGACAAAATCTTTGCCATAGCTGGAAAACACCCATGCCGTGCGCAGGACGACGGCCGTTTCAGCGATTTCGAGCACAGCCTTATCACCTTCGATTTTCTGGCGGCCGTAGACTGACAGAGCGCCGACTTGGTCCGTTTCCCGATAGGGCGTGTTGCGGGAACCGTCAAAGACATAATCAGATGAAATATGTATCAGCGCCGCACCGAGTTTATTGGCAGCTACCGCAAGATTTTTCGGTGCCTGAACGTTAATCGCCAAACCGCTTTCGGGATTGTCTTCCAAATACTCGGCATCGCGCGATGCGGCGCAATTGATGATGACCGAAATATCTTTATCGCCGGCATAAGTCATAATGTTTTCCAAGCTGGTTACATCACAGTCGCGATGCCCGGCAAAATACGCCTCATCCGCCGATAGCCGGGCGCGAAATTCCGAACCGATTAAACCGGAGGCGCCGGTAATTAAAATTTTTCCCATTTTATTTCTCCCGCGCGGTTGTCTTTGCGCTATAAAAGGTTGACTTCCAGAGCGGAATGCCGAAAACCTTGACCACCAGCTTCTGTTTTTTGATGTATTTAAATTGAAAAAGGCTGATCCATGAAAATTTGATTTTAATGTTTATGTCCCGCCGGCGGTGTTTCCGCTCATATTGGGAAGATATCGGATCGGCAATTGTATATCCCGCATAATAAACCGCCTCGCCGAATGTCCGCTCCATAACATGGGCAAACTGAGTGCTGTGTTTTTTATCCGGTACGGCAAAGAGCGAAACATCAATATTCATTTTTTGTATCGGCTTGAATATCTCCGCCCGAGCCATAAACATGGTTCCGGTGACGAATTTGTAATCCGATAATCCGAGAACATAATCCGGATAATTTCTTTTGGCATACAACAATGCATCGGGATAAGTCCCGACACCGTGGATACAATCAAAAGAAGTTATCATTCCGATGCCGGATTTTTTTTCAAACGCGGCGCAGCACTTGTTAAAAATTTTCGGCGACGATACAAATTTCAGCAACGCTTTGCGCCAGCCGTCGTTCTCAAACGAATAGCCGTTGCCGACATGATACATATCCGTATCGCGCTTGGTATGGATTTTGACAATATAGGCGTAATCATCCAAATTAACTCTGTTGAGCGTGTCTATAAAGGGCCAGACGTCGTAACCGCGATTTTCAACAATGCGGATTTGCGCCGACGGATTGAATTTGAGTATTTCCTGCCGCAGCTTTGGGTTGTCTTGAACCAAAGTCACAAACAGCTCATAAGGCAGAGATATGTTTTTGATACAATTTTCAAGTTCATTCCACATGCGCACATAATAAACATGCGCATGAACCAATACTTTAGTTCCCTCAGGGGGTAACATTCCTATAACTCTCCATATCAGGTTGACCATACAAAAAAACCACCTGTTGGAAAGGTGGTCGGAGAGTTCAGAAAGCATGTTACATCAAATGCTCCTTCGGGTCTTTAAAGCGAAGACTTCTGGACATACACCCAAAGCTCCCCGACCGAGCGTATAAGTCGGGGATATATTATCGGATTATAGATATAACATCATATCTACACCAATTGTCGATGCTATATCTATGCACCGGATGTAACAAAGAGCTTCTGACGGCTCCGCACCTTTTCTCAGGCACTGGGGACAAGATAATCCTGCCCTTGCCTGCAAGGTTAGTATGATGTCGGAAATAAGTCAATAAAAAACCCTCATTTTGAGAATGAGGGTTTATAACATCAGAAATTGTACCGCAGGCCGAGTGCAACTTCGGAAATATCGTCGATAAAGTCGCCTCCGATTGAAGTATACCTGTACATGGCACGGAAAGCCAGGCGCTGGCTGAGCCAGATTTGAGCGCCGGCACCATAACGAAAGGCTGTTTTGCTTTCGTCAAATTTTATGGAATTGCCCATTACTTTGTTATTGGTTGAAGAATAGTATGAACTGAAGTCTGCATCAGCCGAAAAGTCATAGTTGGCAACACCGACCGTGCCCAGAATATCCATGCGCGAAAAGACCGGGATATAAACAACCGCATCCAAACCATAGGCCGTATATTTCATATTGTATTCGGCCAGCGCAAAGCGCGGATCCATGGAATAGCTTTCCTGATATTTAATTTGGTTGTCCGACAGGGATTTCTGGTAAAAAGCTTCAAAGCCCAAATATCTGAAGGGGCGCCAGCCGACATTGACGTTAATCGAATCAATGCTGTCTTCAAATTTGTCGGTGTTTCCGGCATAAGCCACACCGCCGGGCAGCGGATTGTCCAATGTAAAATTCTGTTCGACCAGAGAAGCCGAACCGATAACATAGTCAAAACCCATGCTGAATTTTTTGAAATCAGCGGCAGGTTTGGCAACAGGACGCGGCGCGCTGTAATTGTAGCTTTGGTAATTATTCGGAACGTTGCTCGGATAATACGGGTCATAGCTCTGAGCCGCAGCCGGCAGCGCCGCCGCCAAACCGAGGAAAACTGTGCTGAGAAATATTTTTTTCATCTATTTTACCTTTACAAATAGTCTAGAACAAGAAACGCAGGCCGAGAGAAAACTCGTTGAGGTCGTCAACCAAATCGCCGCCGATATAAATGTAGCGGTACATGGCACGCAGAGCAATGCCGTCGGCAATATTCAGCTGGGCACCGATACCGGCGCGCCAGCCGAGCTTATCCTCGTCAAAGCTTCTTTTGACAACGTCGCGTTTGTCGGTGCCGTCAACATAATAAGCGGTAAACAGCCCCTCGTTCTCAAACTTGTACTGCGCCAATCCCAAAGAGCCGACAAAATCGAAATATGGCGACAGAGGCGCATAGCCGATGAAATCCAGACCGTAGGCCTTGAAACTGGTGGTGTAATCGTTAAGAAGGTGATAATCAATATTGTTAAGCGTTTTGTTATCAACCGAAGTCATGGTATTGTCATCATAAGACTGCTGATAAAACGCTTCCAGCCCCCAGTATTTGCTCATGCGCGCACCGGCGACAAACGACAGGCTGTCCTGATCGTCCAAAATATCGTCAGGTTTGACATGGATTGACCCGGCGGCAAAAATCAAATCATCAAAAGCGACATCTTTACTGCCGGCGGACATAGAACCGACATTGTAATCCAGCCCGAGATAATACTTAAAATAGTTCAGCTTGCGGAGCTGGTTGTTGGCTGCGTTTTTCAGCTCGCGCATATCCTGCTCAAAACCCTTTTTGTACCCGGAATACAACCCGTTGCACGGACACATGACGGTTTTACCCATAACCACGGAACCGTCGGCATCAAAAGGCTCTTCAGGATTACAGGGGCACCATTCGACATTATACAAATCGCCGTAAGCAACCGGTTCCTGCGCCTGTACCGGCGCTGCACCGCATAGAACGCCGATGCCTGCAAGCAAACACAAAACTTTTTTCATAAAACAAACCCTCAAATTAAATTAAGTTTGTTTCAGAATAAAAGAAAGCGGCAAAATACGCAACCTGAGCACCTTTTTATACACATATATTTTTGCGAACGAAAATGTTAAAATTTTGTTAATTTGACAAAAATAGACAATTCTTAATTGATTGTTAGCAATCTTTTTGATAAACTATAATAAATTTTAAGACTTTATGGGGACAGCGCAATGGCCGACTTAATCAGCTTAGATGAAATCAACACTCAAATCGAGAATACCGATTATTCCAACCCCGCCAATGTTGAAGAACTCAGACGGCTGCTGGAACGCGCAGACGCCGCCTATGCCGTGTCCAACCAATACGACCGGTTTATCGACGTCCGCAAAAAATACGAAGAAAAACTCAGAAACCCTCAGGCCGCCCAAGACAGTGCCGCCAACGCGGCCGCCGGCCGTTCGTTTGACCAAATCCGGGGCAATCAGGAACGGCGCGAATATCTGGAAGCCAAAATCAATCGCGAAACCGATTTGGTTTTGACGCCAAACGAAAGAGCCTTTCTGGCCGAGCAGATTGCCAACGGCAACATGTATGACCAACTGCAGGACGGCGAAAAAATTCTTAAAATTGCCCGCGCTCTTGACAGCGCCGGCTATGAAAAAACTGTCCGCGACAATGTTCTCCGCCAGCTGGAAAAGCCTGACCAAAGCATGATGCCGGCGGACAAAGCCTTCGTGCCCAATGCAAATACCTCTTTCGGCGAACAAATCCTTAAAGAGCTGGACAACGCGGCTCCCAAGGAAACCCTTGCCGACTTGCAGCAGCAGGTCGCCCGGCTGGCCGCCAACGTCGACGCCTACGGCGAGACGCAGGGCAATATGTCGGCCAGACGCGAACTCATCGGCAAAATCAGGGAGCTTCAGGAAGAAGCCAAAGGCATTTTCAATTACAACACTCGCCGGAAGCTGAACAACCAGCTTAAAAAGATTGACCCGAATTATTACGACACCCAGATTGTCAATTCTTCGGCAATAATGAGACCGTATTACAGGACGCGCGCCGCTCTGCGGGACTGGAACGCCCGAAAAGGCAAAGACAAGACCGAAAGGCTTGAAAAACGCTACGACAGAGTAACAACCCTGCAAAATGTCATAAACCAAAATTCGTTTTGGAGCCGCAATATGGGCGCGAACATATCCGCCCGCTTCAAACTGCTCGGCAATTGTCTGGCCGAAGGACGGCTGTCGGCGCAGGGCGTTACCAATAAATATGCCAAACGCCTTAATCTGACCGATACCGGCAGACAGCTTGAGAATATTGATGCCAAACTGTCCGGCCTCAAAGCGCAAAATGCCGAGAATCCCAAGAGCCGCGAGCGTTTGAACAAGCAAATTGCAATGCTTGAAGCTCAGAAAGAAGCTTTCAGCAAACAATCCGAAAAAGTTTCAGGAAAACGCAAAGACAAAATAGACCAAGCCCAAACGCAGGCCGAACCGGTTAAGCAGAAAGTGCGCGAACGGCTCGAAAAAATGGCGTCCGGCTTGGAAAAATCGCGCCTTGAAGCGATTAAATCGAGCGACCGCTACAAGGCTCTGACCGTCCTGCAAAGCCGCAGCGGCCTGTCTGCCGAACAGAAGAAAGAGCTTGACGCGATGGTCAACGGCCTGACCGAAAAAGCGATTACCGCCGAAAACGTCTATGAAAAAATTCTGCTTGAAAGCGGCCTCAAAGGGGATGAGCTGGCGGCCAAAGTCGCCGAACTGTTCCCGCCGCGTGAGGCTGACGACCAACAGCAGCAGCCGCAGGCCCGTGACAGCGAAGCTCTTGAAAATGAAAATAATCAAAGCAATGACGATGCGCAGCGCGAAACAACTGTCAATACTGTCGTCACGCATGAAGAACGCCGTGACGGCGAAGTTGTCACGACTTACGCTTCCGGCCTGGAAGTCAGCCGGCCGGATGAAAACACTTACAACATCAGCGGCAAAGACGGCAAAAATCCGACTGACGAGCAGTGCGCGGAATTTGTCAACCAGCTGAAGCAAGACAATTACGAATCGTTCAGCGTTGCAGAAAATGTTACGCCGGAATTTTACGCCAGCATGGTCAAAGCTGCGGAAGCCGCCGGTATGACAATTGAAAATAAAGAACAGATGGACAAGAAGTTTGCTCAGGAAATTAACCGCGAAGGCATGGGCGGCGATGAACGGACAGACGGCAGCGGTCGCACGAGCGGCGGCAGCAATGATGAAAACAGTTCCAAACTTGAACGCAATGACAAAGGCGACATTCTTCTGACCGAAGTTCAGCAACAGGCTCTTGATGCCGAAGGGCGCGGCGTTATGGGCGGCGAGAAAAAAACATATGATAAGCTTGATTCTCATGATAAGGCTTATCTGGAAGAAGAAGGGCTGGGACAACGGTATACCAACGGCGTCCGTATGGGACGGGAAATTATGGCGGATGCCGAAATATCAGCTAAAGATATTACAGTAGAGAAAATGGATTTGCTGATGGATGTCCAAAAAAAGGAGCCGGAAGAATTTGAAGAATTTAAAAAATCCGAAGCATATCGCAATCTGCCTGCCGGACAGCGAAAACTGGTAGACGCCGTCAACGCTCTGGCAAACAATCAGGAATTCAAATCAAAAGATGAGAAAAAGCAAGCGATTGTCCTTGGACGCGTGGTCGGACAATACAAAGCATCCGTAGAAAAAGAAAAGACCGAAGAAGGCAAGAAAAAAGCTAAGGAACGCTTTGTCGACCGCAATATCGTACGGCATCTCCAGAAAAGCAAAAGCAACAGCTGAACCGCGTTTGCCCCGTAAAAACAAACCCCGCTTTCGGCGGGGTTTATTTTGTTTACTTGCGAACTTCAAATTCTTCAAAATGCGTTTGCAGATATTCCAGCAGCTGCGGGTCGGACAAAAGGCTTTCGCAGGCACTGTCCGAAGTCTGCGTATCGCTCGGCACCGGACGATACTTCTGCAAAAAGTATTTTTTGACACCTTTGCCGTACAGAGCCTCTGCCATTTTCCGCAAATCAGCGCAAGTCAGCAGGCGCGGATCGCAGGTGGTGCGGCATTCAAAATCTTTGCCCGAAGCCAGTATCATATCCAGGCTTTGCAGCACTTCTTTCAAATGATTGGTTTTGGTGACTTCGGCATAGCGTTTTTCTTCAAAAGGCGCCTTGATGTCAAAACCAATCCAGTTGACCAGCGGCAAAACTTCGGCCAGCTTTTTGGGGCGGTAGCCGCCGGTATGCAGACCGATTTCATAGCCAAGTTCCCTCACCTGCCGCATGGCATCCCCCAGGGCTTCCTGCACTAAAGGTTCACCGCCGCTGAAAACCACGGCGTCAAGTTTGCCCCGGCGCGAAACCAGAAATTCCAGAAACTTGTCCCAAATGAAATCGGTTGCTTTTCCCACCGGCTGCAAGTCCGTGTTGTAGCAAAAGGGACAGCGCCACGGGCAGCCCTGCAAAAAGACTACCGCCGCCAGTTTTCCGGGAAAATCGACGGCGCTGAAAGTTTCAACGCCGCCAACTAAGAGATTACTCATCAGATTATAACTTTGCGATTATTATTCGGCCGCAATTTCATAAGCATCGCAACCGCAGCCGCAAACAGCCTTGCTCTCAGCAAAACATACCCGAGAGTAAAATTCAGATTTTTTACCAACGTTAAACTCAGAAACCGGGCGATAGTAACCCATTACTCTGGTCCATACTTCGCAAGGCTGTCTTTCTTCGTCGTTTAATTTGATATCTTCAAAGTTAATTGTTGTCATTTTATTCTGTCTCCAAAGTTAAATTTTACTCTTATGCAACATCTTTTCTGGACGCTGCGGCTCTTTTTTCTGCCTTCAGCTCCTCATCGCAGATCGGGCAGTATTTGTGTTCTCCTGAGATATAACCATGCTTGGGGCAAACGGAAAAAGTAGGAGTTATGGTAATGTACGGCAGGCGGTAGTTGGTCAGGACACGTTTGACAATGTCGCGGCAAACTTTCGCCGAAGAAATTCTCTGTCCCATGTAGAGGTGGAGAACGGTACCACCGGTATACTTGGTTTGCAGAGTAGACTGCAGTTCAAGCGCTTCAAACGGATCATCCGTATAACCGACAGGCAACTGCGAAGAGTTGGTGTAAAACGGATTTTCCTTGGTGCCAGCCTGAATAATGTCTTTGAAGCGTTTTTTGTCCTCGCGGGCAAAACGGGTGGTCGCGCCTTCTGCCGGCGTGGCTTCAAGGTTATACATATGGCCGGTTTCTTCCTGAATCTTGACCATTTTGGCACGAATATAATCCAGGAATTTTTCGGCAAACGCCTGTCCCCACTGGTCGGCAATATTATGTTCGTCATTGGTGAAGTTGCGAATCATCTCGTTGATGCCGTTGACGCCGATGGTCGAGAAGTGGTTGCGCAGCGTGCCGAGATAACGCTTGGTGAAGGGGAACAAGCCGTTGTCAATCAGGCGCTGAATGACTTTGCGCTTGATTTCCAAAGAAGTGCGGGCAATTTCCATCAGCTCGTCCACTCTGGCGAACAAAGCATGCTCGTCACCTTTGTACATATAACCCAGACGGGCGCAGTTCAAGGTAACGACGCCGACGGAACCGGTCTGCTCGGCCGAGCCGAACAAGCCGTTGCCGCGAGCCAGAAGTTCGCGCAGGTCAAGCTGCAGACGGCAGCACATTGAGCGAATCTGGCCGGGTTTGAGAACCGAATTGATAAAGTTCTGGAAATAAGGCAAGCCGTATTTGGCAGTCATTTCAAACAGAAGCTCGGTATTTTCGTCTTCCCACGGGAAATCCGGCGTCATGTTGTAAGTCGGAATCGGGAAAGTAAACGGACGGCCCTTAATGTCGCCTTTCATCATGACTTCCATGTAGGCCTTGTTAATCATGTGCATTTCTTCCTGCAGGTCGCCGTAGGTGAATTCCTGCTCAACACCGGCAATCAGCGGGTGCTTGTCGCGCAAATCCTCGGGGCAGACCCAGTCGAAAGTGAAGTTGGTGAACGGCGTCTGCGAACCCCAGCGGGAAGGAACATTGAGGTTATAAACCAGTTCCTGCATGCTCTGATAAACGTGTTTGTAATCGAGCTTGTCAACGCGGACATAAGGCGCAAGATAGGTGTCAACCGAAGAGAAAGCCTGCGCACCGGCCCATTCGTTTTGCAGCGTGCCCATAAAGTTGACCATTTGGCCGACCGCGGCAGACAGATGTTTGGCCGGTCCGGCTTCGGCTTTGCCGGGAACGCCGTTGAAACCTTCATGCAACAGGTTTTTGAGCGACCAGCCGGCGCAATAGGCGGCCAGCATGCTCAAATCGTGAATGTGAATGTCGCCGTTGCGATGCGCTTCGCCGACATTGGCGGGATAAACGTGGCTCAGCCAGTAGTTGGCGGTAACTTTGCCGGAAACGTTCAAAATCAAACCGCCGTTGGAGTAGCCCTGATTGGCGTTTTCATTGATGCGCCAGTCGAGTTTTTCGAGATATTCGTTAATCGAGCTTTCGACATCGACCATAACCTTGCGGTCAGAGCGCATGCGGTTGCGCTGGTCGCGATACAGAATATATGCCTTGGCGGTTGCAAAGTAGTTGGCGGAAATCAGAACCTGTTCAACAATGTCCTGAATATTTTCAATCGTCGGCAGGCTTTCGGCAAACTTGTGCTTCAAAACTTTCAGAACCTGCGCGGTCAGCAGCCAGCTCTCCTGTTCGCCAAATTCTCCGGTGCTGGCGCCGGCCTTGCAAATGGCGTTGTGAATTTTGCTGCTGTCAAACGGAGCCAGCGTACCGTCCCTTTTGGTAACGCTCTCAATATTTATTTTTTCATCCTCAAGGGAGGGCATTTCATAATTTGACTTAGACATTTCCTGTATTCAATCCTTATTTTCGGCAGTGAGACCGCAATCTCGTTATTGACACTGTATATACCATATATAGTATTAAAAAAATGTAAACATCACCATATTTGGTATACACAACTTTTTTATAAAAATTTTTTGACTGCAAAAATAACAATAATTCCGGCCTCATGACCATGACATCATATTGCGTTATTCCGGACGGTGGCTCAATAGCAATTTTTTCATTTCAGCGGATGATTCTCCCTATCTCATTCAAAAACAATCATAAAATTTTTTTAGGTTTGTAGATAAATTTCTTAACAAAATTTTTCTGCTGCAAATATGTCTAAATTTTTGGGATTTTAAGCAAAATATTTGCCAATTTTCGCAATGGTTAATAACAGACTCGCGACTGGCGAGTCTTAATTTTTGATTTGTGATTCGTGACTTGTGATTCGTTATTGCTGATTCGGTGCGAAGCCGCACCGGCACCCACAGCGGCGGGGCACGGCACAAGGAAACGGCAATGGCACTCTTTTGCTGTCATCCTCGAGCACTCTTTTATTCCCTGTCATCCTCGGGCGCGAGCGAAGCAAGGAATAGACACGAGGATCCAAAAAACATAAGACTGCATATTTTATTGTGGGTTCTCGGGTCAGGTACTCCGTCCCGCCCGAGAATGACGTAAAAAAAAAGAAAGTGCCCGAGAATGACATAATAAAAAAGTGACAAAGAATGACATAGAAAAGAGGGTGTTTTACCGGAACAGGTTTAAGATACTGCCGGAGCCATCGGAGGCCAGCGACAGCGAGGTGACGGCGCCAATAATGTCATTCTCGGGCGGGACGGAGTCCCTCACCCGAGAACCCAAGAATAGAAAAGAGGGGGGTTACCGGAACAGGTTTAAGATGCTGCCGGAGCCCTCGGAGGCCAGCGACAGCGAGGTGACGGCCAGCTGCTGCCGGGTTTGCAGCGCCAGCATATTGGCTGATTCTTCATTCATGTCGGCGAGGGTCAGCTTGTCGGCGCCTTCGGTCAAAACGTCTATCAGCGCGTCGGTAAAGTTCTGGCGGGTTTGGATAATGGAATAGCTGTTGCCGAGAGCGCCGGAGTAGCTGCGCAGAGTCGAAATTGCGCCGCGAATCTCGTCGAGCGAATCCAGGACGTCGCCTGCCGTTGCCCAAGCGGCCGTCCCCAGCCCGATTTGCGCCGAAGAAATGTCCTGTCCGTTGATAACATGGCTGCTGGTGCGGCTTTCATTAAACCGAACCTCGAGCGAATCCGCCTTCAGCAGATTGACTCCCTTATAGGAGCTGTCGTCAATCAACATATCATACTGGTTTAAAAGACGGTTAAACGAATCCTGCCATGAGGAATCGACTCCGGCGCCTGTACCGCCACCGCCGGTGCCGCCGGCGGTAAACGGCGTATTGGTGACGTTGAGCGTACCGCCGGTCTTGACTGCATTGAGAAGCGCATTGTAGTCATAGTTCGGGATATCGGTCACATCTACGTTATATTTGGCCGACGTGGTATGCGCACTGTATTTGGCGCTCTGCCCATAAGGATTGTCGGGGTCAAAATTGCCGACGCTGCCTGTTGAGCCGAAAGTCAGGTCTTTTAAATTGACAATTGTGGCATCGCGGCCGTCCGCCGATACGGCGGTAACAATACCGACCGCCGTTTTGCTGCCGTCATAATCGTCAGCTGAGCCATAGGTTTTGTCGGCATACATAACATCGCCGATTTTTGGGGCGGCTGCGCCGCCGCTGACGCCGGAGGCGTCAGAAAGGGTTAAAGGGTCAAAGCAATTTTCGACAAGCTGGAAACTACGGACGTAGTTACCGTAATTCTTACTGACGTAGGTCCGGTAGCCACTACCCACATTGAGTATCCAAGAACCAACTACTACTATACTCGGAAGACGACCAATAATAGCCGTTGGTTAAGGCTGCCGCATCGGCACCTTTGCCGGCCAAAGTGGTCAAAGCACTGTTTATCAAGGTTTTATTATCGCCCATCGCTCCGCTGGTGCCAGAACCGCTGGTCATTGCGCCGGTATTTGTACCGTACATCTGCATCAATTCGCCGATAGACGGCAGATACCAAGTGCCCTGGCCGAATTCTCCGTTTTTGTCGCCGACATAAAACTGATTGGCAGCCGTGGCAGCCAATGCGTCCGCGCCGATTTGATCCAGAATCGCCTGCGTATTGCCTTGACCGTCGAATAAATCAGCATTGCCGCTGACCAGCTTCTGCGCGCCGGTGCCGCTGACGCAGATACCGGATGTATTGTCAAGGGTCAATGAGCCGCCGTTGGTCACGCGAATCCCGTAAACGCGGTCGCCGGAAGCTTCTATATTGAGGTTTTTGATGTCCGCCGATGAACCGGCGCCGTCTATGGCAATTACCGCTTCGCGGGCAGCCGCCGACGTATATTTGAGGGTATGGCCGTTGCCGTCTATGGTGACGTCCGCCGCTGCAATATTCAAAGCTGTGTCAAGCGTGATGTCGCCGCCCAACGCGATTTTGGCTCCGGCAGTTATTGCCGCCTGCAAATCCGCCGCAGTTGACACAACGCGGTAACCTTCCGCTTCCAACTCCTCGACACTTTTGCCGGGGTTAACCGCGCCGCCTTCGGCCGCGCCGGCCTTGAGCGGGTTTTCCAGCGCCTGTTCGGCAACGGATTTCATTTGCTCAAGCAGTTTGATACCGGTTTCAATACCCTGTGTCGCCGCTTTGACCGTCGAAACCGACTGCCCCATGGAATCGAGCAACGCATTGAGGTCGTTTGCCCGGTTGTCCAGCGACCGAGCCGTATAATAGGAACTCGGATTATCAATCGCGGCGTTGACTTTTTTGCCGGTCGAGAGCCGGTTTTGCGTATCAGAAACCTGCCTGCTTATGTTTTGCAGGCTGCGTAAATTGCTGCGCATACTGGCGGTCAGACTGATTTTATCCATTGATCCTCACATTTCGTTTAATACTATTAATCATACCCCTGTTTTCCGAAATGTCCAATTTTTGAAAGTTTTTTTCACAAGATATTTATCTTTAGTGGTATTTCTTTCAAAATTTGCCTTGTATTTTCAGGGTATGGCAATAGTGAACCCTTATTTCATTCTGTCCAAACAACCACTCCGCCGGCAATGTGCCCGGCGAAATTACGCAATAACATAATAATATTTTGGTTCTGTTCCGGTATCTCCGGGATTCCGGCCTTCGCCGGAATGACACGGAATTAATGCTTGAATGGATCCTCGGGTCAGGCACTTCGTGCCGCCCGAGGATGACAATAAAAAGATATGTGCCACCCGAGGATGACAATAAAAAGATATGTGCCGCCCGAGGATGACATAAAGAAGAAAATACGCCCGGGAATGGCCGTAAAGTCTTTAAACGAATTACAAACATCACCATTCACAAATTTATTCGCCCTTTTTGCCGCTTTTGCGCCAGCCCTGCGCCTGTTTGGCTATGCTGTCCATAATCAGGCTCAGCTGTGCCAGTTTTTTGATGGACAGCACGTTCAAGTCGACGCACAGGCGGATTTCTATTTTCAGCAGTTCAAACGAGGTCAGAAAGTTATCCAGATGCTGACGGCGGTTCTCAACCGACACATTGGCGCCGTACAAATCGCGGAACAGCGACAGCACGTCGCGCTTCATGTCCTGGCCGAGCGTATATTTGTAATCGCGCGGAAATTTATTGGTGACCTGATAAATCTCGGTCAGCAGCAGATACGAATCCCTGTAAATCGGCAGTTGGCTGTATAGTACCATTTTCTAGTCCTTTTCTTTTATGTTATGGGAGATAATGATGTCGGAGCGGCAGACATTTCTTTGCCGGCGGCGGTATAGCCTTTGCTGCCGAAGCTGCCGCTTTTTCTGTTCCAGCGGGCGAAACAGCTTGTTGACCGCCAGTTTAGATGCATTCGGGGCAAACTCAAGCGCCTCGCTCAGGAAAGTCTTATCCAGCTTATCCAGAATCCGGCAGCGCAGACGATAGGTGTTATAATGGCGCATTAACCCGATGTAAGAATTGGCGCAGGCCATCAGGGCATCCAGTCCGGCAAGCGTGTTTTGCAGGCTGCGGGACATGTGCGGCAGCATGTTATTAATTTTGCCATAGAGATTGCTTTTGCTGCGGTTGCCCACATAGACGCGATGAGGCTTGATGACCGCGCCGATAAACTTCACGCCTTTGGCATAATGCTGAAGATAAAATTTCAGAGGATGCAGATTTAAGTGCAGTTCGGAGCGCAAAAAGGAATCGATTTTGACGCGCGCGTCCAGCAGCACTTTCTTGTCAGGATGAATCAGAACAAAGTCGTCGACATACCGCCCATAATAGCGAAAACCCAAATTCTCCGTAATATACTTATCGAGCCGGTCAAGATAGAAATTGGCAAAAATCTGCGAAGTCAGGTTGCCAATCGGCAGCCCGCAGCAGCGCGCCGACCAAAACAGGCTCTTGTAATACGGCAGGCCGTTCCAATCCGCGCGGCTGCCTTTGATGACGCAGTTGTCTTCGGGGCAATTGAAAATAATCTGTTTTATCAGGCGCAGCAGAATCGTTTTATCCGGCTGATGATATTTCTCATTTAAGAACTGATGCAGCATACGATAGAGAATCGTCTTGTCTATGCTCATGAAAAACGAGCGGATATCCAATTTAAGGACATAGCAATCGCGCGTATAGCCTTCGGAACACGCCTCAATCTGAGTTTGAACGCTCTTAACGCCATAAAGCGTGCCTTTGCCGGCGCGGCAGCTGTAACTGTCGGCAATAAACTCTTTTTCAAATAACGAATTAATTTTGGAAATCACCAAATGATGTACGACGCGGTCACGAAAATCAGCCGCAAAAACCTCTCGCTGGACGGGTTTTTGAACAATGAAGGCTATTGAGCGGCCGATTTTGTAGGTTCCGGAATTTATCTCCTGCCACAAGCGCACCAGCTCCCGCTCGAAATCAAGCTCAAACGACAATGCGTTGATTGTCCGGCGCTTGCTTTTGCGGCAGTCGTAATAAGCCTTGAAGACATCTTCAAGGGCAATCTGCCCCGACAGTGCGTTTTCAAAAAGCTCATACTGCACTTTTCCGTTCCTAATTAACGGCAAGCCTGTTTTTCTGTCTTATATTAAAAAAGCTGGAAACTACGGACGTAGTTATTGTTATTCTTATTGTTGTTGTTCCGGTTGCCATTATTCATATTGAGTTTCCAAGAATTATTACTATTATACTCGGAAGACGACCATACAAAAACTTAACCGCCGCCGCTGAACCTCTTAACAGCATGCAAAACACACTGTGGGCGACCCTTTTTTAATAAAAAGACGCTCTCTTTTAACAACCGTGATTATTAAAATTCCCGCCTAACTTCCGGCTTGCACCTTTATGCGGCCGCTCAACAGCCACACTCTATATAATAGGCGCGTTTGACAAAAGACAACTTTTAATTTGGATGTATCCACTGAAAAAGCCGACTCAGCGCGGACTTACGGCAACATCTTCGCCGATGATTTCTTCGCTGACGTATTCATCCGAGCACTGCGGGCCGGTGCAACGTTTGAGCACCGTCGCGCTGCGGCCGGGAGCCAGCCCCTTAATCTGCATGGAAGGGACATAAACATCGACAATCTTAATGTTAAACATCACATAGCCGGTGGTGCCGTCTTCATCGGTCAGATAGGTTTTGACGGTATATTTGCCGATGTTGCCGGGCATTGCCACGCCGCTGAAAGTCTTGGTTTCTTCATTAAACTGGAGCCAGTCGGGCAGCGGGCTGTCATCCTTCAGTCCCGCTTTGGCCGTCACTTTGCCGCGGAAGTCCATTTTATTGAAAACGGCCTGCGGAATCGTCACGTCAACACGCTGTCCGGTTTCAACCGTGACATCGGGCATCAGCTTGGACGAAGACAAGTTTACCGGCGGGCGTTTGGCCGGAACGTCCAGCAGGTACGGACGGTTGTCAGGCAGAAATTCGCCCTTGCGCCATTTTTCAAGCACGCCGCGCAGATAGACCGCAATCTTGGACGGCTTTTCGCCGAGCATATAATAAGGAATCGCATCCATGCCCAAAGTCGCATACAAGTTGCCCAGCGCATCCTGCAAATCGACATAGGCAAGCAAAGCCTCAACTTCGTCTTCAATCGCGCGGGCGGCTTCCAGCTTGCTCTTGGCAGCCTTGGAACCGTCCTGGACGGTGGTGTCTTCGGCAATATCCTCGGACACATTGGCGATTTCGTGCTTAATCTGATAATCCTCAAGCGCCGACATATAGCGCGCCCAAGCCACGTAAACCTGGCTCAGCACCAAAGTTGTCATACGCTGACGGCGCAGGGTTTCCAGTTCTTTGGCATCCGGGTTGCGGTTGCTTTCAAAGGCCGCCATGCCGATTTGCCTGGCCTTTTTCGACCACAGGCGGTTGTAATAGTTCGGGTCTTTTTTGTAATTGCGGGCGCCGGGGTCTTCGAAAGTATGGAAAGAAGCCTTGATTTCTTCAATATTGGTGACCAAATCGCGTACGCGCAGTTCGGGACGGTTGGTCAGCGCCAGCCATTCCATTTCGCTCAGGGAACTCTTGATTTCCGGCAGTTCAAAGTTGCCGTATTCCTTGCCGACCAGCCGGTATTCCGTCGACGGGTGGAAGCCCATAAGCGCAGCCAGCCGGACTTCGGCGGTTTCCATATCGCGCTTGAGCGCCGAAAGCTTTTTGACAGCCTCCATGTATTTTCTTTTCTTGACCAAATCCGGCATGGTCAGGCTCTGTCCCTTTTTGGCAAGTTCGGCCGTTTGGGTATTGAGTTCGTCAACCTCAAGGGTCATGTATTCAATCATATCGTCAACCACCGGCAGCAGGCGCTGGGCGGTCAAAGTTTTCCAATACAGAACGCGGGTTTCCTGCAAGAGGTTGTGAATGACCTTGCGGCTCTGTTCATAAGCAACGCTGGTCTGATACAGCGCGTCCTGAGTCTGATAATAAACCGTGCCGACATCCAGAATGTTCCAAGCCAGTTTCAGTTCGGAATCCATGGCGCCGGGATTGGCGGTGTTGACATAACCGGCGGAAGAAAAAATTTCCGGCAGACGGTTGGCCGGGCTTTTGCCGGCTTCTATCAGGCTTTGCTGATAGCTGACGACGCGGCGGGTATAGTTGTATTTGAGCGCCAGCGCCATGGCCATATACATGTCTATCGGCTTTTCTATCTTGCGCGGCGTCGAGGCGTACATCGTCTGCAAGTCGGCATCAACGCGAATCGCCCGGTCCCAATCGGTATACGACACCGGCGCCGGAGCGGCCAGCTGGTCAACCACAACAACATCATCCTGCGACGAACACGCCGACAAAGCCATGACCGCAGAAACCACAAAAGCAAATATTTTCTTCATCCTGATATCCTATAAGTACACTTATCTGGAATTAGGTTAGCCCAATATTTCGGATATTAACAGTATTTATTTGCTTTTATTCAACTTTGATGTATAAAATTAATAAAATTGATATTTTTTCCGGATATAATTTATCTTGAACACAACAAAAGTTTGAGGGCAAATGTTAGATATTTTTCAGACCATATTCAAATATCGCGAGAAAAAAAGCCCCGACCAGCTTGGCTTTTATCCGGAAAAAGTCCATGTCAACGCCATGCCTGAACGCCGTTATCTGTGGACCTCGCGAATACTGGTAATTTTTTCGTGCATCAGCATCTGTTTTTCAATGATGCTGGCAAGCGCCATTTATGTCTTACTCCCGCAGCGCGGCGCGTATCCCCGGCTTTTGCAGACAAACAACTACTTCAGCCAGCTCGAACTGACCGACGTGCAGGAAAAGACCATGCCGGTGCAGGATCTGATTGCCGAACTTTTTATCGAAGAATATATTTCGCTGCGCCATGTCATCGGCAACGACTATGACGAACTCGTCACGCGCTGGGCTCCCGGCTCGCAGCTTTACTGGCTGTCGGCACGCTCGGTGTTTCAGAACTTTACGACCAACGACGCGCAAAACAACATTATGCAATTTAAAATGCGCTCTCTGGTACGGCTGGTGGAAATCGAGTGGGTGCGCCCGCTGACCCGCGGCCTGTGGAGCGCCCAGTTTATCACCATGGACTATTACCCGGGCGAAACCGTGCCGCTGATTAATATCTGGCGCGCTTATCTGCGCGTTGCCTTCACCACCATTAATTACAGCAACCGCAGCCAGAGGGAGCTTAACCCGTTCGGTTTTCTGGTTTTGAACTACTCTCTCTCTTATGTCGGCACCCCGGACGAGCCGGAGAGCTATATGAACACCGCCAAAGACGCCCGCAGCATGCGCTTTTCTTATTAAAGAAAGAAGCCGCTTATGAATATGTTTTTTTCAGCATTATTCCGGTATCGCGAAAAGAAAAGCCCCGACATTCTGGGACTGTATCCCGAACGAGTGCATATTGAAGCGATGCCCGAGCGGCGCTATTTGTGGACATCGCGGATTATGGTGATTATGGGCGTGTTCAGCATTTGCATTACCATTATGCTGGCGATGGCGGTTTATATCCTGCTACCGCAAAAAAAATCCACGCCCGCTTTCTATGAAGTGGATAACGCAACCAGCAGCCTGAAACGTTCCGCCGCAGCAGAAGTCCGCGGAAACCCGCTGTCGCTGCTCAGCGAAGACCTTATCGGCCGCTACATCAAGCTGCGGCATGAAATTCCCAACTCCTACGCCGACCTGATTTACCGCTGGGACAGAAGTTCGGAATTTTTTCAGCTGTCGACAATCGGAACCTATCAACAGTTTATATACAAAATGGATTATAACGCCATTGTCAATCTGATTGACCAGCAGGTCATCCGCAAAATCGAAATCGACTGGATTAAACAGCTGACCAACGAATTATGGCTTGCGCAGTTCCGCACCATTACGACCAGCAAGGACTTCCCCGACCCGCAGACCGGAATCTGGCGGGCGTATCTGCGGGTTTATTACGTTGACATTAAAAACGACCCCGACGAAGAAGAAGGCGTGCGCTCGTTTGATTATACTTTCAATCCCTACGGTTTCCGCGTCAAGGGCTACTCACTCGGCTATGCCGGAACGCCCGCGGCCTCCGACCATTATATGGAAATTGCCAAAAAAGTCGTTGAAGTCAAAAATGACGAGGAATAATCCCCGCCATTTTCTTTTTATCACAAACCGATTTTCTTATCCAGTCGCTCCAGTTCATCAATATAAGACGATATCAGGCTCAGCCCCTTGTTCCAGAATTCGGGACTTCTGGCGTTCAGACCGAAAGGTTTGAGCAATTCGTCATAACGTTTGACACCGGTCTGGCTCAACATCTTGAGATATTTGTCCGGGAAGTCCTTAACCTTGCCTTCCTGATAAACCTGATACAGCGAATTGACCAGGCAATCAGCAAAAGAATAGGCGTAAACATAAAACGGACTGTGGAAGAAGTGGCTGACAATCGGCCATATCGACTTGCTGTCATCGTCGACAATCACATTGGCGCCTAAGCTCTCGCGCATTTCCTCAACCCAGATTTCATCCAGCCGTTCGGGCGGCAGCTCGCCGTTTTTGCGTTCTTCATGGACGCGGGTTTCAAAGAAATGAAACGCAATCTGGCGGACAGCGGTATTTATCATGTCATTGACCTTGGAGGCAATCAGGCACAATTTTTCCTTGTCATCATCCAGCTGCGACAGCAAAGACTGGAAAGTTATCATCTCGCCGAAAACTGACGCGACTTCGGCCAGCGTCAGCGGCGTGTCATCATTCAGCTCGCCCTGTTTGATACTCAGACGCATGTGGCATCCGTGCCCCAGCTCATGCGCCAGAGTCAGGACATCATTCTGTTTGCCGACAAAATTCAGCATCAGATAGGGGTGGAATTTGGCCGGCAGCGGCATGGCAAAAGCCCCGCTGCGTTTGCCGTCGCGCGGCGGCACGTCTATCCATGACTTATCTTTGTCAAAAAACGGCTCAGCCAGTTTTTTGAGCTTCGGCGAAAAACGCTCATAGGCATCCAAAACGATTTTGACGCTCTCGTCCCAACTGTAATGGCGGTCAGAACTGAACGGCAGCGGCGCGTTCCTGTCCCAGTACTGGATTTTGTCGACACCGAGCCATTTGGACTTGAGCTTATAGAAACGGTGCGCCAGATTGGCATATTGGGCACGAACCGAAGAGGTCAGCGCCTGAAGCGCCTTGTCGTCAACCTGATTATCAAGATTGCGCGCGGCAACCGGAGATTTATAGCCGCGGTTGTCATCGCTGATTGACTTGTCCTTGACAATCATATTGTAAATAAAAGTAAACAACTTGGCATTTTCGCGGCAGACACGGTTAAGTTCTTTTCCGGCTTTGGCGCGGATTTCCGGGTCTTTATCCAACAGAAGTTTGGAAATTTCGGCATCGTTATACTTCTTACCGTCAACGGTATATTCCAAAGCCGCGGAATGCTCGTCATACAAACGCCGCCATGCGCCGCCGGAAGTTACGGATTTCTCGAGAAACACTTTTTCAACCGGTTCGGACAGCTCGTGCGCCTTAAAACGGCGGACGCGCTCCAAAAACGGTTTGTAATACGCTACCCCTTTATCGGCCAGCAGTTCGCGGAACTTATCCTCGGACAGTTGGTTAATTTCAAGCGTGAAGAAAATCGACGGTTTGCTGTAATCGGTCATGCGCTCGTCAATACTCTGATAAAAAGCGACGGCCTTGGTATCTTTCATGCGGGTGACCATGTTCAGGTAGGCAAAAACGCCCAATTTGCTGCCGAGAATTCCGGTTTCTTCAACATTTTGCAATGCTTTGAAAAAATCCGCCGGCGCAATGGCGGCAAACTTCCCCTTATAGTTTTTGGCAAGCGCGGCATTGAGCTTCTTATAGCGCTGCAAATCCTTTTCAATCTGCGGGTCATCCATGCCCTTGTATAAATCGCCCAAATCCCAGCCGGGAACATCAGCGGGGTTTTTCGTTTTCGTCGACTTCTTCTCTGGTGATTTCATTTTCCAATTCCTCGTTTAATTTTTGCAGTTTCTGCATTTCGGCCGCCGGTGACGGATTGTTTTTCAAATATTCGGCCTCGGCTTCCTCATCAAAAGTTTCGTCGCGGACTTTTTCAGGAATGAAAATATAATTACTCCACGGCGCCGTTTGCTTCCCGGCTGCCCAATCGGCAAAACCGCCGCCGATAACTTTCATATCGCACCAAGTGTTCTGAGCTATTGCGCTGAACAGGCATCTTATTTTGTGCTCTTCCGGACAGTTGAGCAGTTTTTCGGCCAATTGCCGGGTACAGGGGATAAAGCCGCGGCCTTGCGCGTCCTGACGCGGCGACAGCAGCACCAGCACGAACACGCTCATAAACACAAAAATGACAATACCGCCAAGCAGACCAAACCAATGATTTTTAATAAATGTCATTATTTTCCTTTGTTCGCATTGCGCTTTTGAAGAAGCTCTTCCAGCAAAGCCAATTCTTCCAGCGTGTTGGCGGCCGAAGCTTCTTCAACCGGACATTCAACGGCGCTGCATTTGTATCCTTTGCGAAGTGCGACTTCTACCGCATCGGTAAGATAATATTCACCGGCGGCATTTTCATTACTGATGGCGGCCAAAATCTCAAAAAGTTTTTCGCCGTCAAAACACATCATGCCGGAATTGCACAAATCAATGGCTTTTTCCTCATCGGTGGCGTCTTTAAATTCGACAATGCGCTTCAAGTCTGCCCCGTCCATAATCAGTCTGCCGTAGCGCGCCGGATCTTTGGGACGAAAACCCAGACAGACAACGGCATAACCTTCGCGGCGTTTTTTAAGAAGCTTTTGCATGGTATCTTTGGTATATAACGGCTGGTCGCCGAAAATCACCAGAATATCGCCTTTAAAACCAAACAGCTCAGAGCGCGCCGCAACGACGGCATGGCCGGTGCCGAGCTGTTTTTCCTGAACGCAGGTCGGGTACGGCGCAACTTCTTTTTTGACCAAATCGCCGTCGGGGGCAATCACGGTGACAATTTTGTCGGCCTTAATTTCTTCAAGCGTATCAAGAATATGGCGGATCATCGGTTTGCCGCCGACAGGCATCATTACTTTCGGTAAATCAGACTTCATGCGGGTTCCCTTACCGGCGCCAAGGATGATTGCCGCTACTTTTTGTTCGTCCATCGTTCAAAACTCCTTTATAACTTTTTAATACTTATGGCTTATAATAACAGATATCTTTTATTTGTTAATAAAGAGTGTCTAGTTATGAAAAAAATTTTTCTTGCGGTTTGTTACATTGCGGCGGCAACCGTTTCGGCATCGGCCAAAATTACGGAAATCTCCGACCAATCCGCCATTCCCCAGCCCCAGACTCAGGCCCAGAACGAAACGCCTGCCGTTCGCAATATGACCAGCGACGCGCTGGAAAGCTTTTTGGAAGACCGCATTAAAAATACCGTTATCGAAGACACGCAAAAAGTGACCACAGGCAACATCCATACCGTCCGCAGCCCCGAAGCCCAGCAAATGCTGAAAGAACAGCAGAAGTCCGAATTCCAAAAAATTTACGAAGCCGCCCTGGCAAAGGTTATCAAACCTCAAGGCCCATCCGAAATCCGCCTGCCGGCTGTCGCACCGCAGATTGCCGAGCAGCGCCGGGCATGGGAAAGGCCAAACTTTCCGGTTATTGAGGCGGTATTACCCGACAGCCCTGAAAAAGTCCTTATCCCGGCGCGCGAACATATTCCTTACCTGATGACCAAAATTGACATTCTGCCGGAGGGTACGGTTAAGTTTGAAGAAACAATTACCGTGGTTGCCAACGGCGAAAAGGTAACAAACGGCATCCGCCGCAGCCTGCCGGGAACAATCCTGCTGCGCGACGGTTCAAGACAGGATTTGGGCTATACCTTTGTCAGCGCCGATATAAACGGCATTCCCGCCGATTACAAACTTTCCCGCAGCGGGCGCGGTTTCCTTATCAGCCCTGTGGCCGAAGAAAATCTGAACCCCGGCGTTTATACCTTCCGGCTGGTCTATCTGGCGCACAACCTGATGGGCGTTTATCCGGATTTTGACGAGTTTTACTGGGATGTCACCGGCAGTTCCTGGAATCTCGTTATCGGCAAAAGCGGTGCCACAATCACTTATCCTCTGGCCAGCGAACCGCTCGGCCAGGTTGTTCTGATAGGCTCGCCGACAAACCTCAGCCCGAACTGGGGCAACATTGTCAAACTGACGCCGACGTCTTTCGGCTACCGCAGCACACGGCCGCTGTTTATCGGCGAAGGTTTTCATATCATAAGTTCGCTGCCGCACGGCGTTATCAGCGCGCAGACTTTCGGCGACCGCTGGTTTCGCCTGATAGAAAAACACAGTGATGTTGTCTTCAGCGCCATGGCGCTGCTGATGATTGCAGCCGGATTTGCGCTTTCAGGCAGATATATCCGCCGCAATGTCGGACAATTAAAAATTACGCTGCGCAAAACCGCCCCGCTGATACGGTTTCTTTATGCCAACAGATACGATGCCAAGTCATTCGGCGCTTTTATTCTGGAATTGTATAAAAAGAACGTTATCGACATTCAGCAGTCAGACGACACGATTTTGCTGGTCAAACGAACCGATCACCTTAAAAACCTGACCAAAAACGAACAAAAAGCCGTTCTTGCCATGTTCGGCACCAGCGAGGCGGTGTTTAACGTCAATAAAAATAATTTGGTTAAAATCCGCCGCGCATCACGGTTTATTGAAAAAGAAGTCAGAAACAGCATGACTTCTTTCCGGATTAAACTCAACAGCGGCTACATTGCTTTCAGCCTGGCAATGCTGTTTGCCGGCGAAACTTTCACGGCTCTGTTTTCTGATAATCTGCCCATTCTTAAAGTGCTGATTCCCGGAACTCTGGCGCTGTTTGCCGGCTGCCTTCTGTTTTATGTGCAATCCGTGCGCAACCTGTTTAATATTTTGGCAAAGGCGGCGGGGACAGCCCTGATACTGCTGACTGTCATCATAATGTCTTCAGTTATTTCGCTGACAGCCGTTTTGCTGATTTTTGCGGCGGTTCTTGCGATTTTTTATTTTACCACCGGCTATACCAAGCGCAACGGCCTGCTCAAACCTTATATTGACGAAACGGCCACATTGAAAGAACATTTGCGCCGGCATCACGACAATATTCTGCTGGGTAAGGAAATTGCCAACCAGCAGGCCAATATTCTGGTTTTGGATATGGAAGATGAATTCATCACCGGCAGTAAAAACGAGTATAATAAATTAAGCACTATCATAGATATGATACGCAAATTCAGATGAGGTTTCTTTGGCAATAAAATACTGCATATGGGATGTCGGAAACGTTGTCTACCGCTATTCGCTGGATCCTCTGGCCAGATGGATTGAGGAGACTTCCCCTGTCAAGCCCGGCAAGCCTCTGTTTGATTTCAGACCGTATATGCTCGGAAAAATCACAACGGCGGAAATGATGCAGCAGTTGTGCCGACAGTATGAAATTGATTTTTCCGGACTGGTCGAAAAACGTCTGTTTGGATTGTTTTGGGAAGGCATCAGCGAATATCATGCAGAAACCCGCAGAGTCCAGGAAATACTGAAAGAAAACGGCATTATCAACTGCCTGCTTTCCAATGCGTTGCCGATTTTGTGCGGCAGCAGCCGCACCAGTGACATTATCAGACCGCAATATGTTTTCACCTCATATGATTTAGGGCTGCTTAAACCTGATTTGCTTATTTATCGGGAAGTTCTTCGCAAACTGAACGCCACCCCGCAGGAAACCGCTTTTGTCGACGACAAAGCCGCAAATGTCAAAGCGGCTGAAACAATCGGCATTCAGGGCATTATCTTCGCCCCTGCAACCATTGCTGCCGATATAAAGGCGTTAACCGGAATTCGTAAATTGCAACAGCAGAACGTGTCTGCTTAATTCTGTTGATAAACGGCGGATGAATCGTGTCAAAAGCTCTATAAAAGAATATTTATATAGTATTACTTATTCGGAAAGGATTTGCATTATGAAAAAAATTCTAAATTATGTTGCCAACGCCCAAGGCCTCGGCATTCGCTATCTGCTTTTGTTTTCCCTTATTCTCAGTGTGTTCCTGGGGCTGTTTATCCGTTTCGCAGGAACAAATTATATCCCTTATGCGCAGGCCGTTGCCGACCAGATGCTGCCTTTGAAGATTGAAAACGGCAAAGTTGTCGAGCCGCTCAACACTGTGCGCCAGGCTCATTTGGACATTGAAGGCAGAGAAATTATGCTCCCGTTTGTCATTAATACAAAAGTCGACAAGCTCAATACCGCCAAACTGGCTGACGGCGTTTATCTGACCCGCACGACAATCTACACTATTAACAGCAATCAGATCCGCATTAACCAGCTGGAAGGAAATGTTGATTTGCCGAAAGCGGATTATACCGAAGGGTTTACCTCTCTTCTGACGTGGACAGCCGTCATCAGCGCGGTCTTCGGCGCGGCATTTATTTTTCTTTTCTTATTTATCCTAAGCATTTTCTATGCGACCTGCGCTTATCTTCTGGCCGCTGCCATGAAGAAGAAATTCAGCTTTGACTTAAGAATGCGCAGCAGCGTGATAAGTTTGCTGACCGTATATATCGTTCTTTATATTCTCGGTTACATCGGCCTGACCAGTGGAAAACTGGCTTTCTTCTTGGCTGTCATGATTCTGGAATATTTCCTGTTAAAAAATGTGCCGTCTGACAAAGCGGATGTTCAAAAAGAACCATCCGACAAAGAAGAAAATAAATAAATTTCAGCCCCCGTCAAAGCGGGGGCTAGTTTTATAAATTATCCAGATATATCTGAGACAAATAATTTTGTCTGCCGAAATTAGTATTGTATTATGTGCCAAAAACAAATATGTTTCGTTACTATACGGCTGCATATAATCCTAAGTACCGATTACTAGTATAGCCAAGAAAGTCATCCAACGATTTCTTAAATATCAACAAAACCATTATTGCGCATGTTATTTTTTGGTAATATAATTACCTATTAAAAGAATAGGGAAACTTGTTTATGCAATTTATAATATCTAATTATAATTCCGCGTCCGGCAACCACTTGGGTAAATGCATTTTAGTTCGGGACAGCTGGGATGATTTTTCATTCAAAACGACGTTTTATCTGAAATATATCGGTGATACCGGAAGTTATGAAATCGGCCGGGTTAAAATTATGCAAAAAGATATGACGCACGGAGCAGTATCCCTCCCTGATTTTTTTACTGAACTACCGGCTAATTATTGTTCTCTGGGTCAAGGACAGAGCTATTACGAACAATTAATGATGCTGGATAAAAATATCAGAAGCGATATTCTTATTTCGTTAAACGACTGCGTTTATAATGATAATATTTTGCATGAATTTGTTGAAACAGAAGCTTTTAAAACCTCCTTGCTCAGAAACATTAACCTCATTCAGATTGAAAAGAATTTCAAATCCATTCTGCAAGGACAGCTCATCTTATCCCCCTACGATTTCAGTATAATTCTTGACAAAGAAAACAAACCACAACTCGATATACATGTTACACCACACACTATGCCTCCGTCAAATGTTCATGTAATCATCGGTCGAAATGCCTCAGGCAAAACACAATTGCTTTCTGCACTTATCAGCAACCTGACTGATGAAGAAAACGCTCATCTTAGATTTAAGGTAGAAGTAAAATTTAATAATACTTATAACTTCATAAATCAGACATTTGATGAAACCAATTTTTCAAAACTGATTGCTGTCATTTTTAGCCCTTTTGATAATAATGAACCGCCGCATGAAGATGAAGCGCAGGCCAGCCGTGGCATAATATATAACTATATTGGTCTCCGACAATGGAAAAAAGACAAAGAAAAAAATAAAATATTACTTGATAACAAATCACCCGCAACTCTACATAAAGAACTCAAGGAAGCTTTTATCAAATGCTGTACCGGAAGTTATAAAGACCGATTTGAAAAAGCTTTGACAATCTTGTCTTCTGACCCGATATTTGCCGAACACAATTTTGAAGAGTTAATAAACACCCTTGATACAGACGCTCAAAATAAAAAAATAAACAATTTATGCAAAGAATTGAGTTCCGGCCATAAAATAATTCTTCTCTCGCTTGTCAAATTGGTTGAGTTGACGGAAGAAAAAACTCTTGTTTTGATTGACGAACCTGAAAATCATCTGCATCCCCCTTTATTATCGGCTTATCTTCGAGCATTATCTGAACTGATGAGGAATCGAAACGGCGTTGCGATTATTGCCACACACTCGCCGGTCGTTTTGCAGGAAGTTCCCCAAAGCTGTGTTCATATCATTGACAGGTATGGTGACATAACAAACATCCGTAAACCGCGAATTGAAACCTTCGGCGAAAATGTCAGCACTCTGACTCATGAAGTTTTCGGGCTTGAAGTCATGAATTCCGGATTTTACAACCTGCTAGCTCAAGAAGTCGGCAAAGGATTTAGTTACGATGAAATAATACAACATTTCAATAACATGCTCGGCACTGACGGACAATCTATTCTCCGTTCGCTTATCTATGAAAGAGATAAAAATGTACAAAATAGATAAACCGCAAATAGGTATCCGTGAATTTTTTGACAATTGCCTTCCTAAAACTCCCACCCCTCATTATATACAAGCTCTGACCATTAAAGAGAAAATAATATCCTATGGCCAAAACTATGATAAGGTTACGAGCAACGGTAATATCCATACCCTCGACAAATGCCAAGATTATCCCGTATTGATAAAAATTTATAATAGTATATACAGCGGTGCCAAAAGAAAAAATTACGATTATATACTTTCTCTAGCGCATAATAACATATGCCCTTTTTGTTCCCATGGACCGGTTGCAACGATTGACCACTTTCTTTCTAAAAAACTTTATACCCCTTATGCATTACTGCCATATAATCTTGTGCCTTGCTGCAGTAATTGCAATAAAAACAAGCTTGAATATGCGCCAACTACAAAAGAAAATACCTTAATCCACCCATACTATGACGACGTGCAGAACATCTGCTGGCTCAAAGCTGAATGTTTGTATTCTAATGGCGGTTACGTTATTTCCTATTATATAAACAAGAAAATTGACCAAACGACATATGCTCGCCTATGCAAACAATTTGAGCTTCTGAAACTTGGCACAATATATTCATCTCAGGCCGCACGCTTCCTTCCTGTTATCAAAACATATGTAAAAAAAATGATTGATGAACAAAATTGCTTTATTGATGATATAAAACAATATCTGAACGACGAAGCAGAAAGACACGTCCCCTTAGGAATAAACTCATGGCAATATGCTATGTATGAAGCTTTAGCAAAGAGTCCGGATTTCTGTAACGGAGCAAATTTCTAATTTTTTTATACACCCCACGCGTGTTTCCTGCGCGGTAATGATGAGGGAATAGAGCAAAGAAAGCCCCCTAATCAGGGGGATAATAAAAAAAAGAAATCCCCTGATTGATTAAACAGGGGATAACATAAAACAAGTAAAGGAGTTTGGTATGTTTAGAAGATCTGGCGACGACTTACTCTCCCGC